>JBFMGU010000026.1:0-61290 GCA_040752415.1 Myxococcota bacterium
ATTGGCAGGCATCAGAAAAAGGGTACGTCCTGCTCACCACTGGGCCGGGTTTGTCGTGTCGCAGGACTGACGTCGGAACAGAGCGCACGGTCCGAGAGGCCAACGGGGGCCCAACCCCAGTCAGTCCAGCGAAACGCGCCTCGCCGCCCAGAAATGAGCAGGACGTACCCGTTTCTGATGCCTGCCAATCTCATTGGCGGAGCCAAGAGCGTCGTCCCAATTGAGCCGCACCCAACCCGCATTCCGCAACCCACCTCCCTACCGCCACCAAGGTAGAGCCCTGCCGACGATGACGTCGTGAAAAGTGGTCCACGAGGGCAGGGCTTGGTGAATTTCCAGGTGCAGCCTCGGCTGCCGGCGATACCGACGGTCGCCTGATCCGCATCACGTGGGGACGACGACGCAGCGGGTGTGGGGAAGGGGGGCGAGCGGGCGCAACGGCGTGAAACGTGGGGGGTTGGGTGTTCGCCCGCCTCGTCAACACGGGCAGATTGTTCTGACGCAGCCCCTCACTGCTCGGGCGTGTCGATGCTGAACTGCTTCATCTTGGCGGCCAGCGTGTTGCGCGCAATGCCGAGGCGACGTGCGGCCTCAGACTGGTTGAAGTTGGTCTCCGCGAGGATGGCGCGCACCTGTTCCTCGGTCAGCGCCCGTGCGTCCGCCTTCAGCTTGGCGGGAATGACACGGGGATTGGTGACCTCCACCAACGTCTGCGTGGGCGTCTTGCGCAACAGGTTGCCCGCCTCGGCGCGCAGCATCTCCACCATCGGGTCGCGCCCGGCACCAAATGCCTCGTCACGCTCCCGCAGGTGCCGCTCCACGTCGCTGCGACGCAACACCAGGCGACGCTGCGGCGCGGGCGCTCCCGCGTTCTCCGCGAGCGCAATCTGGCTCAGGGCCATGATCATGGCGCGCAGCTGACGGATCTGACCCGGCCACGGCGCATCCACCGCGGCGGCCACCGCCTCGTCGGTGATCACGATGGGCACGCCGAGCATGCGGCTCTGCTCATTGACGAAGACCGTCACCAGTCCGGGGATGTCCTCGCGTCGCTCGTCGAGGGTGGGCATCTTCCACATGTGGCCTTCGGCCAGGCGCTCGCACAGGTCGGCGCGCAGACCGCTCTGCGCCAGGGGACGCTTGGAGGCGCTCACCAGTCGGAAGATGGGCGCGCGCACCACCGGCGTGCGGGAGCCCAACGGCGAGAGGTCACCGCTGCCCTCCAGCACGTCGAGCAGGAAGCCTTGTGCGAGCGGATGGAGGCTCTCCACCTCGTCGAGGAAGAGCGTGCCGCCGTCCGCCTGGATGAACTTGCCGGTGCGCGACGACTCCGCGCCGGTGAACGCGCCACGCACGTGACCGAGCAGCTCGCTGTGCAGCGCGGCGGGATCCTGCGGCAGTCGCGCGCAGTTGATGGGGACGAAGGGGCCGGTGCCCTGGCTCTTGAGGTGGATCTGTCGCGCGGTGTGCGTCTTGCCGCTGCCCGAGGGACCCAGCAGGAACACCGGCACGCGCGTGCGCGCCGCCAGCTCGATGCGCGCCGCGAAGGCGCGGGACACCGGCGAGATCAGCGCGGCATCCTCCGTGGGGTCCTCCGACGTGGGCAGCGCGGACGCACCCACCACCTCCAGCCGCGCCTCCGGCGTGCCCAATTCCACGACGTCACCCACGAAGAGCTCGACGGGCTTGTGCGCGGGCAACGGCACCGCCACGTCCGCACCGGGACGACGCAGCGTGCTCCCGTTGCGACTGTCATAGTCCTGGAAGAACCAGCGTCCCTCCTCGCTGCGCAGCACCGCGTGCAGGCGGGACACCGCGCCGGACTCGAACACCACGTCGGCGGCGTCGTGACGGCCGAGCACGTAGCGCTCCTCCCGCAGCATGAGCAGCGCGGGCGGCATCTGGTCGCGGTGCACCCGCAGCGCCACCGCACGCTCCGCGCGCCACGGCGTCTTCATCTCCACCAGCTCGGGCGCCGGTCCCAGGGAACCCGGCATCACCACCCGTCGCTCCCGACCCGCCGACGTCCGCTCCGCGCGCGCCGCCATTCCCACCTCCGTACCGCTCCTTTTGAGCATCCCACAGCGCACCTCATTGCTCAATTTGAGCAGGTGGCTGCCGCTTTTGTGCGACCAGGCTGCTCAACGCCCGGCTGCGGTGGGGACTTTGCACGACGAATGCCGGCGCATCGGGATGCTATGAGGCGCGACCATGAACAAGACGACCTGCTCGATTGTTGCGGCCCTCACCTGCATGGGCACCGCACTGACCTTTGCCGCCGACGCGGCGCTCCCCGACGAGAAACAGCTCCGCACCATGAGCGCGCGGTTTGCACCCGTGGACCTGGTGGTGGACGTGTCCACACTGCCCGCCAACGAACAGAAGGCGCTGGCGCGCATGGTGGAAGCGGCGCGGGTGATGGACGCGCTCTTCCTCCGCCAGGTGTGGGCGGGCAATGAGACCATGTTGCTGGGACTGCTCGGCGACAGCTCACCGCTGGGACGCGCGCGCACGGACTATTTCCTGCTCAACATGGGGCCGTGGTCACGGCTGGACCACGCGGCGCCGTTCATCCCGGGTGCGCCGATCAAGCCGGAGGGGGCGAACTTCTATCCTTCCGACGCCACCAAGGCGGAAGTGGAGGCGTGGCTCAAGGCGTTGCCGGAAGCGGAGCGCGCCCACGCGAGCGGATTCTTCACCACGATCCGCCGTACCGCCGACGGGAAGCTCATGGCGGTGCCCTACTCGGTGGAATACCAGGGTGAGCTGCAACACGCTGCGCGCCTGCTGCGGGAGGCCGCCGCGCTCACCACGCAGCCGACGCTGAAGGCGTACCTGGACAAGCGCGCCGCCGCGTTCCTCAGCAACGACTACTACGCCAGCGACGTGGCCTGGATGGAGCTGGACGCCTCCGTCGAGCCGACCATTGGACCCTACGAGGTCTACGAGGACGAGTGGTTCAACTACAAGGCGGCCTTCGAGGCGTTCATCACCGTGCGCGACGACGTGGAGACGCAGAAGCTCACGAAGTTCAGCGCGCGGCTGCAGGAGATCGAGAACAACCTGCCCATTGACGCCAAGCACCGGAACCCCAAGCTCGGCGCGCTGGCGCCCATCCGCGTGGTGAACCAGGTCATGGCCAGTGGCGACGGAAACCGGGGCGTCAAGACCGCCGCGTTCAACCTGCCCAACGACGAGCGCGTGGTGAAGGAGAAGGGCAGCAAGCGCGTCATGCTCAAGAACGTGCAGGAAGCCAAGTTCAAGATGGTGCTGGTGCCCATTGCCGCGGTGGCGCTCTCGTCGGCGGACCAGAAGAGCGTGGCGTTCGACGCCTTCTTCACGCACATCCTCATGCACGAGCTGATGCACGGATTGGGACCGCACAACATCAAGGCGGGCGGCAAGGACACCACCGTGCGCGCGCAGCTCAAGGAGACCTACAGCGCCATGGAGGAGGCCAAGGCGGACATCTCCGGCCTGTTCGCGCTGCAATACCTCGTCGACAAAGGCGCGCTGGACAAGAGCATGGAGACCACGATGTACACCACGTTCCTGGCCTCCTCCTTCCGCACCATCCGCTTTGGCATCAACGAGGCGCACGGGAAGGGTCAGGCCATCCAGCTGAACTACCTGCTGGACAAGGGCGCGTTCGTCGTGGGGAAGGACGGGACGTTCTCCGTCAACAAGGCCAAGGTGCGCGACGCGGTGAAGGCGCTGACCCGCGAGATCATGACCATCCAGGCGGAAGGCAGCTACGAGAAGGCCAAGGCGCTCATTGCCAAGTACGCCGTCATCCGCCCGGAGACGCAGCGCGTGCTGGACAAGCTGCAGACCGTTCCCGTCGACATCGCTCCGCGTTTTGTGACCGCGGACAAGTTGTTGGCGGATCACGCCGCGAAGTGATGCTCATTCCGGGGCCCGGCGGCTCGTCGAGCGGAAGAGCTCGCGCGCCAGCCAGAAGGCCCCCACCGTCGCAATCCCGACGACGGCGACCGGCCCGCTGAGCACGCTGACTCCCGCACCGCCGAGGAAGAGAAGCTGCCCGACGATGGTGACGGCGCCGAGGACAGGCGCGGGTGCGACGTCGATCCGGGAGCCCAGGGCCAGGCCTGCGACCATGGCGAGGAATCCGCCGATGGCGAGCAACCCGCCGGGGAGCGCGCCCATGAGCACGTCGTGCGCGGGTCTCCGACGGAGCCAGGCCCCCGCCACGCCGCCCACGGTGGCCCCGATGGCGCCGCACGGGCCGATGGCGAACAGACCCGGTACCCCAAGCACCAGGCCCGCCAACACGCCGACGATGAGCAGCACGAGGCCGCCGGGGCCGTCGAGGAGCGAGGCGCGGTAGCCCATGCCCAACGTCGTGGCCACACCGGCTGCCATCAGCGCGACGGGACCCGCGGCGAACAGACCGTAGCCGCACACTCCCGCGCCGGCGGCCACCGTTCCGTCGACGCATGCCGCCCATGCGTTCGTGGGAGGGTCCTCCTCGGAGAGCGGCTCCCCCGCGAACGCAGGCGCGGCGAGCAGCATGCAACCCAGCAAGAGCATCATTCGCCATGACCCGCGCATGGACCCTCCGGACGCCGCGAAGGACTGCAAGCGGTGTGCTCGCGTGCGTCGCAACGGTTGCTCGACGCGGAAGCAGCCCCGCGCATTCCCTGCGTGACCGTGTGATGCGTCGTGGGCGGGACGCGGTTGTTTGCGCGCACGTCGACGGCGACGTTGGGATTCACGATGGAACGGGGCCTGCTAGCGCGGGGCATGGGCACTACCTCATGCGCGGAGGAGGTGGCGATGACCGGAACCTTGTACACGCACGACGACCTCCTGCAGGACCTGGGACGCAGGCGCCCGCTGACGGCACACCTCATGACCATCCATGACGACGTGCGTCGCCGGTATCCGTTCATCACGCGCATGGCGGTGGCCATCCATGATGCGCGGACCCGACAGGTGCGGACGTTCCTGGCCTCCACGCCCCGACCTGGGACGCTGGCGCACCACGAGGTCACCCTGGCGCAGGCCCCTTCCCTGGAACAGCTGGCCGAGCTGGGACGCCACCGCGTGGTCAATGACATGGGCATCTTTGCGGAAGGAAAACACACGCACACGCAACGGCTTGCCGCGGAGGGCTTCCAGGCCAGCTACACCATGCTGCTCCGCTTCCACGACGAGGTGGAGGGCTTCCTGTTCTTCAATGCCACCGAGAAGAACGTGTTCACGGAGCCCGTGCTGCATGACCTGGATGTCTACGGTCACCTTGTGGAGCAGGTGGTGCTCACGGAGCTGGTCTCCATCCGCTTCCTGCATGCCGCGTTGCGCGTGATGCTGCACATGGTCCACCAACGCGACCCCGAGACCGGCGCCCACCTCGAGCGGATGGCGCGGTACGCCAAGCTCATTGCGCTGCAGCTCGCGGCCCGGGGACATCCCGGCCTGGATGATGAGGCGGTGGAGCGCATCTTCGCGTTCGCGCCGCTGCACGACGTGGGAAAGGTGGCCACGCCCGACCGGGTGCTGCAGAAGCCCGGCGCGCTGAGCCCGGAAGAGCTGACCATCATGCGGCAGCACACCACGCGCGGCCGCGAGATCATCGACGGGCTGGTGCAGGACCTGGGCATCAACCAGTTCGAGCACCTGGACGTGTTGCGCAACATCACCGAGTACCACCACGAGAAGCTCGACGGCACGGGATATCCGCGGGCGCTCAAGGGCACGGAAATCCCCCTGGAGGCGCGCATCGTGGCGGTGGCGGACGTGTATGACGCGCTTACCTCACGACGAGCGTACAAGCCCGCGTGGTCCCACGACGCGGCCAGTGCGGCCCTCAAGCGGCTGGCGGGAGGTGCGCTGGATGATGCCTGCGTGCACGCGCTGCTCGACGACGTGAACGCGTTGCGTGAGGTGCAGCGGCAATTCCCCGATCACCCGGAGACCGCGCTGGGTGCGCCGCCATGGAACGGAATGCTGGCGCCTCCGCCGCCCGCCGCGCCGCCGTCATGAAGCCCGTCCGTCTCGCGGTGGCCGCGTCGGTGCCGTTCCTGCTCGTGGCCCTGGGCACGGCCGGATACCACTTCATCGAGGGGTGGTCGCTCTTTGATTCGCTGTACATGACGATCATTACGCTGACGACGGTGGGATTCCTGGAGGTCCACGATCTCTCCACCGCCGGGCGGGCGTTCACCATGGCGCTGCTCTCCGGTGGCGTCTTCACCATGTTCTTCTTTGCCACGGAGGTGATCCGCGCCGTGGTGAGCGGGCAGCTCAGGGACTACCTCGGGAGACAGCGCATGGAGCGCGCACTTGGAAGCATGAAGGACCACTTCGTGGTGTGCGGTCACGGTCGCATGGGTCGCTTGGTGTGCCAGGAGCTCGACGAGCAGAAGCTCCCCTTCGTGACCATCGACCGGAACGAAGCGGTGCTGGCCACGCCGGAATGGAAGCACGGGGTGGGACTGGTGGGTGACGCCACCGACGACGCCGTGCTGCGGAAGGCCGGCATTGACCGCGCCCGCGCCGTGATCACCGTGGTGCCATCCGACGCCGACAACCTCTACATCACCCTGAGCGCGCGACTGCTCAGCGAGCGGGTCTTCATCGTGGCGCGCGCGGAGGACCCGGAGGCGGAATCCAAGCTCACCCGCGCCGGGGCGAACCGCGTGGTGGCGCCGTACGTCATCGGCGGAAGCCGGGTGGTGCAGGCCGTGCTCCGCCCGACGGTGCTGGACTTCATTGACCTGGCCACCAGGACCCAGCACATGGCGTTGCAGATGGAGGAGACGCTGGTGCTGGACGGGAGCAGGCTGGTGCGTCGCAGCCTGGGCGAGTTGCAGCTCAGCAAGGAGCTGCAGGTGATTGTGGTGGCCATCAAGCGCGCCGCGGGACCCATGCTGTTCAATCCCGCCGCCGAGACGCGCATCGAGCCGGGGGACATCCTCATCACGCTGGGCGCGCGCAACAACCTGGACCGGCTGGATGGCCTGGCGCGCGCGTGAGTGACGTCGTCACCGGCCGGCGTGGTGGGTCTGGAAGACCACCAGGATCTCACGCAGGTTGTTGAACTCCGCGGCCAGGCGCGCATCCTTCCCGACGAGAACAAACGGATAATCCTGAGGTGGGTCCATCTCGTGCTGCCACAGCACACCGCCGAGGTCACCCTTGTCCGTGAGGAACGTGGCGCTGAGCGCGGCCTTGTTGCCCCACCCGCCGTCCATGCGACCCACCACCGCGCGCAGGAAGTACCGCCCGTCGGAGTCGACGCCGAAGAACACGTTCTGCGCGTGGAAGTTCACCGCGGGCAGGCGGCCGCCGAACGCGTAGCGTCGATGGATCTCGCCGTAGGAGCCGCCCTTGAAGTGCAGGTTCCAACCCTGCACGGTGTGCACCTGCGCGGTCATGAAGCTGCGTTTCTCCACCGTGCCGGTGCGCGCGTCCTTCAGCGCGTCCGACGTCACCAGCGGCTTCTCCGGGAACTCACCGCGGTGCTCCATCATGGTGCGCTGGTAGGCGTTGAAGGCCACCACCGAGGCCACGGCGGGGTTGCGCCACTTGGGGTCGTGGATGCCCGTGGGGAGGTTGGGGTCGCGGTTGAGATTGACCGGGTAGGTCTTCAACGGGTTCTCCTCGTGGGCTCAGGCATCCGCCAGCCATTCCCGGGGCACGGGCATCTGCAGGATGCGCTCCAACGTGGCCACCGGCGTGCCGCTGGGCGGCTGGATGTAGCGCGCGTTCTGGTGGTCATCCGACGACGCGGTCCACAACTTCCCGTGCTTCTCGGCGTACTCGCGGAAACGTGCCGCGGCCTCCGCGTTGTGACGCGAGGTGTAGACCTCAATGCCGCTCACGTACTGCAGCACCCGCTCCATGCGCGCGTGGTCCTTGTAGCGCACCGCGTGGGCCACCACGTCGACGGCGCCGTCGGCGCGGATGGCGTCACACAGCTGCTCCGGCTCCCAGCCAAAGAGCTCCGCGTCCTCCGTCCAGAAGCGCACGTGGTGCTTGCGGAAGGGATCAAACAGCTCACGCTTGCGCGCCACCACGAGGTCAATGAACGACTGCAACGCCGGAAAGCGGTCCGGTCCCAGCGCGGCCAGCTTGCGCCCGGGGTCGATGGCCTCGCGATCCTCGACGGGGAGCGCGTCCAGCCACGCGAGCACGAACTCCCGCCACTTCTGCTGCACCTTGAGCCCGCGCTGGTAGAGGAACGTCTGCTCCAGGCGGTTCTCGACGAGGAACGAGGGCGGGTAGTACGCCAGCACGTGCACCTGCTCCGCCTTGTCCGTCCCGAAGTTGATGAAGGAGGTGGTCTCCATGGCGGGAACCAGCGTCATCCCGTACGCGTGCGCCACCCGCGCGCCCCGACGGACTGCGGCCATCACGTCGTGATCGGAGATGGCCACCACGCGCATGCCCAGCGCGCGACGGAACGAGATGAACTCCTCCGGCGTGGCTCTCCCGTCGGAGAAGTAGGTGTGGCCGTGAAGGTCGGTTGAAACGAACATGGACCACCCGCGGATGCGCGCTGGGTATGGGGCGCCGCGACGCGCCTGTCAAACCCGCTTGCGTCCACCCACCACGCTCCAGGGATGCTGGGGCTTCCCATGGACGCCAACGCTTGTCCCTGCGCCGCGTGCGCACGCCATCCCCAGCATTCCGACGCGGAAGCGCATCGTCGCATCCGTGCGCTGCTCTCCTACGCGCGTCCCGAGGAACGACCCTGGTGCGCCGCCATGCTCCCCGACGGTGACGACGTGTTGGCGGCGGTGACCGGCATTGCTCTCGCCGAGCTGGCGCGCTGCCGCGGGCACCTGCGTCTCCAGGAGAACGACCTCACCGCGCAGCGCGCCCGTCGGGTGCAGCAGATGGCGGGGAGCCGCGACACGTTGGAGGTGCTGATGTCCGCGCTGCGCGAGCGGGAGCGGTGGCGCGCGGGGGATGTGCCGCACCTCGAGCTGGAGCTGGTGGTGGAGGGACGCAGGCTGCACGTCAGGGTCCCGCCCACGCGTGAGTCCATCCTGCTGGCCTTCGAGATCTTCGCCGACGACACGTACCGCCTCGACGGCGCGGGAGCGGTGCCAGTGATCTACGACGTGGGCGCGAACGTGGGGCTGGCCGCGCTGTACCTGCACGTGTGGCATCCGACGTCAAAGCTCGTCTGTGTGGAGCCGCTTCCGTCGAACGTGGCGCTCCTGTGCGAGAACCTGCAGCGCAACGGCGTGAACGCGGAGGTGCTGCCTTGCGCCGTCGCTCCCGACGACGGAGAGGTGACGCTGCATGTGCCGCAGGACTCGCACGCCATGGCCTCCACGCAGCCTCTCCACGGTTGGACCACGCGGCAGGTGACGGTGCCGGCGCGTTCGTTCTCGTCGGTGCTGAGCGCGGACCGCTTCGGTTTGAAGCTGGATGCCGAGGGCGCGGAGCACCTGTTGACGAAGAGCCCGGAGGTGTTGCGCGGTGCGCGTTGGGTGGTGGGAGAGCTGCACGTGGGAGAGGGCGTGGTGTCTCCGACGGAGGCGCGGGCGTTCGAGGAGCTGCTCCGTCGGGAGTTTGCGTTGGAGCTTGCGCCGGCGGAGGCGTTTGGCGTCACGCTGACCCGCGCGTTCAAGGCGCGCAGAACCTGACGCTTTACCTCGCCCCCGCGCGACCGTAGGGTGGACCCATGTCGTCCGCTTCCGTCGCTGCTGACGTTGGGACTCCGCTGCTGCGCGTGGTGGACGAGGACTTCCGTCGAGCGACCGTGCGCGTGCAGGCCCGTCCCACGCGGTTCTACCTGAACCTCACGGAGACCTGTCAGCTGCGCTGCTCCCACTGCATCACCCGTGCGCCGGTGATGACGGAGCAGGGCACCGCGCGCTCCATGACGTCGGAAGTGCTGGAGGCGCTGAGGCCGCACCTGCGCCACGCCACCTACGTGGGGTTCACGCACGCGGGCGAGCCCATGCTCTCGCCGGTGTTCATCCCGGTGCTCGACCTGCTGCGCGCGGAGCGCAACGGTCAGCCCACGGTCATCCACCTGCTTTCCAACGGGCAGGCCATGACGGAGACGCGCTTTGCGGAGGCGGTGCAGCGCGGGGTGAACTCGCTCAGCTTCTCCGTCGACGGAATGAGCGCCCGGACGCATGACCTGTTGCGCATTGGCTCGCACATTGAACGGCTGCTCCCGCGCATTGCCGCGCTCGCCGCGCTCCGACGTCGTGAGGGTTGGGACGTGCGGATGGGGATTGCGTGGACCATCAGTCGCGACAACATCACCGAGCTGCCGGAGCTCATCCGCTTCGTCGCGGAGTCGGGACTCGACTGGGTGAAGCTCGAGGAGATGTACCCGATCAACGGCTGCGCGGAAGGCCTGTTGGTCGATGAGCGCGTGCTGGCCGAGGCGGTGGCCAACGCCGAGCGGGAAGCGGAAGCGCGGGGCGTGCGCCTGCTCGATCACACGCGGGACATGCAGGTCTGGAAGTGCAGGCTCCACGACGACGAGCGGATGGCGCGTTTCAGTCGGATGGATGACTTCGTCAACCGCATGGAGATCAATTCCTGTCGGCTGCCGTATGAGCTGTGTTGCGTGGAGCCCGACGGGATGGTGAAGCCCATGAGCTTCCACCATCCGCCCGCCGGCAACGTGCTGCAGCAGGACCTCATGGCCATCTGGAACTCACCCATGTTCTTCATGGCGCGACAGGAATCCGTGCGGGCCCGCCTGTGCCTCATGCAAGGCCCCACCTGCTCTCCCGACGTGGGGCCCACGGGTTGGTGACCGCATGACACCGCGCGTACCGGTGCAGTTCCACTTCCGCGACGAGCCCGGGCAGCTCGTGGAGCTCGCGGGGGATTTCCCGGACTGGAAGTATCCCGTCGTCATGACGGAAGTGTCTCCGGGTGAGTATCGCTGCACCCTGGAGTTGGCGCCCGGCATCTACCGGTACAAGTTTCGCGTCAATCAACGTCGCTGGGAGCTGGACCCCCACGCGCGCGTTCGCGACGACGCGGAAGGTCACCTCAACGCGATTGTCACCGTGGGCGGCGTTGCGGGTCCGCTGCACTTCGCGCCGGATCGTCGACACGTGGTGTGGTGGGAGGATGGGACGTTCCAGGTGCACGCGGAGATGGACGCGCACCATCTTCCGCCGGGGAGCGTGTGGGTGCAGGGCAGGGAGACCGTGCATCTTCCACTGCGGGTGGTTGGACGTCGTGGACAGCGGCTCATGCTGGTGGCGCAGGGCGGGATTCCGACGGACGCGGCGTGGTTTGGCTTTGATGGCCTCCCGGAGCTGGCCTTCGCGGTTCCTCCTCGTCGAAACGCGCTGGCGCAGCCGCCGGCCTGGCTCCCGGGCGCGGTGTTCTACGGCATCTTCGTCGACCGCTGGCACCGTGGCCGGAGCTCCCCACCCGACGAGCGCGCCAGCCCACCGACGACACCGTCCGCGCAGCCCGTCTTCTACGGTGGTGACCTGGACGGAATCACCGAGGGGCTGCCGTACCTGCGCGCGCTCGGCGTCGACGCGCTGGTGCTGACGCCCATCCAGCTCTCCCCGTCATCACACCGTTACGATCCCACCGACCTCATGACCATTGACCCGCGGCTTGGTGGCGAGGTGGCGTTGCGTCGGCTGGTGGATGGTGCGCACGCGTCGGGATTGCGCGTGGTGTTGGATGCCGCCGTCACCCACGTCAATGAGCAGCATCCCGCGTTCCAGGACGTGCTGCGGCGCCAAGAGGAGTCCCCGTACCGCGGCTGGTTCCGCATCAAGCGCTTCCCCGTCCGCGCCCGCGACGCCACGACGTTCGAGCACTACTACAACGGCCCGCATCTCCCGTGGCTGGACCTGCGCCCCGGGCCCGCGCGCGAGCACGTCATCACGGCGATGGAGAAGCTGGTGGACCTGGGCATTGACGGTCTGCGCCTGGACGCCATGAACGACGCGCCCGAGGACTTCTGGCGTGAGCTGCGGGCCCGGACCCGCGCGCGCAACCCTGAGCTGCTCCTGCTGGGGGAGATTGTCTCCGACGTGCCCGCGCGGTTCGCGGAGGAGCGCGGCGTCGACGTGGCCACCGACTTCCAACACCGCGAGGCGATGCTGGGGTTCCTGGCGCGTGGCAGCATGGATGCGCGCGAGCTGTGGGAGCTGACGACGTTCCAGCGGCACCGCATGGGTCCCTTCTCGTCGACCTTTCCGCTGCTCTTCCTGGACAACCATGACACGCGACGCTTCATGTCCGTGGCGTGGACCTACGAGCGCTTGCGCCTGGCGTTGACGTATCTCCTCACGCGACCGGAACCGGTGTGGCTCACCTACGGGACGGAGGTGGGCATCTTCGGCGGTGGCGTCGTCTCCGAGCTGGATGCGGCGTGGACCGAGCGCATTCCCATGCCACCCCTAGACCGTCCTCCCACGTCGACCGCGGAGCTGGTGCGCACCCTGTGCCGGCTCCGTCACGACGTGCGCGCGTTGCGCGACGGCTCGCTGCGGCTGGTCCACGCGCGCGGCCCCCTGCTCATCTACGACCGCGTGACGCCGGACCAGGGCGTGCGCGTGATGCTCAACGTCGGGGTTGAGCCGGTGGCGGTGGGAGCGTGGATTCCCGTCGGAGGACGGGTGTTGCTGCACGTCAACGAAACAACGGGTGGGGCCGGGGAAACCCTGGCAGGATACGGCGCCAGGCTCTTCCAGGTGCGCTCCGAGCCTTGATTTTACGGTGTAATCGCCCTACGCCCGCGGTCCAGCCCTTCAACCCACTGCGAGGTATCCCGTGTCCAGCTTCAAGATCATGCCGCGCAACACCATCCCGATCTCCGACCTCAAGAACCCGGCGATGGAGGAACTGGCCAAGCAGTACGACGTTGGCAGCAAGGGTTACCTGACCACGGAGGAGGCGTTCCGTCTCTACGCGGCCAAGAACAACGACGTGCAGCCCACCAACATCCAGGACGTGCTGACGTTCCTGGGTGGCGCGCAGCACAAGATGACGGTGCGGCACATGGACGCGTGGGAGGTCCTGGGCTCGCCGTGGCTGGCGTCAAACTGGAAGGGCGATTTCAGCGTGAAGGAGTTTGGCGCGGGCAACGTGCGCGTGGGTCGCGACATCCGCCCCGACTACACCAGCCGCACGCCGGGCGCGCAGATTGACCAGTTCGTGTTCCTCATCGACATGAACCTCGTCGACCAGCGCAAGCTCACGCAGGACCTGGCCAACGCCACGGTGGTGGTGGGTCCCAAGGGCTGGAAGCCGGAGGCGGGCTCGTCGGTGGCGGAGGCGGTGGAGATTCCGTTGGCCCTGGCCACGCAGGAGGGCTACCAGTCCTACAGCCGCTCCGGCGGCGGAAGCTGGGTGCCGGAGAAGAAGTTCCTGGCCGCCGCGGTGGACACCGAGGACCTGCGCGCGCTGGCCGGCAACGAGGGTGAGCTGGAGTTCTTCGTGCGGCTGCAGACCAATGAGGGCCGCACGCTGTACATCAACAAGGACGGCCAGCCCATGAACAACTTCCACGTCAGCGGCTCGGACCTCAAGTCCAGCGGCAACCCGTAATCCGCACCCCACCACGTGGATTGGCACAACGGCGTCCGCGAAGGGCGCCGTTGGCATTTCTGGGGAAGGACCTCGACGCCACGCGGGAGGTCACTGCCAACGCCCCGCCAACGAGCACAACGTGCTGGAGCGCGAGGCGCGGGCCCGGACGAAGGCATAGACCCCGAACGCCGCGCCACCAACCGCCAACGCCACCGCCACGGGGAGGCGACGACGTCGTCTTGGGCGCTGCGTCGCGCTCGGCCCGGCGTGCGCGGGTGGCGGTGATTCGCGTGCAGACGCGGACCGCGGCTTGCGCCCTCGGCCACGCGCAATCCGCCGCACCGGGTGCCATGGCCAGAGGTCGCGCACGGTGCTGCGGAGGTCCGGGACGGGACGCATGGTTACCTCCTGGCCTTCACCTACCGACGGGGAGACGGGGCGCAATTCACGCACGACGAGCAGGCTGGGACGCGACGGCAAGCAGGCCAGGACGTGTCACAGGAATGTCACACGCGTGATTCTGGCGGCCCGTCCGTGACGCCGTCACAATCGGTCCGTGGTTGTCCGTGGGGCGCGGAAGGTCAGGGTTGAATCCGCGTCGACGGACGGGCACAGTGCGCCACCCAACGTTCAACCGAGGTCCAAACCCAGATGGCTCGCGTGCTGGTCATCGAGGATGAGCACGATCTCCAGGAGATCCTGCAGTACAACCTGCGCCAGGCGGGGCACGAGGTGTTTGCCGCCACCACGGGACAGGAGGGCTTGCGGCTCGCGCGCAGCGGACAGCCGGAGGTGATCCTGCTGGACATCATGCTCCCGGATATGCCGGGGACGGAGATTGCGCGTGCGCTCCGTCGCGACCGTGCCACGGAGGCGGTTCCGTTCATCATGGTCACGGCCAAGGGTGAAGAAGTGGACCGCGTGGTGGGCCTGGAGCTGGGCGCCGACGACTACGTGGTCAAGCCTTTCAGCGTGCGGGAGCTCCTGTTGCGCATCCAGGCGGTGCTGAAGCGTTCCGGCGCGCGTGCGCAGGAGCCCACCGGCGTCACCCAGTTCGGCTGCCTGCGGCTGGACCGTCCGGGCCACCGCACCTGGGTGGAGGACAAGGAGGTGGAGCTGACCAACCTGGAGTTCAAGCTCCTCCTGGTGCTGCTGGATCGTCGGGGGCGCGTGCAGACGCGCAACACGCTGCTGCGGGACGTCTGGGACATTGCCGCCGACGTCACCACGCGCACCGTGGACACGCACGTCAAGCGCCTACGGGAGAAGCTGGGCGCGGCGGGCGGCTACATCGAGACGGTGCGCGGCGTGGGCTACCGCTTCTCGGAGGCGCCGCGCGTGGAGGCGACGTAGGCCCGGCATGGACTTCCGCGCCAAGCTCTTCCTGGTGGCGTTCGCGCTGGTGGCCGCGTCGGTGGGCTTTGCCGACGTGTTCCTCACCCGTGCCCTGGAGGACATCCTCACGCAGCGCATCCGCGACGACATGTTCATCCGCCTGCACCTGGTGCAACGGGAGGCGGACCAGTCCGGGTATTCCCCCACCGACGTGCAGGCCTGGGACGCACTGGCCGACGACCTGGGAGCGCGCGCGCGGGCCCGCGTCACGTTGATGAACATCCAGGGCGTGGTGACCGGTGACTCCGAGGTGCCGCTGCACCGCCTCGCCCTCGTCGACAACCATCTGCATCGACCGGAGGTGCAGGAGGCGTTGGCCACCGGTCGCGGCAGCAGCTCCCGCTTCAGCGCCACCGTGCGCGAGCGCATGTTGTACGCGGCCATCCCGTACGGGCCACCGGGTGCGCCCATTGGCGTGGCGCGCGTGGCGTTGTCCTTGAGTGAGGTGGACGCCGCCATTGCCCGCGTGCACGGCCTGCTGCTCATTGCCTCCCTGCTGGCCCTGGCGTTGGCGGCGCTGCTCTCCAGCGCGGCTGCGCACTGGATGAGCTCCACGGTGCGTCAGCTCACCCGCGTGGCCAGTGGCATGGCCGGCGGAGACCTCACGCTGCGCACGCGCATCAAGGGACGGGATGAGATGACCTCCCTGGCGCACGCGCTCAACGCCATGGCGGATGGCCTGTCCCGCACGCTCAATGACCTGCGCACGGAGCGCGACCTGCAGGCCCGCATCCTGGAGAGCATGCACGAGGGCGTGCTGGTGCTGGATGCGCAGGGACGCGTGGCGGTGGTGAATGCCGCGCTGCGCGAGACGCTGCTGCTGGGCGCCGACGTGGTGGGGCGCTCTCCGTTGGAGATCATCCGCAACGCGGACCTGCAGGCGGCGTTGGATGAGGCGCGGGCGCGCGGCGCGCCGGTGAGTCGGGAGGTGGAGATTGGCGGGATGACGCCGCGCCGGCTGATTGTCCGCGCGTCCCCGCTCTCCGGAGAGCCGCCCGGCATGGTGGCCGTCCTCGTCGACGTCACCGACGTGCGCCGCCTGGAGTCCATCCGCAAGGAGTTCGTGGCCAACGTGAGCCATGAGCTGCGCACGCCCATCCACGCCATCCGCTCCGCCGTGGAGACATTGATGGGTGGCGCCAAGGATGAGCCCGCCGCGCGCGACCGCTTCATTGCCATCATCGAGCGTCACGCCGAGCGGCTGGGCAACCTGGTGGAGGACCTGCTCGAGCTTTCACGCATCGAGTCGCGCCAGGTGAAGCTGAGCCCGGCGCCGCTGGACTGCGCGGAGTCCATGCACAAGGCCACGTCGCTGTGCCAGGAGCAGGCGGACCGCAAGGGCGTGCGCCTGATGGTGGAGCCACCCGTCGGGGCCATCCAGGTGCAGGCGGACCGCCGTGCCGTGGAGCAGGTGCTCACCAACCTGGTGGACAACGCCATCAAGTACTCCCCGTCGGGCGCGCGCGTGACGCTGCGGGCGGAGCTGCGCAACGGAGAGGTCCTCATGAGCGTGACCGACACCGGGCCGGGCATTGCACCCCGCCACGTCCCGCACCTGTTTGAGCGCTTCTACCGCGCCGACACCGGTCGTTCGCGCGACATGGGCGGAACCGGGCTGGGCCTCTCCATCGTGAAACACCTGGTGGAGAACATGGGGGGGAGCGTGGGCGTCGACAGCGCCGAGGGAAAGGGCTCCACGTTCTGGTTCACGCTGCCCCCCGTGGAAGCGTCCTCCGACGCGGCCTGAGCCCGTCCGGCGAACTGTTCACCAAACTGTCACAACCATGACACCCCGCCGCGACCTCCCGCGGGCAGAACGCCGAACGCGCGTCACGCGGGGGCGTGTCTCCGTCCTGGGCCTGGTTGGCCCGACGTCAGTGCGCGCGCGCGGCGTTGGCCCTTTCCGGAGTCGGTGACCATGCAGAGTCGAATGTTGCAGGCAACGTGGCTTCTCGTGGTGATGACGGCGTGTCGACCGACGGGCCAGCAGGGGGCTCCCGCGCAACAGGTCCGCGCGGATGGCTCCAGCACCGTCTTCCCCATCACCGAGGCCATGGCGGAGGAGTTCCGCGCGCAGCGGCCCGACGTCCAGGTCACCGCCGCCGTCTCCGGCACGGGCGGTGGGTTCAAGCGGCTGTGCGCGGGAGAGGCGGACCTGGTGGGCGCGTCCCGGCCCATCAAGGGCGCGGAGCTGGAGGCGTGCGCCAAGAGCGGCGTCACCTTCGTGGAGCTGCCGGTGGCGTACGACGGGCTGGCGGTGGTGGTGAATCCCAGGAACACCTGGGCGCAGGCCATCACCGTCGAGGAGCTGCGCAAGATCTGGCAGCCGGAGTCCCAGGGGCGCGTGATGACGTGGAAGGACGTGCGCGCGGACTGGCCGGACACGCCGCTGCGCCTGTTTGGTCCCGGCGTGGACAGCGGCACGTACGACTACTTCACCGAGGCGATCATCCACCGTGAGCACGCCAGCCGCGGTGATTTCACCTCCAGCGAGGACGACAACATCCTGGTGCAGGGCGTCTCCCGCGACGAGGGCGCGCTGGGCTTCTTTGGCTACGGCTACTACGCGGAGAACCAGGACAAGCTGCGTCTCCTCCCGGTTGACGACGGAAACGAAGCCAACGGAGCCGGCGCGGTGGCCCCCTCACCGGAGACGGTGCGCAACGGCAGCTACCAGCCGCTCTCCCGGCCGCTGTTCGTCTACGTCTCCGCGCGCGCGCTGGAGCGTCCGGAGGTGCTCTCCTTCATCAGCTTCTACCTGCAGCAGGCGCCCAAGCTGGTGGGGCAGGTGGGCTACGTGCCGCTGCAGGAACGTGGCTACCAGCTGGCGCAGCGTCGGCTGGAGGCCAGGACGCCGGGCTCCCTGTTCGGCGGGAAGGGCGCGCAGGTGGGCGTCACCGTGGAGTCGTTGTTGGAGAAGGCGGGGCCGGGGCTGTGAACGCGCAGGTGCTGGAAACGCCGCGCTCGTGGCCGGAGCGGTTGACGCGGGGCGGCCTGGCCATCTGCGGCCTGGTGAGCGTCCTGACCGCCGCCGCCATCCTGGCCGTGCTGGCGGTGGAGAGCACCTCGTTCTTCCAACACGTCCCGCTGAGCCGGTTCCTGACGGAGCGCGAGTGGACGCCGCTGTTCGCGGACCAGCACTTTGGCATCTGGCCGCTGGTGGCGGGGACTGCGCTGACCACCGCGTGCGCCATGGCGGTGGCATTGCCGCTGGGACTGCTGGCGGCCATCCAGCTGGCGGAGTTCTCGTCGTGGCGGACGCGCCGCGTGGTCAAGCCCATCCTGGAGATGCTGGCCGCCGTTCCCACCGTGGCGCTCGGGTATTTCGCGCTCATCGTCGTCACGCCGGCGTTGCAGGAGGTGATTCCCGGGTTGAGCAGCTTCAACGCGCTCAGCGCGGGCCTGATGATGGGCATCATGATCCTCCCGCTGGTGGCGTCCCTGGTTGACGACGCCATCCGCGCGGTTCCCACCGCCCTGCGCGAGGGCGCGTACGGCCTGGGCGCCACGCGCACCGCGGCGATCTTCCGCGTGGTGCTTCCCACCGCGGCCTCGGGAATCGCGGCGGCGTGTCTGCTCGCGGTGAGTCGCGCCGTCGGGGAGACCATGATCGTGGCCATTGCGGCGGGACAGCAGCCCCAGCTCACCGCGGACCCACGTCAGCCGGTGGAGACCATGACGTCGTACATCGTGAAGGTCTCCATGGGCGACACGCCCGCGGGCACACTCGAGTTCCAGACCATCTTCGCCGTGGGGCTCGCGCTGTTCCTGATGACGCTGGTCCTCAACATGCTCGCGCACCATCTCAGGGGACGCATCCTCAAGGGAGGTCGGCTGTGAACACGTCGGTGTCGCGCGCGCACGTTCCTCCCGCCACCCTGCCGCCGGTGCAGGTGCATGCGCCGCAGGTGCGCTTCCACCACGCCGAGAGGATCCTGCGCACACTGGGGACGCTGGCGCTGCTGGGGCCGCTGCTGGTGCTCGCGCTCTTCCTCGGCGTGGCGGTCTTCCAGGGTTTCTCCCGCCTCAACCTGGACTTCCTCACCGCGTTTCCGTCCCGCATTGCCACGCGCGCGGGCATCCTCCCGGCGTTGGCGGGCAGTGCGTACCTGATGGTGCTCACCGCGCTGATGGCCATTCCGCTGGGCGTGGGGGCCGCTGCCTTCCTCGAGGAATACGCGCGACCCGGGAGGCTCACCCGCATCATCGAGCTGAGCATCACCAACCTCGCCGGCGTTCCCTCCATCATCTACGGCCTCCTCGGGCTGGAGGTGTTCGTCCGCACCCTGGGGATGGGACGCAGTCTGCTGGCGGGCGCGGCCACGTTGGCGTTGTTGCTGCTTCCCGTCGTCATCACGGTCTCGCGGGAGGCCATGCGCAACGTGCCCCACTCCCTGCGGGAAGCCGCGTTGGGGCTGGGAGCGGAGCGCTGGCAGGTGTTGCGACAGGTGGTCCTGCCCGCGGCCGCCCCGGGGATCCTCACCGGCGTGATCCTCTCGTTGGCGCGCGCGGTGGGAGAGACCGCGCCGCTCATCATGGTGGGGGCGCTGGGGTACGTGGCGTTCGTTCCCACGTCGCTGCAGAGCGCGTTCACGGTGCTGCCGGTGCAGATCTTCAACTGGATCTCGCGACCCCAGGCGGATTTCCACGTCAATGCGGCCGCGGCCATCGTCGTGCTGCTGGTGCTGATGGCAGCGCTCAGCGGCGTGGCGATCCTGCTGCGCGTTCGCCTGGAGCGAAGAGCATGACCACGGGCACGGTGCTGGTCCCCCACGTGCAGGCGCGCGCACCGTCGACAGCGGCGCTGGCGGAGAAGATGCGTGCGGAAGAACTGCGCGCTTCGTTTGGTGGTGTCCCGGCGCTGCGCGGCATCACGTTGCCCATCATCCAGAACCGCGTCACGGCGGTGATTGGCCCCTCCGGGTGCGGCAAGTCCACGTTCATCCGCTGCCTCAACCGCCTGCATGAGCTGGGCAACGGTGCAGACATGCAGGGACGGGTGCTCCTGGATGGCCACGACATCTACGCGTCCAACGTGAACCCGGTCATGGTGCGTCGACGGGTGGGCATGGTGTTCCAGAAGGCCAATCCCTTCCCGGCCATGTCCATCCGGGACAACGTGCTGGCGGGCCTGCGCCTGCAGGGCGTGCGCACCGTGCGTGAGGACGAGGTGGTGGAGCGCGCGTTGCGTCAGGCGGCGCTCTGGGACGAGGTGAAGGACAGCCTGGACCGCTCGGGCACCAGCCTCTCCGGCGGGCAGCAGCAGCGTCTCTGCATTGCGCGCAGCCTGGCGCTCCGGCCGGAAGTGCTCCTCATGGACGAGCCGTGCTCCGCGCTGGATCCCATTGCCACGGCCAAGATCGAGGAGCTGATCCACGAGCTGCGGCCCAGCTACACCATCGTGATCGTGACGCACAACATGCAGCAGGCGGCGCGGGTGGCGGACTTCACGGCGTTCTTCCTGATGGGAGAGCTCATCGAGTACTCGCCCACCGAGGCCTTGTTCACCCGCCCGGCGGACCGACGCACCGAGGACTACATCACCGGGAGGTTCGGATGACCTCCACCAGTCGCCACATTGACCGCGAATACGAGGCGGAGCTCCGTCGCCTCCGGGACCAGCTCCTGTTGATGGGCGCGCGGGTGGAAGCGTTGCTGCGGGACACCGTCAATGCGCTGCTCCGTCGGGACGCGGCCCGCCTGCGGATGCTCTTCCGCACCGACGACGCCATCGACCAGCTGGAGGTGGAGATCGACGAGTTGTGCCTCCGCATCCTGGCTCGTCGCCAACCGGTGGCCTCGGATCTCCGTTTCATCACCGTGACGCTGAAGGCGGTCACCGACCTGGAGCGCATGGGTGACCTGGCCGCCAACATGTGCACCCAGGGCGCGGCGCTGCTGCAGCAATCCGACGTCCCGTTCCCCGCCGAGGTGGGCCGCATGGCGGACGCGGTGCAGCGCATGGTCCACGACGCGTTGGACGCGCTGGTCCGGGGAGACGCGGAGGAGGCCAGCGCGGTCATCCACGCCGACGCGGAGGTGGACGCCTGCTACGCCACCGTGTTTGCCCACCTCCTCGAGGACATGCAGCAGGAGCCCACGCACATCGAGCGTGCGGCCAAGATGCAGGCCATCAGCAAGTGCCTGGAGCGCATTGCCGACCATGCCACCAACCTGGCGGAGCTGGTGGTGTTCCTGGTGAAGGGCAAGGACATCCGTCACGCGCCGTGGCCCACCGTGGCGTGAGCCGCGCCCCCAGTTGACGACGGCGTGCAAGCCTGCAACTCCATGCAGCCATGGGTGGGCTCCGGGCTCTGACTGTGGCGCTGGCGGCAACGCTGTGGCTGCCGGGGACCGAGGCGCACGCCGCCACCGCGCACTATCTCGTCGTGGAGTGGACGCCGGAGAACACCCTGGAGGTGGTGCACCGGCAGCTGGTCAGCCTGCCCGCGCCGCCGCAGGGATACACGCCTGACGTCGTCACGGAGCGGTTGACCAGCCCCGCCCGCGACGGAGAACGGCTGGCCGCGCGCGTGGTCTCGCCGCAGGGCCACGTGGTGTTCGAGACGGTGGTGGACGCGCCGCGGTTCCTGCGCGCGGAGTTCCACGACGGGACACCGCGGCGCGCTCCCGTGCTGAGGCCCACGTTTGTGGTTCGCGCGCCGTACGTGGGTGGCGGAACGATGCACCTGGAGACGGCGCTGGGCGGGCCCGCGGCCACGGTGAACCTGGACCTCGACGTCATCCGCGCGCCTGCTTCCGTCCAACCGCCTCCCTCGGACCCGTCCATCAATCGCGTGGACCTGCTCATCATGGGCGACGGGTACACGCAGTTGGAGCAGTCCGCGTTCGAGGCCAAGGCTGCGGAACTGGAGGCCGCGTTCTTCAACATCAGCCCGTACGCGGAGTACCGGAGCTTCGTGCGCGTCACGAGCCTGTTCACGCCCTCCAACGAGCCCGGCGCCGACCACCCGCCCTACGACGCTGCGTGCGCCGCGGGAGATCCCAGCTGTTGTGGCGACGGGACGATGGAGGGCGACCCCCTCGCCGGCACCTTCGTGGACACCGCGTTCGACGCCACGTTCTGCTACTACAACATCCACCGCCTCATCCTCGTGAACGTGGGCAAGGTCTTCACCGCGGCGGCGGCGGCCCCGGGCTGGGACCAGATCCTCCTCGTGGTCAATGACACCACCTACGGCGGGGCGGGCGGATTTCCGTCGGTGCTCTCGTCCCATGCGGCGGCGGTGGAGATTGGCCAGCACGAGTACGGTCACAGCTTCACGCAACTCGCCGACGAGTACGAGGACCCCTATCCCGGTTTCCCGACGTGCAACGACGTGAACGGGCCGCCGTGCGAGCCCAACGTCACCAACGTGACCTCGCGGGATGCGCTGAAGTGGGCGCCATGGGTGGCGGACACCACGCCCGTTCCCACGCCGGAAGATGAAGCGTTCGTCGACGCCATGGGCCTGTTCCAGGGTGCGCGCTACCGCACCAGCGGCATGTACCGCCCCAAGCAGGACTGCGCGATGCGTGCGTTGGGGCAGTCCTTCTGCAGCGTGTGCCAGCAGGCCTACGTGCTCCGGCTCTACCAGGGCGGCTGGGGTCAGCCCGTCGACGGCGTGGATCCGATTGAGCCGGGGACGGAGACGCCCAGCCCCGGTGTGGTGAGCCCCGCGCACGGAGACCCCGTCACGTTCACCGTGGAGCTCCTGCATCCCACGCGCGGCGCGCTGTCGGCGCAGTGGAAGGTGGACGGAGAGCCCGTTCTCGACGCCACCGGCGAGACGTTCACCTATGTTCCACCCACGCCGCGCGCCGTGGACGTCAGCGTGGAAGTGGTGGACCCGACGTCACGGGTGCATCCGGACATGGCCGGCGACGCGCTGAAGAGCACGCGCACGTGGATGGTGACGTATCCCAACGCCGCGCCCGTCGTGGGAACGCCGCCGCCGCAAGCCACCGAAGAGGGCCTCGCGCTCACCGTGCCGCTGACCGTATCCGACCCTGATGGCGACGCGGTGACGTGTTCGTCGGGCACGCTGCCGGAAGGCGCCACGGTGGATGGCTGCGTCCTGAGCTGGCTGCCCGGCGTGGATACGGAGGGCGAGTATGACCTCACCATCGACGTCACCGACGGTGGCCGGACCACCTCGCTGCTGCTGCATGTCACGGTGTTGCCCGGCAACCTGGCGCCCACGCTGACGGCTCCCGCATCCCTCGCGGGGCAGGAGGGCGCCCCGATCACATTCGACATCGAAGCGAATGACCCCGAAGGACTGCCGCTCACCTGGACGGTGGCCGGCTTTCCAGACGGTGCGATCCTGGACGACGCGACGGGCGCGTTCTCGTGGACACCGGACTACGACGAAGCGGGGGAGCACACGCTGCACATCGAGATCTCCGACGGTGAGCACACGGCGTCGGTCGACGTGGTCATCACCGTGACCAACGTGAACCGCGCGCCGGTCCTCCAGCCCATCGGCCCGTTGCAGGTGGCCGAGCTTTCCACGCTGACCCTGTCCATCAACGCGAGCGATCCCGACGCCGACACCCTGCGCTACGCCATGGACCCGAGTCCTCCCGGTGCAACGCTGGATGCCGCAACGCTCACGTGGATGCCGGACCACACCGCCGCCGGCGTGTATCCCGTTGTCGTCACCGTCTCGGATGGCGTGGAGGCGGTTTCCGAGGCGGTGACCATCACCGTGACCAACACGAACGTTCCCCCGACGGTGCAACCTGTTCCGCCGCAGACGGTCGCGGAGGGCGAGACGCTCGCGCTGGCGCTCGTTGCAGCGGACCTCGACGGCGAGACGTTGTCTTTCTCGTCGGCCAACCTCCCCGCTGGCGCGACGCTGAGCGTGACCGGTGATTTCTCCTGGACGCCGCGCTTCGACCAGGCCGGTTCGCACACCGTTGCGCTCGTCGTCAGCGACGGTGAGGCGGCCACCACGCTGGACCTGGACATCTCGGTCACCAACACCAATCGCGTACCGGTGCTGGCTGTCATCCCGGCCCAAATGACGTCGGAGGGCGTCGAGCTCGTCGTGGCGGTGCCGGTGAGTGACCCGGATGGAGATGTTCTGCAGGTTGCCCTCTCCGGCGCGGAAGGGGCCACGTATGACCCGACGCCGCGCCAGATTCACTGGACGCCAGGCTTTGACCAAGCGGGTGCGCATGACGTGGAAATCACCGTTTCCGATGGAGCGGCCGAGATCCGGGGCGCGTTCCACGTCACGGTTGCGAACACGAATCGTCCCCCCACGCTGGATGTGCCCGAGGTGATTCCCGCGACGGAAGGCGTGGAGCTCGACGTCGCCATCGCGGCATCGGACCCCGACGGTGACGTGACGACCGTGGAGGCCTTGCAGTTGCCCGAGGGCGCCTGGCTGATCGGCGGCCGGCTCACCTGGACGCCGCACTACGACGATGCAGGTCAACACCCAGCGTTCTTCCGTCTTTCCGATGGGATGACCGCAGTCGAGCAACGCATCACGGTGGATGTGGCCAACGTCAACCGCGGTCCGGCTTTCGTCCTCATTCCCGCGCAGCACGCTGAGGCGGAAGAGCAGCTTGAATTCGTCGTCAACGCGCTCGACGCGGACGACGACGTGCTGGCCTACAGCGTGGAGGCCCTTCCCGCGGGTGCGGCGTTTGATTCGCAGGCGCACCGGTTCTCGTGGACGCCAAGCGGCCGGCAAGCGGGTGAGCACACCGTCGACTTCGTCGTTGCGGACGGCGTCACCACTGACAGGATGAACGTGCTCATCCGGGTGCGCGCCGCTTCCGATCCGCAGGTGATCGCGCCTCCGAGCTGCGGATGCATCGAGTCGGGAGACGGCGTGGAGCCCTGGGCCGCGCTCGCGGCAATGCTGGGGGCGTCGTTCAACGCACGTCGTCGTCGGCCACGCTCGGCGTCACGTCGTTGATCTCGATGGCGTCTTCTGGCGCTTCTTCTTCCAGCGGAGGTTGTGACACGTCGGGCTGCGACGAGGCGAGGACCCACGCGGAGAGCATCCACGGCGTGAACGCGTCAATGACCAGCGCCACCAGCGGCAGCACCAGCGCCAACGCTCCGATCACCATGGTTGCCACGAACGCAATGATCGCAAGCGGTGCGACGACGAGACTCCCGTACAAGGACAGGTAGAACACCACGCCCGTGGCAATCGTGGCTGCTCCCGTCGCCGCCAGGCCCAGCGCGGCCAGCGGAAGCCCAAAGGTCAGCGCGGAGAGGAAGAACGCCTTGGAGAAGAGCAACACGTCGACGAGAGGCTGCGGCGAATCATGGGTGCGCAGTCCGGACACGCCCGCCGCCTGCGTGAGCCGCTCGGTGATGCGCTTGCGCGCGGCCACCGCCGCCAGCAGCGGCCCGACGACGGGAAGGAACTCCAGGTGTGCACTCCGCTCCCACGCACCCCGGGCGGACGTGGCGAGCAGCGCGGCGGCAAGTGGCAGCGGCAGCGGTCTCTCACCGGGGAGGCGCGCCTTCGCGGGATTGGGAACGGAGGTGACGGGCTCCGTCTTCTGCTGCGTCATCACGTTGTTCCACACCGCGTCTCCCGCGGCCACGGACACGCGCGCGGCCAGGGCATACGGGAGCAGGTAGAACACCGAGTACAGGAACCCCGCGCACGACGACACCATCAACGCTGCACCCACGCCACCCAGGTACACGGCCCACCAACGCTGCGCAGGCTGACCCCGGACGATCATCCACGAGACGATTCCCGCCGTGGCCAGCACGCCCGCGTAGTACGGCAGCAGCGTCAGGAGGTAGACCGGATACATCACGAGGTAGCCCGCGTACGTGATGATGAGTCGCGCCAGGGCGGCGGCGTACGCGGCAGCGCTTCCGCGGATCCATTGGCCTCCCACGTCGGGCGCGGCCTTTTCCTGCGCCCACGCGCCGGCGAGGCCACCCAGGAGCGGCGCCATGCTCCACAGCACCGGACTGCACGGACCGAGCGGCAGGATGAGCAGCGGGGCCAGCATGCCGTAACCGCCCAGGTACGCGTCGCGGGCCACCTGTTGCGACGACGCGGCGTCGGCGGGCTCCTCGATCTCGGGCTCCGCTTGGGGGGCGGGTTGCGCGGGCTCCTCGAGCGGATCACCGGGGAGCTGGCCCCAGTCCGACGACGGTGGCGTGGTGCGTGGAGCAGGAGAGGGCGCGGGCGTCTGCGCCATCAGGCCCATCACCACCAGCAAGCACGCTGCCGCCACACCGAGCCTCCCGCGCAAGACCACACGCGGAACGCACGCTAGCAGGAGGGCTCACCCCGCGGCCACGCGCGAGGGAAGGGATGGATGTTGAGGAGGACGGCGGGGCCGCGCAGCGCGTTCTCCGCCGTCACCCGCTCAGGCCCGACCGACCTTGGCCGCGGGTTGCTTGGTGCCGGTGGCCTTGGTGAAGGTCAGCCCGTCGGCACCGCGGTCCACCGTGATGAGATCCCCGTCGGTGAAGTTGCCCGCCAGGATCTCCCGCGCCAGCGCGTCGGCGAGGTAACGCTGCACCGCGCGCTTGAGCGGACGTGCGCCGTACGTGGGCTCGTATCCCTGCTCCAGCAGGAACTCGCGCGCGGCCGGCGTGACGTCGATCCGGATGTTCCGCTCGGTGAGACGCTTGGCGAACGCGCTGATCTGCAGGTCCACGATCTGCATGAGGTCCGCACGCGTGAGGCGGTGGAACAGGATGATGTCATCCAGGCGGTTCAGGAACTCCGGACGGAAATGGCTCTTCACCATCTCCATGACCGGCACCCGCACCTTCTCCACGTCCTCGGCGTCGGTGAGGTACTGGCTGCCCAGGTTGCTGGTCATCATGATGACGGTGTTGCGGAAGTCCACCGTGCGGCCCTGCCCGTCGGTGAGCCGCCCGTCGTCCAGGATCTGCAGCAACACGTTGAACACGTCGGGGTGGGCCTTCTCGATCTCATCCAGCAGCACCACCGCGTAGGGACGACGCCGCACCTTCTCCGTCAGGTAGCCGCCCTCCTCGTAACCCACGTAGCCCGGCGGGGCGCCAATGAGCCGCGCCACGCTGTGCTTCTCCATGAACTCGCTCATGTCCAGGCGGACCATGGCGGTCTCACTGTCAAACAGGAACTCCGCCAGCGCACGCGCCAGCTCCGTCTTGCCCACGCCGGTGGGACCCAGGAACAGGAAGCTGCCAATGGGACGCTTGGGGTCCGCCAGGCCGGCGCGGCTGCGTCGGATGGCGTCGGAAACGGCTTTGATGGCGTCCTTCTGGCCAATCACGCGCTGCGCCAGGCGCTCTTCCATCTTCAGCAGCCGCTCGCGCTCGCCTTCCAGCATGCGGCTGATGGGGATGCCGGTCCAACGGCTCACCACCGCGGCAATCTCCTCCTCGGTGACCTCTTCCGCCAGGAACCCGCCGCCCTCCTTGCGCAGCTTCTCGATCTCCTGCGCGGCGTTGGCCACCTCCTTCTCCGTCTGCGGAATCTTCCCGAAGCGCAGCTCGGCGGCCTTGTCGAAATCCCCGCGCCGCTGCGCATCCTCGACGTCACGACGCAGCGCCTCCAGCTTCTCCTTGGTGCTGCGCATGTTGGCAATGAGCTCCTTCTCCCGCTGCCAACGCGCGCGCATCGTGGAGGACTGCTCCTTGGCATCCGCCAGCTCGCGCTCGGTCTCCTCCAGCCGCTGCTGGCTGGCCGGGTCCTTCTCCCGCTTCAGCGCCTGCCTGGCGATCTCCAGGTTCACGATCCGGCGCTCCACCTCGTCGATCTCGGTGGGCACGGAGTCGATCTCCATCTTCAGCCGGCTGGCCGCCTCGTCAATGAGGTCGATGGCCTTGTCGGGGAGATGGCGGTCCGTGATGTAGCGCGTGGAGAGCTGCGCCGCGGCAACAATCGCTCCGTCGGTGATGCGGATGCCGTGGTGCACCTCGTAGCGCTCCTTGAGGCCGCGCAGGATGGCAATGGTGTCCTCGGTGGAGGGCTCACCCACGAACACGGGCTGGAAACGACGCTCCAGCGCCGGGTCCTTCTCGATGCGCTCGCGGTATTCCTTCAGCGTGGTGGCGCCCACGCAGCGCAGCTCACCGCGGGCCAGGGCAGGCTTGAGCATGTTGGAGGCATCCATGGCGCCTTCCCCGGCGCCGGCGCCCACCAGCGTGTGCAGCTCGTCGATGAACATGATGATCCGGCCTTCCGCGGCCCGGATCTCCTTGAGCACCGCCTTCAGTCGGTCCTCGAACTCACCGCGGTACTTGGCGCCGGCCAACAGGCTGCCCAGGTCCAGCGCCACCAGCTTCTTGTCCTTGAGGCTCTCCGGCACGTCCTTCTTGGCAATGCGCTGCGCAATCCCCTCGACAATGGCCGTCTTGCCCACGCCGGGCTCACCAATGAGCACCGGGTTGTTCTTGGTGCGTCGGCTCAGCACCTGCATCGTGCGACGGATTTCCTCGTCGCGGCCGATGACCGGGTCCAGCTTGCCGCGCATGGCGTCGGCGGTGAGGTCGCGACAGTACTTCTCGAGGACGTTGTACTTCCCCTCGGGATTCTCGTCGGTGATGGTCTGGCTGCCCCGCACCTCCTTGAGCGCCGCCAGCAGGCTCTGGGGGGTCACGCCCACCTTGCGCAGGATGTCGCGCGAGGGGCCGTCCACCGTCGTCAGCGCCAGGAGGATGTGCTCACCGCTGATGAACTGGTCGCCCAGCTTGCCCGCTTCCGCCTGCGCGTTGTCCACCATCTGCTTGCCGGTGCGACCGAGGAAGATGCCCTCCGCGCCGGTGACACGCGGGATGTTGGACAGCGCGTCGTCGGCGTGGCTGGCCACCACGCGCGCGTCGACACCCATCTTGGTCAGGACGGCGGGCACCACCCCTTCATCCTGTTCGCACAGGGCCACCAGCAGGTGCTCCGGGGTCAGCTCATTGTGCTGCCGGGTCACCGCGAGGTTGCGCGCAGCCTCGAACGCCTCGCGCAGCTTGACCGTCATCTTGTCAAAAGGAATGGACGCCATGGGACCGCCTTTCGGAACCTTGGACAGGCCCCCCGGGCCCGTCACCGCGTTGGGCAAGCTAAGCACTCCCCAGAGGCTGACAAGGGGCTGCGGTGCAAGTCCTGATCCATGCCCCCCGACGACGAGGAAAGCAGGCTTGGACACGTGATCCCGGCGCGGACGCCGTCGTTCCAGGCCATGTTGACGCATGCGTTGCGGGTTGTCGGGACGCCGGGAGTTTGACGCTGGATGCGCGCGGACGGCAGGATTGACGACGAGGATGCTCCAAGAATCCGCTCCCGCGGCATGGCCTGAGCGCGCCTGGCTCCCGGCGGTCCTGCTGCTCGCGGGCGTGCTGCGCTTCTGGGAGCTCGGCGCGCAGGGGTTGTGGGCGGATGAGGCGGTCTGCGTGGTGTGGGCGTCCCTGCCGGTGGGGGAGCTGCTCGCGCGGCTGGCTTCGGACACGCAGTCCCCGCTGTATTTCCTGCTGCTGAAGGCGTGGATGTCCGTGCTGGGTGACAGCGAGGCCAGCGTCCGCGCGCTCTCCGCGGTGGCGGGGCTCCTCGCGGTGCGGGTGCTGGCTCGGACCGTGCGGCGCGTCTCGTCGTGGCCGGTGGCGGCGGTGTCCGCGTTGTTGCTCGCGGTGAGCCCCATGGCGGTGCACTACGCCCGGGAGACGCGCGCCTTCGGGCTGTTCATCCTCACGGTCACCTTGGCGTTGGATGCCCTCGTCGTCGGGTACCGAAGACCTGGCGCCCGCGGGACCGCCTACCTCGCGTTGGCCACGACGTTGCTGCTGTACACGCACAACCTCGGGGTCTTCTACGGCGCGGCGTTCTACGTGGTGGCGGCGCTCCTGCCGACGGAGAACCGGGCCGCGTGGTGGCGGACGCTCCTCGTGGCGGGCGGGGCCTCCGCGGTGTTGTTCCTCCCGTGGCTGCCCACGCTGGTGGGCCAGGCGCAGGGCGTGACGACGAGCTACGCGTGGCTGACGGACGCGTGGGAGCGGCTCTTCCCCTGGCAGGTGCCCACGTCCCTGCTTGCGCTCACGCCGGGCGCGGGACCACCGGTGCGCAACGGGATCGACGCGTTGGGCTGGGTTGCCGTCGTCACCGGCGTGTTGGGCTGGTTCGCCGCGGCGTGGAACACCTGGCGCACCGAAGAGCCCACGCTCAAGCTCGCGCTTGGAGCCACGGTGGTTCCGCTGCTGATGATCTTCGCATACTCGGCCGTTGCCCATCCCATCCACGTCGTGGGGCGGGTGGACGCGGCGGCGGTGGTGCCGGCGGCGTGGGCGCTCGGTGCCGCGGTGACGACGTTGCCTCGCGTCGCCCGCGTTGTCGGGTTGGCCACGTTGCTCGCCGCGTCGATGGTTCCGCTGGGGCAGGAGATCGCGCTGGACACGCGTTCCCAGGAGCGGGCCATCGCGCGCGGGCTCGCCGACGCCATGGGCCAGGGGGACGTCCTTGTCGTCGCCACCGCGCACCGCGACACCTTCGCCTACTACCTGCAGCACCTGCGCCCCGAGGTCACCGTGCGCGGTTTTCCCACCGGCCGCGACCGGAATGCGTTCGTCATCGACGAGAATGCGCCCCTTCCGCAGGACGCCGCCACGCTGGAGCAGGAGGTGCGCAAGGCTCTCGTCGGGGCGGGTGGTCGTCACGTCTTCGTGTTGTCCCAACCGGGACCCTTCCGGGACCACCTGCATGGGGCGCTGTCGTCGGGCTATTCCCCCGCCGGCGGGCAGGAGGTGGGCTTCCTGCAGTTGGCCATCCACCGCTTCGCCCTCGCTGGTGCGCCGTGATGGCGTCGGGGTACAGGCAGGTTCCATGACGCCGCAGTCCGTGCAGAGCCACGTCGTCACCCGGGCCACGCGCGCCGTGCTGGCGGAGCTGGTTGTCGCTGGGCTGGCCATGGTGCTCCTGGTTGACGGGCTTTCGCAGGCCTACCAGGAGCTGCTTGGCACCCCGTTCATCTACGACGTGGAGACCTACCTCCGGGCCGCGCGCGGGATGACCATCTTCTTTGACACCGCCGAGCGCGAACCCTGGCATCCCTTCTGGCTGCGCCTGGGCCTCGCGTGGTTTGGCGACGTGGAACGGGCCGCGCGACTGGTCACCGTGGCGCAGACGCTCCTCGCCGGGATGGCGCTCTACGGGTTCTGCCGCGCGCACCTGGGCGTTCTCACCGCCGTCACCACGCTCTGGCTCTTCGCCGGCAATCACACCGTGCACTACTACGGCGTGAGCGGGCTGCGGGACCCCGTCTACGCCGCGCAGCTGCTCCTGTTCTTCTGGTTCATGTTCCTTCCCGTCGGCGTTCCGCGCGCCGCGCGCACCGACGTGTGGGCCGCGGTGTGGGGCGCCGTGCTGTACCTGACGCGCGTCTATGGATTGCTGCAGGTGGCCTGTGCCGCGGTGTGGCTGCTGTTCCAGGCGCGGGCGTGGCGCTCCCCGTCACGACGGGACGTGCTGCGACGCGTGGGCGTGGTCCTGACGGCGCTCCTCGTCACCGTGGCGCTCGACCGCATCCTGCGCGGCACCAACCACGTCGGCAACGACGTCATCTACTGGTGGGCGCGCGAGAAGCTGAACGCGGACCCCACGCCGGACATGCCGCGCATGACCATGCTCCAGTACATCATGGACGGTCGCACGGTCTGGGATGTCGTCGAGCGTGTGGTGCGCAATCACGGTCTGTTCCTGCGCGCGTATCTCCCGTCGTTCGGACACGGTTGGACCCTGGCTTCACCCACGTTGCTCGTCGTGGGAGCGGCGTTGGCGGTGTGGAAGCGTCGGGAGTTCGTGCCCGTGGCGGTGGTCCTGGCGCTGGCGCCGGCGGTGTTCGTGCTGAACGTGAACATGGTTCCCACCGCGTTTGGCGTCGACAAGCGCCTGGTACTGCAGGCCTATCTCCTCGCGCTGCCGTTGATGCCGTGGTCGCTGTGGACCCTGTGTGAGTTGGCTCTCGGCGTCCTCTCCCGACGGAGCCCCGCCCTCGCGCCGGTGCACGCGTGGCTGGTGCGATGGCAGCGTCCCGGCGGGCCCGGTCGTACCTCGGACGTTGACGAGGGCACGCCGTCATCCCTTTGAAATGGTCCGCGCTTCCAGTGTAGAAGGGCGTGATGGCATCGCACTCCGCTGGAGCGGCCCACGCCCACGCAGGCTCCAACGACCCGCAGATGTGGTCGCAGTATCACGCGGCACGGCCGGGCACGTTGCAGTTCGCGTTGCACGAGCTGAAGACGCACGTGGTCTGTCGCATGTTCGCCCAGCGCATCCTGGAGCTGAGCGGACCGGTGTCTTCCGCCCTGGAGCTGGGTTGCGGCACCGCCTCCACGCTGGAGCGGATCCGTCGTCGCATTGGCGGGCCGTGCACCGGCGTGGACAACTGTGAGCCCGCCGTCGTCGACGCGCGCGCGCAGTACCCGCGGCTGGACCTCCAGGTGGGCGACATCTTCAACCTGCCGTACCCGGAGAAGTCCTTTGACCTGGTGTACTCGGTGGGCCTGTTCGAGCACTTCGCCCACCAGGACCAGCTGCGCCTGCTGGAAATCCACGCCCGTCACGCACGCAAGGCCGTGGTGATGATGGTCCCCGCCGACAGCGTGGTGTTCAACAGCATCATCTTCTTCAACAAGCGCATCCGCGGCCGCAGCGGCACGTGGGCGGATGAGCAGGTCTTCACGCTGCGCAGTCTCCGACGGTACTTCCCGGGTTATTCCTTCTTCGGCGGGAAGGACCATCGCTTCGCGAACATGATCATGTGGTTCGGCTGGCGGCCGTGAGGCCCTGAGGAGTCGCGGATGTTCACCACACGACAGAGCTGTCGGGTCTGCGGATCCACGTCGCTGACGCCGGTCCTCTCACTCGGCGAGCAGCACATTGCCAGCAACTTCTTCATGTCCGCGGACTACCCGCCGCCGCGTCGTCGCGTGCCGCTGGAGTTGGTTCGCTGCAGCCGCCACCTGGACGAGAAGGCCTGCGGATTCCTGCAGCTCCGTCACACCGTGCACCCGGACCTGCTCTACTCCAGCTACGGCTACCGCTCGGGCATCAACCGCACCATGACGGTGCACCTGCAGAAGCTGGCGGCGGAAGTGGAGGCGCAGGTGCGTCCCGGGCCGGAGGACGTTGTCATCGACATCGGCGCGTCCGACGGCACGCTCCTGCTCGGCTACCAGGCGCGCGGCGTGGCGTACGTGGGTTTCGAGCCATCCAACATCGTCCCGCCGGAGCCCATCCCGCACGTCCGCTTCATTCGGGACTACTTCTCCGCCGCTTCGTTCCGCGCCGTCATGGGCAACCGCAAGGCCCGCATCATCTCCAGCGTGGCCATGTTCTATGACATCGACCGGCCGCATGACTTCGTCGCGGACATCGCTTCGCTGCTGCACCAGGACGGCGTGTGGGTGCTGGAGCTGAGCTACATGCCCACGATGCTGGAGAAGACGTCGTTTGACACCATCTGCCATGAGCACCTGGGCTACTACAGCCTGGACGTGCTGGAGCGCTTGCTGGAGCCGCACGGCCTCAAGGTGGCCGACGCGGAGCTCAACGACTCCAACGGTGGCAGCATCCGTCTCTTCGTCACGCATCGCACCAGCGGCTATGCCCCGCGGGACGGCGCGCGCGCCCGGTTGCACAAGCTGCGCGTGCTGGAGTTCGACCTCAAGCTGGACATGGATGAGCCGTACGTGGCGTTCGCGGAGCGCGTCTACCAGGTGCGCGCGGAGCTGCAGGTGCTGCTGCAGGGACTCAAGGCGCGCGGCAAGCGCATCCACGGCTACGGCGCGTCGACGAAGGGAAACGTCATCCTGCAGTTCTGCAAGCTGGGCCCGGACCTGGTGGAGGCCATTGCGGACCGCAATCCCGCCAAGTGGGGCACGCGCACCGTGGGCAGCGACATTCCCATCATCTCCGAGGACGAGATGCGCGCGGCGAAGCCGGACTATCTGCTGGTGCTGCCCTATCACTTCCTGCCGGAGTTCAAGGAACGGGAGAAGGCGCTCACCGAGCGGGGCGGCCAGCTCATCGTCCCCATTCCCAGGCCGGAGGTGGTTGCCTGACGTCCCCGTGGTGTCGTCGTCGGGAGCGCGGCGCTCGCTCTGCTGGGTCAGCGTCGCCGTCGTCCCCTTGCGGCCCGGGACGAACGGGGGCAGCGTCGCACCCATGGCCTCCGTCGACGAACACGAGATGAGCGGGAACGACCCGTCGGCACCGTGGGGCCAGGTGCGTCGGCGTCTCCTGGGCGCGGCGCAAGCCTGGTACCTGTACCCCGTCTTCGTGTTCCTCCTTTCCAGGCTCACGCTCCTCGGCGTCTCCCACCTTGGCATTGCCATGGTGATGACCCGCCCACGGTTCGACCAGCTTGAACGGTTCGGGCCGGTCCTCGTCGGGTTTTGTCGTTGGGACTGCCGGTTCTTCGTCCAGATTGCGGAGCACGGTTACCAGACGGCGGATGAGGCGGCCTTCTTTCCCCTGTTGCCCATCCTGGCTCGCGCCGTGAGCGCGCTTGGCGTGCCGCTGCACCTTGCGTTGCTGTTTGTCACCAACCTGGCCTGTCTGGGCGCGTTCCTCGTCATCTACCGGATCTTCGAGCAACTGGCGGGAAGGGACGCCGCACGCTGGGGACTCGCCGCCTACGCCGCCTATCCCACGGGCTTCTTCCTCGGCGCCGTGTACAGCGAGTCGTTGATGGTGTTCTTCACCGCGCTGGCCGCCTGGCTCAGCATGCATCGACGCCACGTGGTGGCGGCTTTGGCGGTCATGCTGGCGGCGCTCTCGCGTCACGTTGCGTTGGCGGCGGGTGTGTTGCTCCTGGGCGCGCAGGTGCAGGACCGGCCGGATTTGCGCAGGTTCCTCTTCCACCCGGCGGTGCTCGCCCTGGGGCTCCCCCTGCTCGGGACCGGCGCCTACATGTTCTGGCTCCACCTGCAGTTCGGCGATCCGTGGATGTGGTACTCGAACCGGCTGGAATACGGGGAGATGGCAACGCTCTCCTTGGCGCAGGTGGTGGCGCGCGGCTTTCCCGACGTGCGCGTCAGCTACTTCATGCTGTTTGCGTGTCTGCCGCTCCTGGGGACCCTGTCCCTGCTGCGCCGCAAGGAGTGGCTCCCCCTGGGGATGTTCTCGGCGGCGCTCATGGCCGTGTTCCTGTCCGTTGGCATGTACGCGCTGGGGCGGTTCTCGGTGGCGTGCTGGCCCGCGTTTCTCCCCGTCGGCATTGCGCTTGCGCGGTACCAGGTCCTGCAGCTGCCGCTCATCATGGGCCTGAGCATCTTCCAGGGCCTGTTCTTCTTCCTGTTCTCCCACGAATTCCACATCCTCTGAGGTTGGCCCCAGGATGCGCGTCCTCATCACCGGTGTGACAGGGCAGGATGGGCGCTACCTCACCCAGGCGCTGCGCGCGCGCGCCCACCAGGTCTTTGGCCTCTCTCGTCACGCCGCGCATCCACCCTTCCTCGACGCCGTGCACCTCCGCGTTGGCGACGTGGGCGACCCCACCTTCGTCGACGGCGTGGTGGCCGAGGTGCGGCCGGAGGCGTGTTATCACCTTGCCGCGCAACACCGTTCCTCCTCGGTGAATGAGGGTGAGGACATGGACGCGGTGATGCGCACCAACTTCCACGGCGCGGAGAACCTCCTCTCCTCGCTGCGACGTCACGCGCCGCGCAGTCGCGTGCTCATGGCGTCGTCGTGCCAGGTCTTTGGGGAGCCGCCCACGCCGTTGCAGTCGGAAGCCACTCCGCGGGATCCCCGCAATGCCTATGCGCTGGCGAAGGTCCTCGCGGAGCAGCTGGCGGAGCATCACCGTCGTCACCTGGGCATGTTCGTGTCCACCGCCATCCTGTTCAATCACGAGTCCCCGTGGCGCGGCGGACGCTTTGTGAGCGCGCGCGTGGCCCGGGCCGCGGCGGAGGCGCAAGCAGGGAAGGGCGGGACGCTGACCTTGGGGAGCCTGCAGAGCCAGGTGGATTGGATGCACGCCCGGGACGCCGTGGAAGGCATGCAGCGCATCCTTTCTGCCGACGAGCCTGGCGTGTTCGTGGTAGGTACGGGCATGTTGCACACGGTCCGGGAGCTGGCTGAGGTGGCGTTCAACGTGGTGGGACGGGATTGGCGGAAGCACGTGTGGGAGGACTCTTCGTTGGTCCGTCCGTCGTCGGGTCTGCCGTACGCCGCGGATGCCACGCGCTTGCGCGCCGCCACAGGGTGGTCCCCCAGCATCAGCTTTGAGGACATGGTGCGTGAGATGGTGGAGCACCACCTGCGGGAGGCACGGTGAGCGTCGACGGAACCCCGCGCAAATCCCGCCCCCAGGCCGAGCTCCTGGTGGTGGTGCCCACGTTCAATGAGGCGGACACGCTGCCGCGTCTCGTCGAGCAGCTGCGCCAGGTGGAGCCCGACGCGGACATCCTCGTCATCGACGACAACAGCCCCGACGGTACCGGCCGCGTGGCCGACGAGCTCGCCAGCAAGCACGCGTGCCTGCAGGTCATCCACCGTCCTGGGCGACAGGGCCTGGGCAGCGCCCACGTCCGCGGCCTGACACACGCCCTGGAGGCCGGGTACCGCGTGGCGGTGACCATGGATTGCGACGGCACCCACGACCCGCGCGCCATCCAGATGCTCCTCGGCGCGCTCGCGCATCATGACGCGGACATCGCGGTGGCCTCGCGCTACACGGGTGAGGGCGGGATGTTGGGATGGACGCTGCCGCGTCGGGTGTTGTCGCGCTCCGCGCACCTGGCCACGCGCGCGTTGTTGGGCATCCACTTCGACGCCACCAACGCCTTCCGCGCCTGGCGGCTCGAGCGGTTGAAGGGGTTTGACTTCTCCCGCGTGAAGAGCCCCGGCTACGCGTTCATGTTCGAGATGCTCTTCCAGTGTCACCTGGATGGCTTCCACATCGTCGACATGCCAGCGCGCCTGCCCATCCGTCACGCGGGCTATTCCAAGATGTCCAGCGCGGAGATGGTGCGTGGGCTCACCACGTTGGCCAGGTTGACGCGCATCCGCGTGGACCGGTTGCGCCACGGCGGACGGTCGTGAGCGAGGCGGTGGACCCGGCGGCCGACGTCGCCACCCAGTCCATCTGGCTACAGGACACGCCACTCTCGGAGATGGGGCTGTTCCAGGACTGGGACTACTTCGCCAGCATGGTGGAGTTCGTGCGCATGATGGTGGTGCAGCACGGCGTCATGCCCCAGTGGGACTTCCTCATCTGCGTGGGCAAGCCGGAGATGGGCAACCTGCAGAGCTGGACGTGGGGTTGGCCGCTGGTGCTCGGGCTCCTCTTCCCGCCCAACTGGGCACTGATGGTGCTCTGGCTGCTGCTCACCACGGTGGGCCTCTGCAGCGCCTTCGCGCTCTTCCGTCGCTGGTTCCACGACGTCACCGCGGCACTCACCGGCACGTTGCTCTACGCGCTCAGCGGCTACTTCGCGACGCATTTCCACGTGGGACACGTGAGCTTCTCGTTCTTCCACCTGGTCCCGCTGATGATGTTGTGCGCGGAGCACCTGGCGGAAGCCGAGCTGCAGGGCCGGGCCGCACCCCGCTGGTTCTGGGGCGCGGTGGTGACGAGCTTCGCGTTCTTTAGTGCCGGTCTGCCGCACGCGTTGTTGCACTTTGCTCCGGTGATGCCGCTCTGTTTCCTCGCCCGGTTGTGGGTGCTGGGACCAGGCGCCGCGACGAGGAGACTGCTTGACGCCGCGGCGTGGGCGGTGATTCCGCTTGCGTTGGGCGCGTGGATGGCGCTCTACAAGGTGTGGCCTGCATTCGCGTGGCAGCTCAAGGCTCCGCGTGGTGGCGTGGCCATTGAGACGCTGGACCTGGCGCAGGTCATTGGCAACACGCTGGTGCCGGTGAGCGGCTTCCCCCACGACGGGGGACTGGGGCGTTTCCAGGGACAGGCCTGGTACCTCTGGGAGTACGTGGGCTTCATGGGACCGCTGCCCTGGGTCTGCGCGTTGGCGGCCCTTGCTGCGGCGGGGAAGGGCTGGCGCACCTGGGACCGCGGACAACGCGCGATTTCCGTCGTGGGCGCGGTGAGCCTGGTGATGGGCGTGTGGCTCTGCCTTGGCAATGGCCATCCGCTCGGCATCGGCCGCGTGTTCGAGCACCTCCCCATCGTGCGCAGCGTGCGCGCCTTCGGGCGCTATCAGATCCTCGTCGTGTTTGGGCTGGCGGTGCTGAGCGCGCAGTTCCTCTCGCTCCGACGTGAAACCATGAACGCCACCTGGCGTGCGCTCACGGTTCTCCTCCTGGCTGGCCCGCTCGTCGGGGAGGCCGGGGTCCTGGTGTTCAACGTCGAGGGGCAGCCCTTCACGCAGACGCGGCGCATCTACGAACTGGAGGGCGTGGCACCCGTCCCCGAGCTGATGGTGCAGCGTCGTCTGCCCTCCGCGTACACCGACCAGCAGTTGCTCATCCGCCACGGTCACGCCGTCGCCAACTGTTCCGAATCCATGACGCTGCCGCGCATCGACCTGGGGTCCAAGGAGCCCGGCACCCGTGCACCGCTGACGTTCCCCCCGCCGCTCGCCGTCGAGGAGATGAACGAGGACACGCTGACGCTGCGCGTGCACAACGACCGGGACCTGATCCTGAACATGCCCGCGCACGCCCACTACGAGTTCACGCCCGCGCCCGCGGGGCAGATGGGCGGGCACCATGTCTTCGCCGCGCGTGACCTCGCCGGTGGCACACTGCGCATCCACGCGTCGTCACCGGAGATCCGACAAGGGGCGCTGATGGCGTTGAGCGGCCTGCTGGTCACGCTGGTGGTGGCGCTGTGGAACCAGCGGCGACAACGGATCAGCGGCCCTGGAACTTCGGCGGACGCTTCTCCGCGAATGCACTGAACGCTTCCTGCAGATCTTCCGAGGCCAGGAAGGCCGAGTTCCACGCCGCCACGTACTCCAGCCCCTGTTCCGCGGTCCGCCCCGCCGAGGCATTCATCACCCGCTTGATGCCCTGCACCACCAGCGGCGGGTTCTCGGCAATCTGCTGCGCCATCTCCCGCGCACCCTTGAGCAGCGCGTCGGCGTCGGGAAACACCTCATTCACCAGGTTCATGGCGCGCGCACGCACGGCGTCAATGTCCTTCCCGGTGAACGCCAGCTCGCGCGTGTTGCCTTCACCAATGATGCGCGGCAGGCGCTGCAGGCTCCCCATGTCCGCCACGATGGCCACCTTCACCTCGCGCAGGCTGAAGCGCGCGTCGGCGGAGCACAGGCGCACGTCGCACGCGGAGGCCAGGTCCAGCCCGCCGCCAATGCACCACCCGTGCACCGCGGCAATCACCGGCACGCGGCACTCCGCCACCGCGCCCACGGCGTCCTGCATCCTGCGGATGAGCCGGTGCAGCTGCGTTCGCGCCGCGGGTCCCGCCTGCACATCCAGCAGCGGGCCCAACTCCGGCGCCATGGCCAACAGGTCCAGCCCCACGCTGAAGGACTTCCCCTCGCCGCGCAGGAGCACCACGCGGACGTTCTCGTCGTCATCCAGGGTGCGGAACAGCTGGGGGAGCTCACGCCAGAACGCGGGGCCCATGGCGTTGCCCCGGCCCGGGCCGGTGAGCACAACCTCCGCCACCGGCCCGGTGCGTTCCAGCTTTAGTGATTCATAGGACATCTTCGTTCAGCCCAACAGGGGCAGCTCCTGTCCACCCAGCGGGAAGGCCTTGGCCGCCTCACTCTCCTGCACGCCCGCCAGCTTGCGCAGCGCCAGGTGCACGTGCTCCGGCGTGACGCGGACGCCGTTGGGATCCTGCTGCAGCGTGGTGGGATTCACGGTGAGCGGGCGGTGGTCTCCGTCGGTGGCGCCAATCACGCGGTTCCCGACGATGCCCGGGCCCATCATCATCATGCTGGTGATTGACCAGTGATCCTTGCCGTTGGTGCTGTTGTAGCGCGGCGTGCGACCGAAGTCGGACCCCATCACCACCACCACCTTGTCCGCCACGCCCTGGCGCTCCGCCTCCGTCATGATGAAGTCCACGCCTTCCAGCATGGCCTGCACGCGCGGGGTGTGCGTGTCGTCGTGGTTTCCGTGCGTGTCGAACCCGCCGATGTTGAGGTTGGCGCTCACGGAGAGACCCGCCTTGTACGCCGCCAGGGCCAGCTGCGCCTGCCGACGAAGCGGGTTCTGCGTGTTGTCCAGCGGGTTGGGCAGGTACTCGGTGAGGCGCGCCACGTCGTTCTGGCCCAGGTTGGCGGTGTACAGCGTGTTGATGGCGTTCTTGTAGCGCGGGAGGTTCTGGGCGCCCGCCAGCGCCGTCTGACGCGCCGCCCGCGTGGCCAGGATGCGCTCCATGGTCAGCTGCGAGTGGTAGAGCGACTCCGCGTTGTTGGGATCCACGCGGTTGGGGTACGCAATGCGCGTATACACCGACGGATTCGACGAGCGCGTGGGCGCCACCAGGCCGGAGGTCACGTCGTAACCGCCGTTGCTGATGAAGCTCATGGGCTTGTCGCGCGCCGCCGCGGACGCCACCAGCGCACCAAAGGACGGGAATCCCTCAATGAGCTTGCCGCTCCACGTGAAGCGCGAGCCGCTGTCATGTCCGTTGGTGGCGGTGTCCACGCCGTTGATGACCAGCAGGCGCTGGTAATACTTCTCGAAGAACGCTTCGTTCCCGCCAATGGGCGCATAGCGGATGGGCGAAGAGCCGCCGCCGGCGGTGCGGATGTCCGCCGCCAGGTAGTTGCGGTTCATCGGGTTCTGCTCGTCGGCGCTCTGCGCGCCCTTGGGGTCGCAGAAGCCGGTGGGATCCCAGCCGCCGCTGGCGTTCACCAGGATCCAGAACGTCCCCGTGTAGGGCTCCGCACGAAGCTTGCGGGTGGCAAACGGTGCCACCACCGCCAGACCTGCCGCTGCCGCGGCCTTCAGGAAATCACGACGATCCATGGTCATGGCCTTGGTCCTCACTGGTACAGGAAGTTGAAGTCGGAGAGCAGGTAGGTCACCACCGCCATCCACGCGCGGATGGTGTACTGGCGGTCCAGCACAATCCGCTCCTCCTCGGGCAGGTCCTCGCCGGTGACCAGGTCGCGGTCGGCGCGGCAGGCGTACGGGAGGTACTGGCTGTACAGCGGGTCCTCCACGTCAATGCCCTGGCTGCCTTCCTTCCACGTCTCCAGGAAGAGGCCGTAGGTGCGGTCCAGCTCCGGGTCGCCGGAGTAGAGCGTCTCTCCCAGGATGACCTTGTGCAGGTGGCGGATGTTCTCCTTGATCTTCGCCACCGCGCCGGGAATCTCGAAGCCGTTGTAGTCCAGCGGCTCGTAGGTCATCTCCACGTGCGGGAAGAGCTTGCGCTCCTCGGTGCGGCGCAGGAAGTCATACGCCACGTTCATGCATGACACCTCATTGGCCATGCGCTGCGCGATGTTGGCCATGATGCCGTTGGGCTCGGTGATGCGCTGCGTGACGCTGTTGGAATCAATGCCGCCGTAGAAGATCAGGTACTGGTTGGCGTCGAGCAGCACCGGACGCTGGTCGTACCGGCCCTGCCACGGCCGTCCGAAGATGGCGGCAATCTTGCGGTTGAGCTGCTCCGGCGTCAGCAGCTGGGCGGTTCCCACGTCGGCCAGCTCCAGCTTGCGCTCGGCGCTCAGCTCGGTGGTGGCGTTGTTGGCGCGGAAGTACGGGCTGAGGACAATCTCCTTCACCACCGTCTTGAGGTTGTACCCCTCCGAGACGAACTTCTCCGCAATGGCCTGCAGCGCCGCGGCTTGCGCCTCCTGCGCCACCAGCTTCTGCGCGTAGTCGGCGGCGGCGGTGTCGGCGGGCGGGCTGAGCGGCTGCTGGCCGGTGAGCCCGGTGTACATGGTGTGCACCACGCTGGTGGCAAAGCGGCTGTCCGCCACCACGCGCCGCGCCAGCCACTGCAGGCTCACGCCGGTCTCGTTGAACGGAAGGGTCTCGTCGCCAAAGCCCGGTGGCCGCATGTCCTCGTAGTCCGCCGGGTCATGCAGCACGTGGCGGCCCTGGCCGGTCCAATCCCGGAACGCGCCCGCCACCGGGTCCAGGTTGGCGTGGCAGACGGTGCAGTTGGGATTGAACATCGTCGGGTTGAAGTCCTGGATGGACGTGGGGTCCACCGGGCGCTCCGCCAGCTTCATGATGTCCGTGGCCAGGAAGAACTTGTAGACCATGCGGGAGCGGTGGCGGTTGCGGTTGGTGGCCGTGGTGGGGAAGCGGTTGAGGAACATGTGGCTTGAGAGCACGCCCGCGTGCGGGATGCCCGGGACGTGTCCCTCCTTCCAGTCCGTGGCGTCCTCCATGTTGGGGAAGGTGACGTCGGTGACGCCGTACACCTGCGCGCTGTACGGATTCACCATGATGTAGTCCGCCGTCAGGATCTCCGTGAACGGCTTGTTCTCCCGCACCACGTGCGCAATCAGCTGCAGCGGCTCGCTGGCCACCGCGTCATTGGCGGCGCGCATGGCGGCGTCGTGACGCTCGCGCTCGGTGTCCTCGGGGATGGCGTCGTACCACTGGCGCGTGGGGTAGTCCTCGGGGTTGAGCAGGTTGATGGCGTTCTCACCGCCCAGGTAGCGGTTGGTGAGCAGCAGGTCGTTGTAGGTCTCCTTGACGCGCTCCAGGAACACCGGTTCGTTCATCAGGGAGTCCAGCGCCTGGCTCAGCCCCTCGGCCGCACCGTCGGCAATCAGCGCCTCCTCGGAAGGCGTGGGCAGCCGGCCCGCCACCGCCAGCGCCGCCTTGCGCAGCGTCGCCGCGTCGTCGAGCATGGTGACGCCGTGGAAGTAGCCGGCGTTGCCGTCGTCCGCGCACTCCACCGGCACCTTGAAACGCTCCACCTGCTCCTTGAGCGCGTTGTACTCCGCGCTGTCCTTCTCCATGCGCTGGCCGCCGCCGTGGGAAACCTCCGCGGTGGGCTTCAGCAGGACGAGCGAGACCCCGTCGATCTCCAGGGCCGCCACGTTCTTCAGCGTCTCGTAGTTGATCTGCAGGTAGCCCGTCTGGCTGCTGGACACCAGGACCAGGTCCGTGTCCTTGGCCGCGCCCTGCGCGTTGTGACACTGCATGCAGTTCTGGGAGAGGATGGGCGCCCAGATCTTCTGCGCAAAGAACTTGTCATTGGACAAGCACCCTTCCTGCTGCTGCGTGGGCGGTGGTTGTTCCGGTGGCTTGTTCTGCGGGCAGCCCGCCAGGGCCACCACGCACAGCCCCATCAACGGACTGGCGTGCCAGTTCCTCTGCATTCGCGACCTCCAGGTTGTAGACGGCAGACCTCAGCTCCTGCGTTGCGCAGATACTGCCGAGCAGGACGCGTACCAGCTTAGTCTCCCTCGAGCGGGCGCCGGCAAGGGGAAATACCTGGGGTGTGGAGTCCACGGATCTGGGGAGCGTTGTCCACTGCGGTGACGTCGGAAAACGTGGCAGGTTGTGGCTGTTGTGCACACAGCGGAGCCACCGCAGTCCCGAGCCCACACCCGCGCGCGGAAGGTCGCGATAGCGTGCGCTTAGCGGCGTCGCGCGGGCGGCTACGACGTGCGCCGGCCTCGCCGAACCCGACGTCGTCACCGCCGGAATTCCCCCTCCCGCTCCCGGGAGGCCAGGTGGGTCCCGGTTCGCGTCGGGCGCGACGTCGTGCTTCCTGCGTGTCCGCGCGAGGAGAGGTCACGGGCCCCGAGGTGTCGCAGCGGAGGCGGAGATTGTGTGGCTGCGCAGAGGAGCTCAGCGCAGGCGACGGGCGCGCGCGGGAGCCGGGATGCGCACGGGGACCGGGCCGGGCTGCAGGAGTTGGGAGAGGGCGTCCAGGAGGTCCTGCCACAGCTTGGCGGCGGGGCCGGGTGCCTTCTCGTCCTTGCGGGGGGGCTGCGAGGTGTCCTTGGCCATCTGCGCGACCTCCTGGCAGGTACGCCTGACGCTCGGTTCAACACCCGACGGGCACTGGACTCATCCCACAAAACACCAGGGCCCGGATCCACCCTCGGGAGGATGGACCGGGCCTGGAGCCTACCAGAGCGACGTGCGTCCCGGGAGAATCTTCAACGTGAAGCGGATCCTGCCTCGCCGGGCTTGCCCTTGGTGGTCTCGGTGCGCGCGCCCGCGGTCCCCGTCTCCGCGCGCGTCTCCTCCTCGCGCCTCACGCGCAGCTGGTTGCGCACGTCCTTCACGCCGCGCACCGTCTCCGCCACGTCCTCCGCCAGGCGCTTCATGTACCGGTCGGGGATCTGGCCGGTCAGCGTGACCTCCCCGTCCTTCACGGCGACCTCGATGGCGCTGGCGTCGATCTCGTCGTGATCGGTGAGCTCGTCGCAGACCTCCTCCCGGATGCGGTCGTCGTTGCGCGTGTAGCCCTTGGGGCCCCTGCCGCGGAAGATGCTGCCGAGGAAGCCGCGTCCCTCACGCTCCGCGCGCCCCTCGCGTCCCAAGAAGCCGCGCTCCTCGCGCCCCTCGTACCGAGCCTGCGCCGGTCCGCCGTACCCGCGGTCCAGCTCGCTGCCGTAGCCGCCGCGCCACGTCTCCGCGCCCATGTACCCGCGACCCTCGCGCTCCAATCCGCGACCCATGTCGCGCTCCAGGTTGCGCCCGGCGTAGCTGTAGCCGCCAATGCCGCGCCCCATCTCGCTGCCGTAGTCGCGACCGTAGCGCCCCGTCTCATACCGGCCCGTTGCCTCGCCGTAGTCACGACCGTAGCGGCCCTCGCCCACGTCGCGACCGCCGTAGCCCCGCTCCACGTCGGAGCCGTAGCCGCGTTCGATTCCGCGACCACCGTAGCCGCGCTCCACGTCTGGGCCGTAGCCACCCTCGAACCCGCGGGCGCCGTAGCCACGCTCCACGTCGGGGCCGTAACCACGCTCGAATCCGCGGGCGCCGTAGCCACGCTCCACGTCGTAACCGTAGTCGCGGGTGTCGCCGCGCTCGTAACCGGCCCGCCCGTCGTCGCGACCGCGCCGGCCCATCTCGCGGTATCCGCGCGACACTTCGCCGCGGTACTCCCCCCGTTCCTCGTCGCGCCCGAAGGCCCGTTCCTCGTCGCGGTAGATGTCCTGCCTGCCCTCGTCGTAGCCGCGGCCCATCTGCTCACTGCGACCGTAGCCACGACCGACGGGGACGCGACCCTCGTTGTAGCCGCGACCGACGGTGTTGCGGTTGGTGTTCCGGGTGTTGCGGGTCATCGGGTCCTCCGCTGTGTTTGGAGCGTGCCAAGGCTCGGGATGGAAGGTTGGTGGCAGGAAGAAGCCGCCTTCGCAGGGGATTATTCCAACGCAGCCGTGGCACGGAACGCGCGCCGTCCGGTTGGACGTCGACGACCATCACGCGGGGCGTGTGGTTCCACTGGGGGCGCGGCGAATCCGAAAAGAAAGTCAGGGGGTCAGAATGGGACTCCGCGACGACGACCGGCGATCCCCTTCTGACTTCTGACTCCTGACTTCCTTCTCGGGATTCTCCGCCAGCCCGTCAAAGCTCGATGCGCTGCGCCTTTCCGTCGCGCAGGCCGGGCGGCCGGAACACCAGCGAGCGCGAGGGCGCGTCCCACTCCATCGGTTTCTGCGTGTACGGATTGACCAGCTGCGGCGGCGTCCCGCCCAGGAACGTGGCCACCTGCGACGCACCCACGCCTTGCATCACCGCCAGCCGGTGGATGGCCACCAGGCGCATCAGCCCGTCCAGGTCATGCACACCCTCGGGCAGCTCCAGCAGGTCGCGCGGCAGCTGCAGGAACAGGCGTGCGCCCAGGCCGTTGAGCACCGGCGCTCCGTCGCGCTCCATCCGACGACGCACCTCATCCGCACGACTGTTGAACTCGTGCGCGGGCATGCCCGCCGCCGCCGTCACGTCGCGGAAGTGTTGGAACAGCCGGTTGGCGGAAGCTCCGTCCATGAAGATGAGATGGGTGAAGCGCTCCTCCGCCCAGGAAGCGGCCGCGCCCCGGTGCGCGTCCAGGTCATCCATGTCGCGCAGGGCGCGGGCCAGCTCATCCCGCAGCGCCGCCTCCACATCGCGCTCCGCCGCGTCCAACGGCGACAGCATCCCCTGCACCAGCGCGTCCTCCTCCGACGAGAGTGGCCCCTCGCGCACCATCTGGGAGAGCAGGTGGTAGATGTTGACCAGCGAAAACACGCCCACCAGCTTGCCCGCCACCGTGGTGGCGCCGCGCAGCACCATGCGCATCATCCGCGTGTCTTCCGCCAGCATTCCCAGCGCGCGCACGCGCCCCCCGTCCTCCACCGCCGTCAGCGCGATGCGGTTCAGCAGGATCATGTGCACCTTCACCGGGTACGGCACGCCGGACAACGCGGCGCCCGGCTGGGTGGCCTCCTGGAACGCGGGATAACGCGCCATCGAGATCAGCCGATCGACGAGGACCTGGTTCTCGCGCACCACCTTGCGCATGCGCTCCGGCGTCTCCCGCGCGCGGCGGATGCAGGCCCGGGCACGGGGCACGCACACGTCGTCGGGGAGCTCCACCACCACGTCCAGGCGCGGCGCCTCCCGCACCTTCCCCTTGGGCGTGCCACCCGCTTCCAGCTCGCGGTACTCCTCACGCAGGGCCTTGCCCGCGGCGTGGATGTCGGCGTCCGCGGGGGCCACGTGGAATCCCAGGATGGCCAGGTAGGCGTTGTCCTCGTCGGGGACCGCGGGGCGGGATTGCTGGACGGTCCGGCGCACGTCGGGATCCACGTTCTCGTCGAGATATGGCGCCAGCCACAACACGGAGGCGGCCATCACCGGCGGTCCCAGGATGAGCTTCCACCACCAGCGCTTGCGGGGGCGGGCAGGTGGGGTGGAGGGCATGCGACATCCTAACAGAGCCCTTGCCCGAGGGGGGCCGTCGCCACCAAGCTGCGCCCCGCATGGTTTCCGGCGGACCCAACGGCGCGCTGTGGCGGATGCGCAAGCAGCTCACCGCCAGCGTCATCAGCGCCATCCTTCCCGCACCGCGGCCGGTTGAGCTTCAGCTCGGCCGACCGTTGCGCGTGGGCTACCTGCGCATCGACCGTCGCGTGGGGGAGGTCCTGCTGCAGACGCCCATCTTCCACGCCCACAAGCGCGCCCGCCCCGACGACACCGTGAGTGCCATCGTCCACCCGCGCATGGCGCGCGTGCTCCGTGGCCAGCCCCACATTGACGAGGTGGTTCCGTTCAGCTGGCGCGGTTTCCCCGCGGTGGGGGAGTCGCGTGACCAGCTGGCCGTGCTGCGTGCGCTCAAGCTCGACGTGGCGGTGGATTGCGGTGACCCCAGCCTGTTCTCCGTGGGTCACGCCCTGGCCACGCGCGCCACCGGTGCCCCCGTGCGCATCGGTTTCGCCCGGGGTCCCGCCGCGGATCACTACACGCACCCCGTGACGGTCCCCGAGCCGCTGCACGAGGCCACCGCGCGCGCGCGTCTGCTCGGTCCCCTCGGCATCGACGCCGGCCCGACGATGCACTGGGTGCCGCACCCGCGTGAACCGGTGATCCTGGACGGAGAGGACGTGCTGCAGCGCATGCGCGCGGAACCCGGTCGACACGCGGTGGTCACGCCGGGTGGACGTCTGGCGTGGCGTCGGGCGGGGCCGGCGCAGTTCGGGCCGCTGTGCCAGGGGCTGCTGGAGCGCGGTCGCACGCCGTGGATTGCGCCGGGGCCGGGCGAGGATGAGCTGTGCGCCGACGTGGCGCGCGCCGCGCCGGGAGCCCGCGTCTTGCCGCTCACCGACCTGGACCAGCTGGGCGCGCTGATGCAGGCCGCGGGCGCCACGGTGTGCAACAACAGCGGGCCCATGCATCTCTCCGCGGCGTGTGGTGCGCCCACCTTCGCGCTGTTCGCCAAGATGGATCCCACGCGCTGGGGCCACTTCCAGCCCGAGCACGAGATGGTCGTCGTCGACCTGGAGAGTCCCGACGAGGGGCCGCGCCTCAAGGAGCGCGTGCTGGCCTGGCTGGACCGGCTGGGAGGCGCGCGGTGAAACGTGCTGGCGCGCTCGCGCTGCTTCTCGCGCTGTTTCCCACGTCGGGAATGGCGCAGGAGACCCCGGCCGCGCCCGCTCCCTCCCCCACGCCCCCCGGCACCCAGCCCACGCCCGACGAGGTGGAGCTGGTGCTGAAGGAGCTGGAGCGTGAGTCCGCGGCGCTGCCGCCTTCGCCCGTCGAGACGCCACGCGTGGTGCCCAGCTGGGTGGACCAGGTGGTGCCGGTGGCCGAGTTCCGACTGCGCCCCTACCTGCTGCTGGGGCATCCCACGTCGTCGTCGCGCCCCCAGGTCCTGGCGCACCTGCGGGGGCGACTGGGCGCGGAGCTGCACGTCACGCCCGACGTCAGCATGCGCCTGGTCCTGATTGCCGCGCAGGCCCTGCCCACCATCCGCGCGCCCGGACCGGAGCTCATCCACGACGCGTGGGCGAAATGGCGCTACCAGGCGCTGGGCGGAGAGGTGCAGCTGCGCGTGGGACGCCAGGAGGTGCTGCTCAGCGACTTCGTGGCGTTTTCGTCCCGGAACTATGGCCTGATCCCGCCCCGCTTTGACGGCGTCACGGCGCGCATGGGTTGGGGGAAGGTGTTCCTGATGTCGGTGGCGGCGGCGGAGGCGGTGGTGACCGTCCCGCCCGCGGGCGCGTTTCCCGACGTCAACGGCGTGGGCATGCTGGCGGCGGGCATCCAGGACGGACCGGGGCGGCTCATCGAGATGCACAGCATTGTGCGGGTGCCGCAGCTGCCCATCCACGGCGACGCGGGACCGGCCAGCTCGGGCAACACGCTTCTCGACGTCGGGGGAACCGCCATGTGGGAGTGGCGCGGACTGCACGCGCGCGCCGCGCTCGACGTGCAACAGCAGCGCTTCCAGACGCCCAGCATCTTCGCGCCGCCCATGGCCGCGTGGCTAAGCGCGGGCTATGCGCCGGAGTTTCCGTGGGCGCAGGGCGTCTACGCCGACGCGGGTGTCCTGGGCGCCGCGGGCCAGCCCATGCGTTACCTGCCGCTCCTCGCCGACTGGAGCGGGTGGGACGGGGTGGCGCAGCAGGAGTTCGAGCCGCTCTACGGCGTGCGCCACGGCATCTACGGCGAGATGGACCTGGGACTGCTGCACAACCAGTACAACGTGTGGGCGCGCGTGGGGCTCCGTCGGGGAGCGCTGCGGAACCTGGCGGTGGTGCTGCACCGGCTCAGCATGTTCGACGCGCGCGGCTCCTGGTACGCCACCGATCCCCAGCGCGTCCTGCTCCGTCGTGGCGAGGGCACGCGCGACCCGCTGATTGGGCACGAAGCGGACCTCATTGCGGAGGCGGAGCTGACGCGCCACGTGATCCTGGGCGGCTCGGTGGGACTGCTCTACAGCGGACCGCAGGCTCGGCAGGCGGGCTTTGGCGCGTTTGCGCAGACCGCGTTCTGCACGTTGGACCTGCGCTTGTGACGACGAGATCTGCCCGTCCTTCCGCGGTGGCATTTGCATCCGCGCCGCGGTCTGGGCTATCCGGAGGCCACCAAGGGTGAGATGCAGGCGGTGGCATGGTGCCTTCGCACTCGCATCCAAGAGGGAAGCCGGTGAGATTCCGGCGCGGTCCCGCCACTGTGAGTGGAGCCAGGTGCCTGAAAGTCCACTGACGGCGTTGTGTCGTCGGGAAGGAGGCACCCCGGAGCGCGTCCCAGCAACGCGCGGAAATGGCAGGCAGTCACTCGCCCGCCGCCCTCCACGAGCCAGGAGACCTGCCCTTGCGGCCAGCACGCGCGGCTTCCGCCCGTGGCCTGGCGTGGGTTCGCTCCTCTCCGCGGAGAGAGGGAGGCCGGTTTGCTGGCGCTTTCCGTCCACCGTCGGGTCCTGCTGCGCTCGCTCTCGTGCGCCGTGGTCGCGTGGTGCGCCCAGCCCGCACGCGCCGCTGACGACGACGAGCCCGTGCTCCAGGCCGAGGCACCGCCGGTCATCGTGGAGGCGGAGGGGATCGATGCCACGCCGGTACCGGGGGAGACGCGCGTCGAGTTGAAAGGCCGCTCCGCGCGGATGCTCGACGTGCTGGACGCGGTTCCCGGCGTGCGTGTCATGCGGGCGGGAGGGCAGGGCGGCGCGGCGCAGCTGTCCATCCGCGGACTGCACGGTCGACGCGTGGCCACGTACCTGGGACCGGTTCGCCTCGATGATCCCGCCACCGGAATCCTGGACCTGTCCGAGCTGCCCGCTGCCGCGCTCTCGCACGCCACGCTGGCCAAGGGCACCAGCTCGTCGACGGAAGGCGCATTGGGCGGCGTGCTGCAGTTGCGCCCCGCGTATCCCGTGCAGCCCGTGCTGTCCGCGGGAGTGCAGCTCGGGTCGTGGCGCAGCCTGCAGGCCGACGTCTCCGCGGGCGCGCCCACCACGTGGCGCAAGGCCTCCCTGGGCATGACCGCGCACGCGCGCATGTCCACCACGTCGGGGAGCTTCGCGTACACGCCGGTGGCGGGGCCCGTGGATGCACCGGTGCTCCTCCCCGAGCGCGTGCGGCTCAACAATGATCGTCACCGCTTTGGCGTCACGCTGCTGGCCGCGGGCGAGTGGGCTGGCGGTCCGTCCGCAACGGGGGTGCTCGACGTCGTCACATTGGAAGGTGGCGTGCCGGGGTACGGGTTGGCGCCGCTGACCGCCAGTCGGGAATCCCAGACGCGCGTCCTGGCCGGTACCGACGTCGACGTTCCGCTGGGCACGGAGGTGGTGCTCCGGGGGCAGTGGTCGGGACGGGCCTCCGCGTGGCGTTTCCAGGACGTCCGCGCGGCACGCCAGGTGGCCGGTGCGTTGTTGACCCGCTCCTTGTCGCAGCGGCTGGAGCTCGTCGTGGCGCCGGTGGCGGGGCTGCAGGTCTCGGCGGGAAGCAGCGCGCAGCTCGACGTCGCCGACAGTCGTGGGGACGCAGGTTGGTATGATGCATGGCGGCCCATGAGCGGTGTTCATGGCGACGTGCGCGCCCACGCGTGGGATGGGCGGCTGCGCACCCGGGCGGTCGTCGTCGCGCAGGTGTACACGAGCACCACCGGTGACACGTGGAAGCAGCCGCGCGTGCCGGACCTGGTGCTCCTGCCGGAGCTGAGCGCGGAGCTGGAGCCGTTGCCCAACCTGGTCATGCACGGGGCCGTGGGGCGCGCGTGGCGCATTCCGTCGCTGGAGGAGCTGCACCGTCCCGCCGACGCGCCGCTCGCCGGCAACGCGGACCTCCGTCCCGAGGATGGCGTGGAAGTGCAGGGCGGGATGCGCCTCTTGATGGGGCCGCTCATGGGCTCATTCACCGCCTACGGCGCGCGGATGTCGAACCTCATCGCCTACGTGAACGTGAACGCGTTTGACGTCCGTCCCTACAACGTTGCCGACGTGTGGCGTGCCGGTGGCGACGTCAACCTGGTCCTCCAGTTGGGTGACTGGGGTGCGCTCGACGGTGGTGCGGACGTCAATCTCTCGCACGTCACCGCCACCAACGCGCCGCTCCCCGCCGTGCCGCCGTTCGAGATGCACCTGGGCGCGCTGCTGGGTCCGCCGGCCGCGCGGCTCTTCACCGACGTCGTCGGTCGGGCGCCTTCGCGGGGGAACCTGCACGGAGAGCTGCCCATCCGCGGTGCCATGCGTCTGGACGTCGGCGCGGTGGTCCACCCTGTGCCCTGGCTGGAGGTGCGCGCCACGGTTCGCAATGTCACCGACGACAAGGCGCTCACGGACTGGTGGGGCGTGCCGCAGCCGGGTCGTGAGTTCGGTCTTTCCGTCCGCTGGGACGGGGCGCAGGTGGAGTGAGCATGGTGCGAGCACATCCGTGGTGGATGATGGCGGTCCTGGCGTCGTGCACGCCGTTGCCGCAGGACACCGAGCCGCCTGCGCCGCCGCTGCTGCCGCGCACACTGGTGGCCTACGAGAAGATGGCGCTGTTCCTGGAGGCGCCGGGTCAGGCGCGCCTGCGCGGATTCACGGGTGCCGCGCCGGAGGGCGGTGTCGTCGAGGTGCGGGAGGGAAACACCACGCTGGCGCAGGTGACCGCCGACGCAGCGGGCCGGTTCGATGTGCGTTTCGGCGCGGAGAAGGACCGGGAGGTGGAGCTGCACGCACGCGTGGGCACCGAGGACGCGACGCCGTTGCGCTTCAAGGTGCGCGATTTTTCGGAGGCCGCGTCGTCGATGGTGCGGGAGCGCCTGAGCGGCACGGGCTCCACGCCCAACCAGGTCCTGTTCGCCCGCGACGCGTCCCCCACCGGCCGCACCACCGGGCTGGTGGTCCTCAGCGGCGACGGCGCGCTCGACAACGTCGACGCCGACGAGGGCGGCCGGGTGAGTCCCCTGGTTCCCCTCCCGGAGATGGCCTTTGGCGGTGCCGTGGTCCCCGCCACGCCGTGGGCCGCCGACGCGCTCGGCGAAAACGCCTGGGTCACCCGCTACGCACATGCCGGCATCACCACGGTGAACGTCCCCGGCGGCACCATCCTGGGTGAGGGGAACATCACCACGCCCCAGGCGCTGGGGGAGATCCTCACGTTGGATCCCCCGGTCGACGTCGACGGTGATGGCGTGGAGGACCAGCAGGTGACCGCGCTGGTGCCGCGCAATCCCACGGGCATCGCGGTGGTGGGCTCGCGTGCGTTCGTGGCCATGGCCAACGTGCTCTCCACCAGCGCCAGCGGCCGCGCGCAGTTTGGACCGGGCATGCTCGCGGTGTTCGAGCTCGACGGGCGTGGCATCCCCACCGGCGCCACGCGGGTGATCAACCTGGCCTTCCGAAATCCACAGCACGTCATCCCGCTCGACAACGGCACCGTGGCGGTGTCCTCGACGGGCTCGCTCCAGCGGGTCAATGGCACGTGGCAGGTGGATTCCGACGGTGGTGTCGAGATCTTCGACGTGTCTTCGCTGCAGAAGCTCCAGGAGATCAACCTGGGCCGCTTCGCGCCGAGCCGTCCCCTGCTCCTTGCCGACGGAAAGAGCCTCTACGTCCCAAGCATCCTGCGCGCCCGGCTGGCCCGTCTCGACGTGGAAAACGGTCAGCTCATCCGCGGGCCTGGCAACCCGGTGGAGCTGGCGGAGGGCGAGCTGCTGCGCACCGTGTTCGAGTGCGTGCTCCACCCCACCGCGCTGGTCTTCTGTGGCCTGTTTGACACCGACAGCATCGTCGTCGTCGACAGCGCGGATGACACCGTGCGTCCCTGGCCGTTCACCTCGGACATCCGCGTGAACACCGGCGACTCCGCGGTGCGGCTGGGCATCCAGTCCCTGGCCATGCGCCCCGGTCGCAACGGCGTGGACCGCGCGGGCAACGACATCCTGGTCCTCCTCTCCCTCGCCACCCGCGTCTCCGCGTTGGATACGCGCTTCGTCCTGGGGCCGTGACATGCGCGCCGGGATTCTCCTCACCACGCTGCTGTTCGCCTGCGGTCCGCAGCCGGAGACGGGCACCACGCCGGAAGACGCCGGATCCTCGTCGAGAGACGCGGGTGCCCAGGGACCGTACGTCGTGGAGGTGGTGGAGGTGCATTACGGGGAGGGCGCGGGATTCGGCCAGTCGCGCATGCCCAACGTGGTGCTGGGACCGCCGCAAGGTGGAGGGGAGTACCGCGGCAGTCTCGACGTGGTCTCGCTGGGCGTGGGCGGCAGCATCACGGTGCGGCTCGGCAGCGACGTCGTCGACGGCGACGGCGCGGACTTCGTCGTCTTCGAGAACGCGTTCCGCGTGACGGGCTCCCAGGACTTCTACCGTGAGCCCGGCGAGGTGGCGGTCAGTGAGGACGGCGTCACCTTCACCACGTTCCCCTGCGACGTCACCGCGCCGTATCCCGGCTGCGCGGGCGTGAATCCCGTCTACGCGCCCGGTCCCGACGGAGGCATCTCTCCCGTCGACGTCGCCCAAGCCGGCGGCGACGCGTTCGATCTCTCTTCCATCAACATCTCCCGGGCCCGGTTCGTGCGGATCACCGACCGTTCCACGGATCCGGGCACATCCAACCAGGCTGGCTTCGATCTTGACGCCGTGGCGGTGATTCACGTCGCCACGGAACCTTGAGGAAAACACACCATGCGCTCTCGTTTCACCCTTTTGGCAGGCTTTGCACTCGTCGTGGGCTGCACGCCCGGCGGCTCCAGCACCTCTTCTTCCTCCTCCAGCAGCAGTGGCGGCGCTTCCGCGTCGTCATCGTCCAGCGGCGGGGCCGGTTCTTCGTCCTCGAGCGGAGCGTCTTCCTCGAGCAGCGGGCAGACCACGTCGTCGGGTGGCGCGGACGCGGGCATCCCTGACGCGGGCTGCACCTGCCCCGACGCGGGCAGCGAGGAGATCTGCGCCTCCAACGGCTCGCGTTATCCCAGCGCGTGCTTCGCTGCGTGCGCCGGAGCCACCGTGGTCCCCTGCTACGAGGCCAACCCCGACGCTGGCACGTGCGGCGCGGAGCCCCTTGTTCCCGGCTCGGACACGCAGTCCCTCACGCTCACCACCATCCACGGCTCGGCCAATCCGCTCTCGCCGGTGGCGGAGGAGAAGGGTGGTGAGGCGCGGCCAGTGAACCTGCAGCGCGCGGGGTTGAGCGAGAATGAGGACCACGTGGCATTGCTGCAGGTGACGGAGAGTGGCGTGAAGCTGGTGGCGCTGGACGCGGTCGACGCCGCGCTGGGCACGCTCCCCGTCGAGCTTGCCGATCACGTCTACGCGCTGGGGACGGCGCCGTTGTTCGGTCCGCTGGTGCCTGCGCTCGTGGTGATTCCGCCCGGGAGCCCGGCGTTGTCCTCGTCGCTCGGTGAGATCGACGCGGTGGCGGTGGTGAACACCGGCGCGGATCTCAACCCTGACAAGCTGCACGTGGTGAAGCTGGTCGAGGAGCCGGTGGCCACCCCGCCGGTGGCGGCCGCGCCGCTCGTCGCCAGCGACTCCATCCCCGGCTTCCCCTCGCCCAACGTGGCGCTCGTGGACGGACGCTACCTGCATGTGCGTGAGGACGGGACGCAGTCGGTGTTGGCGTATGACCTGATGGACCTGCCGCAGGGTGGCGTGTACCCGCGCGTGTCGTCGAGGGAGTTCAGCGCCAGCACCGCGGGCCTGTCCAACGGCTTCCTCAACGCGCTCACCCGTGAGGCCAACCCCGTCACCGGAGAGCTTGCGGTCACGTATTCCGACTTCACCGGCGCGGCCGGCGTGTTCGTGTTCAACCCGGAGAACGGCGCGTTCAGCCACGCCCGTCTGCCGCGTCCCGGTGAGGGCCTCTCGCTCGACCTGCCCGCGGTGGCATGGAGCAACAACGGCACGCGCCTGCTGGTGGCGTGGGACGCGTACGACGGCAACTTCACCAAGGTGCAATCCCGCCTGGTGGCCTTCGACACCGTCGAGGGGGCGGATCCCTCGCTGGTGGATGCGTTCCCGGACACCGCGGACGTCGTGGACCCGGTCCTCGCGGTCGACCTGCCCGAGGTGCACCCCACCAACATCCTCGTGCTTCCCTCCAGCACCGACGACGTGGAGGACGTGGTGGTGGTGCAATCTCCCTACGGCGCTCCCGCCACCCGCCTGGACCTGCTGCGCATCACCGGCTGCGCTGCGTACCGCATGAGCGGCGTGGGCCTGGGCAGCTTCAGCGCGGACCTCCCCAGCCTGGAGCTGCTCTCCGCGGGCCAGCGCGACCTGCTCGTCGTGGGAACGGCGTCCGGAATCCAGATCTACGAGATCAACGGGCTGTGACGCTCAGGAGTCCTTGCGCAGCACCATGTCCCCGCCCAGCGTCCCCACCACGACCAGCGCGGCGAGCGGCAGCAACAGCACACCGAGCGAAACCACGCCCGTCCCACCAAAGCTGAGCGGATGGACGAGCGGGCTGCCCACGGAGATCATCCGCTGCCCGCCGGTGGGGCCCAGCAGCGCCACGGCCCACACGAACGTGTAGACGCCGCCGCCGCCCGCGAGCAGCCCCGCACCGACGAGCGCAATGGCCACCGCCAGCGCGGTCCCGACGCCACCCACCGCCAGCAGAGGCCACTTCACCAGCATGGGCAACCCGCCGCTCCCCGAGGCGCCCGCCGCGGTGGTCGTGGCGGTTTCCGTCGGGGCCGGCGCGGGAGCAGGCGCGGGGGCTTGCGCCACCTCCACCGGCGCGGGGACCGGGGCCAGCGTCACCTGCAGCTCCGTGGTCTTCCCCGGCTCCAGCGTGACGTCGACGTTGTGCGCCACGTGGCCATCCAGCGTCACGCTGAGCGGGTGGGTGCCCCCGGGCAGGTCCTCCAGCTTGAGCGGCGTCTGTCCTCGTGCCACGCCCGCCAGCGTCACCGCCGCTCCGGCAGGCTCCGACGTCAACACCAGTCCCGCGGGCTTGGTGGGACCCAGCTGCTCGCGCAGCGCCTTGACGGCGTTGGTCACCAGGCTCGGGCCCGGCGCGCCCAGGTCCACGGACTTGAAGCCCTTGCCCTTCTTCCGGTGCAGCACGGACATCGTGATCGCGGAGCCCGTTCCCTTGACCGCGGTGAGCACCACCACGCTGTCCACCCGCAGCCCGTCCTGCATCTTCTTGAGGCACCCCGCGTCGATCTTGCGGCACCCGATGGCCAGCACCAGCTCGTCAACGGACATGGGCGGCGGGTCACGCCAGCGGAAGTTCCGGCTGACATCCACCTCGCGGCGCAGTGCCTGGGAGAGCGCGGCGGCGGAATCGGCGGGGATGGTGGCGTTGTCCACCAGCACCACCACCGAGGAAGGCTCCTCCGCGCCGGCATTCGCCTTGGCGGGCGGGGCACCGGAGACCAGCAGCACCACGGTCAGCAACGCGTGCATTCCCCCGCATCAACGCGGCTGCGCGACGTCATGTCAAGTTGTGGGCCGGATTGGACGCTGTGGTGGTGCGTCCCACTTTGTCGCCCCCGCGCGGGTGACGACGGAAAAAGCGGCTGTCTCAGCTGGCGGACGGCGCGCTGGCGTCCTCGGCCTTGCCACCGGCGGAGACCGCGGAGAGCCGGTCCATGTGCGCCTGGGTCAGCTTCTTGGCCTCGGGGAAGAGCCGGTCATGCTCCTCCACCGCGCGCGCCACCGCGTCATTGATGCGCACGTTGACGTGCAGGCGCGCCACCCGCAGCGCGTGACCCAGGGCCACCGCGTCGCTGCCGCCGTGCGCGACGATGGACACGCCCTTCACGCCAAGCATGGGCGCGCCGCCGATGTTGCGGTAGTCCGCGGCCTTGCGGATGCGTTGGAAGACGTTGGCCACCAGCAGGTACTGCATCTTGGTGAGCAGACTCTGCCGGAAGTGGTTCTCCAGCCCCTCCTTCACCGCGCGGCCCACGCCCTCAATGGTCTTGAGCACCACGTTGCCCGTGAATCCGTCGGTGACCACCACGTCCACGCCGCCGGTGGTGACGTCGCGACCCTCGCAGTAGCCCATGTAGTTCAGGCCGTGGCGCACGCTCTTGAGCGCTTCATTGGCGGCGCGGGTGGCGTCGGTGCCCTTGGAGTCTTCTTCCCCGTTGGAGAGAATGCCCACGCGCGGGTTGGGCATGCCGCGGACCACGCGCGCGTAGACGTCGCCCAGGAAGGCCCACTGCACCAGGTGCCCGGGGGCCACCACGGTGTTGGCGCCGGAGTCCAGCAGCACGGTGTGGCCGCCCACCTTCTCGTTCGGCCGCGGAATCAGCGACGCAATGGCCGGGCGCAGCACGCCGCGGATGCGTCCCAGCACCAGCAGCGCCAGGCCCAGCGAGACGCCGCTGTTGCCCGCGCTCACCACGCCCGCGGCCTCCCCGGCCTTCACCAGGTCGTAGGCCACGCGCATGGAGCTGTCCTTCTTCTTGCGGATGGCCTCGGAGGGTTTGTCCTCCATGGTGGCCACCTCGGACGCGTGCTGGATGCGGATGGTCTGGCCCAGCAGGCTGCTCCCGCCCTGCTTGCGCAGCTCCTCCTTCAGCACGTCCTCCTGGCCCACCATGATGACGTGGACACCGTGCTTGCGGACGCCCTCCAGCGCGCCGGCCACCGCCATGGCGGGACCGTGATCCAGGCCCATGGCGTCGTAGGCAATCCATGGCGATTCCGGGGAAGCACCATTCCCCGTGGGCTGCTCCGTCTGTGCCCCGCCTTGGACCATGGCTACGCGGACCTTTCTGCCACTTCAGCGACCGTTCCCGGCAGGCTGCGCTGCACCAGCCCGCGGGACCACCCGGATTCCGGGTGCACGCCCAGCCTGACCGCCCGCGCCCGGAAGGTGACCGGGGCGGGCAGCCTGATGCTGACAACCCCCCGCTGGCAAGCACGACGTGGAAGCGTCGCGCCCGTCAGACCGGGGTGCGCGACCTCTCACTCCTCCTTGGGCGCCGCCTGCTGCAGGACCGCACGACCCTTGTAGAAGCCGCAGCTGTTGCAGATCCGGTGCGGGAGCGCCGGCTCATTGCAGTTGGGGCAATTGATGTAGGACGGCGCGGTGTACTGCATGTTGTTGCTGCGCCGGTGGTTGGTCCGGCTGCGGCTCTTTCTTCCGTAAGGGGCACCCATGGGGACTCCGTTCTCAAGCAACCGCCGAAAGGCGGGAAATCAACAAGCGTGACGCGGGCATCCGCCCGTCATTGGATCTTGAACTTGGCCAGGACGGCCAGGCGGGGATCTCCCCCGGATGGCGGGCAGGCGCAAGGGCCGGCGTTGAGGTCCGCGCCGCAGCTCTGGCAGAGGCCCTTGCAGTCCTCCCGGCACAGCGGCGTCATGGGCAGCTCCAGCAGCGTGTGCTCGCGCAGGATGGCCGCCACGTCCACCGTGCCCTGCTCGTAGGTGCCGGTGTCCACGTCGTCGGTGAGCTCCTCACCCACGAACTCCACCACCTCTTCCTTGGGCTTGCGCCGCTTGCCCTTGCCGCGCCGTCCACCCCGAGCGGCCGCGGCCTCCTCGTCCTCGTTCTTCTCCGGCTCCGGCGCGCTGGCGGGGAACAGCGTCATGCCCAGCTGCAGCGCCACGTGGACGGAGGCGGGCTTGAGGCAGCGGCTGCACGGCGTGCTGAGGTGCGCGTCGGCGCTGCCCAACAGGCGCAGGCCCTGCGGCACCTTGTGCCCGGCCAGCTTCACGCGCATGGGCGTGAGCGCCTCCAGGTCCTGGGGGCCGCCGTCCTGCAGCAGGGCCGTGAGCTGCTCCCGGGCAATGACGTCGTGGAACTCCCAACCCTCATGGGTCAGGGCATCCACGTCGATCATGAGGCGGGAGTCTTTTGCTGCCATCATCTTCACAACAACCACGGGCGCTTCCTCCAAGGTCGGACCAGGGTCCGCAAGGGGGGCGCCGGAAAAAAAGTCGGCGGAATATAGGCGGATGTCGCGCCAAGTCAACGCGCGGCCGCGCCCAAGCCCGCCCGGCGCCTCCTGACGACGGGAGAACAGCCTCATCTATCGCAGCCACGCCATCCCGGCAGCCGCCGGTTTGCTCTCGGCCACGGCCGGGGCGCTGCTTGTTTGGCACCACGGCGCTCCGTTACGGTGCGCGGTCCTGAACGCCCAGGGCCGGGGTGACGGGGCGGGTCCCCCTCGGACGGGCAAGGAGTCACGGATGAAGCTGTCCACCACGGAACTGAATGCGCCCTCGCTGACCACCCAGGCCGCGGATCTGCTGGCCATCCCCATCTTCGAGGACGAGGCGGGCGGACCGCTGCTGTCCACCCTGGACAAGGCCCTGGGCGGCGTCCTGGAGCGCACCCTTGCCGACGAGGACGTGAAGGGGAAGCGCGGCCAGTCCCTGCTGGTGCACACCCACGGCAAGGTTGCCGCCAGCCGCGTGCTGGTGGTGGGCCTGGGCAAGCGCGGGGATCTCTCGGAGGACGCGGTCCGTCGCTACGCCGGTACCGTGGCCCGCAACGCCGACCGCGTGCGCGCCAAGGAGATCGCCGTGGCGCTGCCCGAGGGGAAGGTGGACGCCACGCTGGCGCTCTCCGCCGCCGTGGAAGGCCTGGAGCTCGGCCTGTACCGATTCAACCGCTACCTCACCAAGGACAAGCAGGAGGTGGTGACCAACGGCGCGGTGCTGCTGCACGGGAAGGACGCCAAGGCTCCCGCCGACGTGGTGGCCCGCGCGCAGGCCCTCAGTGGCGCGGTGGCGCTGGCGCGGGACCTCGTCAATGAGCCGGCCTCCACGCTGACGCCCGTGCAGCTGGCCGCCCATGCGCAGGCCGCGGCCAAGACGGCGGGCCTGACGTACTCCGAGCTGGGACCCAAGGAGATGGCCAGGGAGAGGATGGAGCTCTTGCTGGCGGTCTCGCGCGCGTCGTCGGAGGAGCCGCGGCTGGTGCGCCTGGAGTACAAGCCGCAGAACCCCAAGCGGAAGGTGGTCCTCGTCGGGAAGGGGCTCACGTTTGACTCCGGCGGCCTGGACATCAAGCCCGCCGACGGCATGCTCGACATGAAGGTGGACATGTCCGGCGCGGCCGCGGTGCTGGGCGCCATGGTGGCGGTGGCGGCGTACAAGCCCAACGTGCACGTGGTGGGCTACCTGGCGTGCACGGAGAACATGGTGGGCGGGCGCGCGTACAAGCCGGGCGACGTCATCAAGAGCCGCGCGGGGCTCACCGTGGAGATCACCAACACCGACGCCGAGGGGCGCCTGGTGCTCGCCGACGCGCTCTCCTACGCGCAGGACACGGAGAAGCCCGACGAGATCATCGACCTGGCCACGCTCACCGGTGCGTGCATGATCGCGCTGGGGCCCCACACCGCGGGCCTGTTCTGCGCCAAGGACGAGATGGCCACGGCGCTTGCCAAGGCGGGCGAGGAGACGGGCGAGGACTTCTGGCGCATGCCGCTCAATGACGCGCTCAAGGAGATGATGAAGAGCCCCATTGCCGACCTGAAGAACGCGGCGGGGCAGCGCTACGGCGGCGCCATCACCGCGGCCCTCTTCCTGCGCGACTTCATCAAGGACGGGACGCCCTGGGCGCACCTGGACATTGCCGGCCCCGCCACCAGCGACAAGGACCGCGACTACCTGGGCAAGGGCGGCACCGGTTTTGGCGTGCGCACCCTGCTGCGCTACCTGGGCAACCTGGGCTGACGACTTGCGCGGGCCCGCGCGCCTTGGCACATGAGCTTCATGGCCCCCGCTCCCGACCGTCCCCGCACGTTCTTCCGTCGTGAAAGCGGTTGTCCCGTCCATTTCCTGTGGGATGGGTTGGGGCGCGGTCGCACGCTGGTGCGGCTGGGGTTCATGGCGCTGTTGCTCTGGGGTGCGTTGGCCACCGGCGCCAGCCTGCTGCAGCTGCGTGAAGTGCGTGAGCCGTTGGGGGCGGTGCTGCTCGTCGTGGTGGCGGTGTGGGGATTGGGCCAGCTGCTGAGCTTCGTGGACTCGCGTCGACTGGGCACGCCCGCGCCACGCTCCTGACGGGCTGTGACGGAACAAGATGCCCATCGGGCTTGCAGACGTCGTGAGCGGACCACGACCTGGAGTGCGGCGGGCCCTCGCCGCTTTGGACAAGTGCTCCAAAAACCGTCCTGGCTGTCGGCCGAGGCGGGTCCCGGGTCCCTTGTCGTCGTTGGCCTG
>JBFMGU010000260.1:0-14947 GCA_040752415.1 Myxococcota bacterium
CCGCCCAGGTGGTGGCCTACCTCCGCCAGATCGGGGACGCGCTTCAGTACGCCCACGACAACCAGATCGTGCACCGCGACCTCAAGCCCGAGAACCTGATGGTGACCCGCGAGGGGCTGGTCAAGGTGATGGACTTCGGCCTGGCCCGGGGCCACACGAGCTCGACCGTGACCGCCACCGGGGCCGTGTTCGGAACCCCCTCCTACATCCCGCCCGAGCAGGTGCTGGGCCAGAAGCAGTTGGACGCCCGCAGCGACCAGTACTCGCTGGGGGTGCTCCTGTTCGAGATGTTGACGGGACGTCGGCCCTTCGACGATCAGGACCCGGTGGCCCTGATCTTCAAGCACGTCTCCGAGTCGCCGCCGAAGGCGTCCTCGGTGCGGGAGGGCCTGCCGGCGTCGGTGGACATGGTGCTCGACCGGATGCTCAGCAAGGAGCCGGCGGAGCGATATCCCAGCGTGAGAGAGGCCTGCCACGCCCTGGAGCAGGCCCTGACCGGACCCGGGAGGGAAGCCCCATGAGGAAGACACGCAGGGGAGCCGGAATCGCCACCGTCCTGGTGGTGTCGGCCCTGGTCCTGACCCTGGGGTTCACCCTGGCGGCATCCAGCTTCATGCACCTGAACGTCAGCACCCAGGTGGTGAACGCCCAGCACGCCCGCGAGCTGGCCGAAAGCGTGGTGGCGGCGGGCATCCAGAACGTGGTGGAGTCCAGCGGGGCCTACGGTCGGGACGACAACCCCAGCTTCTCCCTGCCTGTCGAGGTGAGCCTGCAAGGGCTGCCGCCGGGGTCCACCGGACGGCTGGTATTCGACCCGGCCGAAGCTCGCCGGATGGGCATCCCCTACTCCACCAACCGGTTCGAGCGGACCGGAAGGCCGGGCTGGGGCGGCCGGATCGTGCCGGAGGACTGCATCCACCTGGTGGGCACGGGTTCCTGCAACGGGGTGGTGCGCTCGGTGGAGGTGGTACTGCAGGTGCCGCGCTACCCTTACGCGCTGGCTGCCAACGGGCCCATCCGCTCTTCGGGGAGGATCCTGGTGGGAACCGTCACCCTGACGCAGGCCAGCACCCCCGGGGAAGGCATCGTGGGCGTCGACCCGGACGAGCTGCTGCCCGGGCACCTGGCCTCCAATGCCACCGACAACGACTCGGTGCGGCTGGCGTTGGACAGCCTGATCACGGGCAACCTGCGCAGCCGGGGCGGCGTGGTGCTCGACCCGACCGTGCAGGTCCGGGGGCAGGTGCGGGCCAACGGGGACTCCTCTCCGGTGCCCAGGGTCACCATCCCGTCGCTCGACCCGGGCCCCCGGGCGCTGCCGCTGCCCCCCGTGGTGGAGCCCGACCCGGAGGCTCCCATCGTGGGCGAGCGCCGGGCCGTGGGCCCGGTGACGGTCAACGGGGACCTCCTCATGGCCCAGGCGGTGATCTACATCGACGGGGACCTGACCGTCCAAGGAGGGTTGATCGGGCAGGGTCTGGTGGCCTGCACCGGGCGCATCCGCATCGACGGAGGCACCACGCTGGACGGCGGCAACCAGGCCGCGCTGCTGGCCGGGGAGGGGGTGGAGCTGATCGGCCGGGGAGCCGCCAGCTCTTCCTTCCAGGGCATCGTCTACAGCGAGGGGGAGCTTCTGGCCGACCAGATCAGCGTGTTGGGCGCGGCCGTGGTCAACGGGGACGGCACGGAAGGGGTCACCCTGCGGGACGCCGCCGCCGGGCACGTCCCCGAGTACACCCGCCTGAACATGAGCCTGCCGAATGCATACGCCAGGGCCATCCCCGACTCCTCGAACGCTATGGTGACGATGTTCGCGGGGCCGCGGCGGCGCGGAGAGCCCTTCCAACCCACCACGTTCAAGATCGTCCCGTCCCAGCTCTACGTCAATGCCGTGCTGAAGAAGCCGGGCGACCCGCCCGGAACCGACTACAGCCGCACCTTCAGCAACTGGGCCCAGGCCGAGCCGTTTGCCCGGGACATCGTGGTCTGGTACCAGGGCTACTACAACGGCCTGGGCCCGGGCGGCGGTCAGATGGTCAGAATCCTGCAAGGCTTCCTGGACGAATTCCCCACCCCGAGCGACACCTGGGGGGACGCCAACCTGCCCACGGTGGCCTCCAACGACTTCACCTTCGACATCAACGAGTTCCTGAGCTTCGGCGACCGCCTCCGGGTGCGCTTCTGGCGCGAGTTCTGACCTGGAGTCTGTCCCAGAACCTCACCAGCCGTCTTCGCGCTCGGCGACCAGGGCGTCCACGACCGACACCCGGGACCGGGCCGCCCGTCGTCCTCGCAGGATCAGTTCACCTGACCAGTTTCGTCCGATTCACCAGGGTCCGTCAAGCTCAAAAGCGGGTGGAGAACTGGCCGTAGATCACGGGGGACTGGCCGGTGGAGTTGCGTCCCGGCGCGATGGGGAAGCCGAAGTCGAGGCGTCCCGAGAAGCGTTCTCCCAGGCCCAGGCGCAGGCCCACTCCGGCGCCGGTGAAGTCGCGCCCGAGGGGTTCTCCCGGCTGGGGGTTCTCCAGGCTGGCCCCGCCGTGGTCCAAAAAGGCAGCCAGTTGCAGGCGGGCAGCTTCGTCGTCCAACACCGAGCGGCGGTACTCCAGGCTGAGGGTGTAGCCCCGGTCTCCCAGGAACTCCGATTGGACGTAGCCGCGCACCGAGTCGGGACCGCCCAGGGCGAACTGCTCCCCCACCGTGAGCGGCTGGCCGGTGAGCTGGCCGCTGGCCCGCAGCAGCAGGAAGTTCCCCTGGCCGAGCTGGTGGACGTGGCTGGCGTCCAGGTTGAGCCTTCCGAACGAGTTGCCGGACCCGGCCCGGCTGGCCACCGGGTTGCTGTTGGGCGAGCCGCCCAGGACGGTTCCCAGACCCTGGGTGTAGACGGCCGACAACCCGGTGTTGCCGTCCTCCGTCAGCCAGCGTGCCACGTAGCCCACGTTCAGCGACCGGATGCGGTCCTGGCTCAGAGTCAGGTTGCCCAGGATGGAGTTCTTCACGTCCTTGAGCTGGAACCCGCAGGTGAGGTCGGCCCGGTGGGAAAGCCTGCGCTCCAGGGGGTAGGCGTATTGAATCCCGTAGATGTCGGCCTCGCCCCGGATGTCCAGCACGGCCAGCTCCTCGCCCACCAGCGTGTCCGCGCTGGCGTAGAAGAAGTTGAGCCGGTCGCCCGCCTGACTCACGGGGAAGCCGTAGAGCGCCTGCAGGAACGGCTGCACCTGGCGGGTGGGAAAGGGAAAGACGGAGCGGACGGCCAGGGTGTCCCCCTCGAGGATGGGGTTGCCCCAGGCCACGCTGAGGCCGGCCCGGTGCTCCCCCACGAAGCGGTTGCCGAAGTTGTTGTACTCGACGCCCACGTGGATCGGGTCCGAATCGTCCACCCGCAGGGTGACGTCGGTGGTGCCCGGAGCTTTGCCGGGAGATAGCACCGAGCGCACCTTGAGGTCCTCGAAGTCGTTCAGAATCAAGAGGGCCCGCTCCAGGTCGCCCGAGTGCAGCACCCCGCGCTGGGTGGCGGGCGCGAAATACCAGCGCACGAAGTCGGCCGAGTAGGCCTGGTTGCCCTCCACCCGAACCTCGCCCACCCGTCCCTCGAGGACCTGGATGCGCACGCGGCCGTCCCGAATCTCCTGGGCGGGCACCAGGGCGCTGGCCAGGAAGTAGCCCTGGTCCCGATACAACTGCTCCACCCTGCGGGCGGCCTCGCGCAGCTCCTCCAGGCTGGCCTCCTTGCCCTCGAACGGGGCCAGCACCGCTCGGAGCTGGGACTCGGGCAGGACCGAGTTGCCCTCCACCACGATCTCGCGCACGGTGAGCCCCTGGGCCAGGGCACAGACCGTCAGGGAGAGCCACAGCGCCAGCAGTTGAATCCGCTTCACCCATGGATAGTTCGCCGGAACGGGCGGCTTCCTGCTCGGTAGGGTTTCCGCGCAAGGGCATCGAAAACTATAGGATCCGGCAGACTTGCCCGGGGGTCGGCCGGGAGCGGGAAGGTGGAAGTGGTGTTGCGAGCGAGCATCCTGCGCGCCGTCGCGTTGTTGGCGCTGCTATGCCCCTCTTTGTCCTCGGCCAACCCCACCGATCCCACCGTGGTCAGCGGCAGCGCCGTCGTTAACCAGACCAACCCCGCGGTCACCACCGTCACCCAGTACACCGACAGGGTCATCCTCAACTGGAACGGGTTCTCCATCGGGGTGGGCGAACTGACCCGCTTCATCCAGCCGAGCGACCTGGCCATCGCGCTGAACCGGGTCACCGGGGTCGATCCGTCCGTCATCCTGGGCTCGCTGCAGGCCAACGGCCGCATCTTCCTGGTCAATCCGAACGGTATCCTGTTCGGTCCCGGGTCCCAGGTGGACGTGGCCGGGCTGCTGGCCACCACGCTGAACCTCTCCGACGAGGACTTCCTCAACGGGAACTACCGGTTCTACCAGGATCCAAGCAAGGCCCTGTCCTACGTGGTCAACCAGGGTACCCTCACGGCCGCCGACGGCGGCAGCGTGATCCTTCTGGCCCCGCTGGTGAACAACGAGGGCGTCATCGTGGCCAACCTGGGCCAGGTCACCCTGGCCGGGGGCACCCGGGCGGTGGTCAACTTCGACGGGGCGGGCCTGGTCAACCTGGCCCTGGGCGACTCCGACGCGGTACGCGGCTCGGTGCTGGCCGACCCCCAGGCGGTCAGCTCGCTCACCCAACTGGTGGTCAACCACCCCTCCGTGGTCGAGGCGGGCGCCGTGGTGCACCTGCCGGACGGCCGCATCCTGCTGCAGGGGGCCGAGGGCCTGGTCATCCAGGGCGGCGTCATCCGGGCGGACGGAGGCGTCCGGCCGGACCTGGGCGCCGGACCGGGCGGGTTGGTGGAGCAGAGCCTGGCCAACACGTCCGTGCGCCCGGGCGATCTGTCCTCCATCCCGCTGGCCACGGTCAACCACGGCTCGGATTCCGCCGGCAACGTCCTGTTGCACTCCACGGCCGGCACGGTCCTGGCCGACGGCAGCCTGACTTCGGCCAGCGCCCCGTCCGCCCACGGCGGGGAAGTGATGGCCCTGTCGCAGGGGCTCACCGTGCTGGCGCCCGGCAGCCGCATCGAGGCGGCCGGAGGGGAAGGCGGGTTCATCGAGGTCAGCGGTCTCCAGAGCGTGGTGGTGCAGGGCTCGGTGGACACCGCGGGACCCCTGGGAACCTTCCTGATCGACCCCACGGCGCTGACCGTGATCAACGGAGCCGGCCCGGGCACCCAGGACGCCCAGTTGCCCGACATCCTGTTCGGCGACCCCAACGTGGGGGCCAACACGGTCAGCGAAGTGGCCCTGGAGACCCAGGCCAGCGCCACCAATCTCATCCTGAGGGCCACCGGCACGGTGACCTTCAACAACCTGGCCGACGGCACCCTGGACCTCACCAACGGCGGTACGCGGACGGACAAGTCGCTCACCGTGGAGACCCAGACCGGAAACATCACCTTCCTGGACCCGACCGACACGGTTCTGACCGGCGGCACCGGGACCCTCACCTTCCGCTCGGCCATCAACGCCGGGAATTCGGGGGGCACGCTGGTGCTGGGCAACCTGACCACCCAGAACGGGGCGGTCACGCTGCAGTCGGACGGGAACCTGACCATGCGGCAGGTGAACTACGGCACCTCCACCCTGAGCGCCACCTCGGGGTTCGCCGGCATCCTGGACGGCAACGGGGCCACCGCCAACCTGGTGACGGCCGGGGCCGGCAACAGCGCCACCCTGACCGCGGCCGCGGGGATCGGGTCGGCCAACGCGCTGGAGACCTCCTCCACCGGGACCACCGTGGTCAACTCGGCCACCGTGAGCGGGACGGGCGCGATCGGGCTGAGCGGCGTGGCCGGAAACCTGACCGTCAATACCGGGACCACCAACAACGGCGCCATCACCCTGGGCGCCACCGGGGCGGACCTTACGGTGGGCACGCTAACGGCCGGCGGAGCCGGACGGAACGTCACCCTGACCACCGCCACCAGCGGGAACGTGAGCGTCGGCACCGTCACCGCCGCCGGCGACACCATCACGGTGAACGCAGCGGGCTCCCTGCTGGAGAACGGTGCGGACGCGGGCGCAGACCTGAACGCCAACATCCTGAACCTCACCGCAGGAAGCGGGATCGGGGCCGCCGGCGCCGCCCTGGAGGTGAACGGCACCACGCTGTCCACCGCCAACGTGACCGGAGCCGGGGTGATCAACCTGTCCGACACGGGGGGTGGCCTGACGGTGACCAGCGCCACCACGGCCAACGGGGCCATCACGCTCAACGCGGTCAGCGGCAACCTGACCCTGGCCACCGTGACGGCGGGCGGCGCCGCCGACGTCAACCTGTCCACCACCACCAGCGGGAACGTCAACGCCGGCAACGTCACGGCCGCCGGGGACACCATCACGGTCAACGCGGCGGGCTCCCTGCTGGAGAACGGCTCCGACCCGGGCCCGGACCTCACGGCCGCCAGCCTGAACCTGACCGCCGGGTCGGGGATCGGAACGGGGGCCAACGCCCTGGAGGTGAACGCCACCACGCTCAGCAACGCCAGCGTCACCGGAACCGGGCTCATCAACCTGAGGGACACCGCGGGCGGCCTGACGGTCACCAGCGCCACCACCGCCGACGGGGCCATCACCCTCAACGCGGTGGCCGGGACCCTGACGCTGAGCACCGTGACGGCCGGGGGCGCCGGGCGCAACATCTCGCTGTCCACCACCACCAGCGGCAACGTGAGCGCGGGCAACGTCACGGCCGCCGGCGACACCCTCACGGTCAACGCCGTCGGCTCCCTGCTGGAGAACGGGGGCGACGCGGGCGCGGACCTGACCGCAACCACGCTCAGTCTGACCGCCGGCGGCGGGATCGGAACCGGCGGGAACGCCCTGGAGGTGAACGGCACCACGCTGTCCACCGCCAATGTGACCGGGGCCGGGCTCATCAACCTGTCCGACACGGCCGGCGGTCTGGCCGTGACCAGCGCCACCACCAACAACGGGGCCATCACGCTCAACGCCGTGAGCGGCAACCTGACCCTGGCCACCGTGACGGCGGGGGGCGCCGCCAACGTCAACCTGTCCACCACCACCAGCGGCAACGTGAGCGCGGGGAACGTCACGGCCGCCGGCGACACCATCACGGTCAACGCCGCCGGGTCCCTGCTGGAGAACGGGGCCGACGCGGGCGCGGACCTCACGGCCGCCACCCTGAGCCTGACGGCCGGGTCGGGGATCGGAACAGGGGCCAACGCCCTGGAGGTGAACGGCACCACGCTTTCTACCGCCAACGTCACCGCGGCCGGACTCATCAACCTGAGGGACACCGCGGGCGGTCTGACGGTCACCAGCGCCACCACCGCCAACGGGGCCATCACACTCAACGCCGTGAGCGGCAACCTGACCCTGGCCACCGTGACTGCGGGCGGCGTCGCCAACGTCAACCTGTCCACCACCACCAGCGGCAACGTCAGCGCGGGAAACGTCACGGCCGCCGGGGACAGCATCACGGTCACCGCCGCGGGCTCCCTGCTGGAGAACGGGGCCGACCCGGGCGCGGACCTGACGGCCACCACCCTCAGCCTCACGGCCGGGAGCGGGATCGGCACCGCCGCGGCTGCCCTGGAGGTGAACGGCACCACGCTGTCCGCCAACGTGACCGGAGCCGGGGTCCTCAACCTGTCCGACACCGCGGGCGGCCTGACCGTGAGCGGCGCCAGCACCGCCAACGGGGCCATCACCCTGAACGCGGTGGGGGGCGACCTGACCCTGGCCACGGTCACGGCCGGCGGCACCGCCAACGTCAACCTGTCCACCACCACCAGCGGCAACGTCCTGGCCGGCAACGTCACGGCGGCCGGGGACACCATCACGGTCAACGCGGCCGGGTCCCTGCTGGAGAACGGTGCGGACGCGGGGGCGGACCTGACCGCCACCACCCTGAGCCTGACCGCCGGAAGCGGGATCGGAGCCCCCGGGGCCGCCCTGGAGGTCAATGGCACCACGCTGTCCACCGCCAACGTGACCGGCGCCGGGGTCATCAACCTCTCCGACACGGCGGGCGGTCTGTCGGTCACCAGCGCCACCACCGCCAACGGGGCCATCACCCTCAACGCGGTGAGCGGCAACCTGACCCTGGCCACGGTCACGGCGGGCGGGGTGGCCGACGTCAACCTGTCCACCACCACCAGCGGCAACGTCAGCGCCGGCAACGTCACGGCCGCCGGGGACACCATCACGGTCAACGCCGCCGGCTCCCTGCTGGAGAACGGGGCGGATGTTGGGGCCGACCTGACCGCGGCCACCCTCGACCTGACCGCCGGCTCGGGGATCGGAACGGCAGCCAACGCCATGGAGGTGAACGCCACCACGCTGAGCAACGCCAGCGTCACCGGAACCGGGCTCATCAACCTGTCCGACACGGCCGGGGGCCTGGCGGTGACCAGCGCCACCACCAGCAACGGGGCCATCACCCTGAACGCGGTGGCCGGAAACCTGACCCTGGGCACGGTGACGGCCGGTGGCGCCGGGCGCAACATCTCGCTGTCCACCACCACCAGCGGGAACGTGAACGTGGGCGACGTGCAGGCGCTGGGGGACACGATCACCGTCGTCGCGGCCGGAGCGCTGGAGGAGAATGGCTCGGACCCGGCCGCGGACCTGTCGGCAGCCACGCTCAGCCTGACGGCCGTCAGCGGGATCGGCAACCTGGGGACGGTGGAGGTGGATGCCACCACCCTGTCCACGGCTAACGTCACGGGGGCCGGCGCCATCAACCTTTCCGACACGTCGGGGGGCCTGAGCGTGACCACCGCCACCACCCTCAACGGGAACATCACCCTGAACGCCGTGGGCTCGGACCTGACGGTGGCGGTGGTCACCGCGGGGGGTGCCGGCGACGTCTCCCTGTCCACCACCACCAGCGGAAACGTGAACGTGGGCAACGTGACGGCGCTGGCCGACACCATCACGGTCAACGCTGCAGGCTCTCTGCTCGAGAACGGGGCCGACGCCACGGCCGACCTCACCGCAGCCACGCTCGACCTCACCGCGGGCACGGGGATCGGGGCGGCCGGAGCCACGCTGGAAGTCAACGCCACGACGCTGAGCAACGCCAACGTGACCGGCACCGGGGTCATCAACCTGTCGGACCTGGCGGGCGGCCTGTCGGTGACCAGCGCCACCACGTCGGACGGGGCCATCACCCTCAATGCGGTGGCCGGAAATCTGACGCTGGGCACCGTGACCGCCGGCGGAACCGCCAACATCACGCTGTCCACTACCACCAGCGGGAACGTCAACGCGGGCGACGTCACGGCCGCGGGAGACACCATCACGGTCACGTCCGCGGGAAGCATCCAGGAAAACGGCGCCGACGCGGCGGCCGACCTGACCGCAGCCACCCTGAGCCTGACGGCCGCCACCGGCATCGGCACCCTGGGCACGCTGGAGGTGGACGGCACCACGCTGTCCACCGCCAACGTGACCGGAGCGGGAGCCATCGACCTGTCGGACACGGCCGGGGGCCTCTCGGTCACCAGCGCCACCACCACCAACGGGGCGATCACCCTGAACGCGGTGGCGGGCGACCTGACCCTGGCCACCGTGACGGCAGGCGGCGTGGCCAACGTCTCGCTGTCCACCACGACCAGCGGGAACGTCAACGCGGGCGACGTCACGGCCGCCGGGGACACCATCACGGTCAACGCCGCCGGTTCCCTGCTCGAGAGCGGGGCGGACGCGGCGGCGGACCTCACGGCCGCCACGCTCGACCTCACCGCGGGCACGGGGATCGGGGCCACCGGCGCCCCGCTGGAGGTGAACGCCACCACGCTCAGCAACGCCAGCGTCACCGGCACCGGAGTCATCAACCTGGCCGACACGGCGGGGGGCCTGTCGGTGACCAGCGCCACCACCGCGGACGGAGCCATCACCCTCAATGCGGTGGCCGGGAACCTGACCCTGGGCACGGTTACGGCCGGCGGGACCGCCGACGTCGCCCTGTCCACCACCACCAGCGGCAACGTGAGCGTGGACAACGTCGCGGCGGCCGGGGACAGCATCACGGTCAACGCAGCCGGCTCCCTGCTGGAGAACGGGGCCGACGCGGCCGCCGACCTCACCGCCGGCACGCTCGACCTGACGGCCGCAGCGGGGATCGGAGCGGCCGGCGCGGTCCTGGAGGTGGACGCCACCACGCTCAGCAACGCCAACGTAACGGGGGTCGGCGTCCTGAACCTGTCCGACACGGCGGGCGGCCTGACGGTCACCAGCGCCACCACGACGGACGGAGCCATCACCCTCGACGCCGTGGCCGGGGACCTTACCCTGGCGACCGTGACGGCGGGCGGAACAGCCGACGTCACCCTGTCCACCACCACCAGCGGGAACCTGAACGTGGACAACGTCACGGCGGCCGGGGACACCATCACGGTGAATTCCGCCGGCGCCATCGAGGAGAGCGGCGCCGACGCCGCCGCCGACCTGACCGCCGCCAACGTGAGCCTGACGGCGGCTGCTGGCATCGGCAACCTGGGCTCCCTGGAGGTGGACGCGGATGACGGCGGCCTCGCGCTGTCGGTGACCGGGGCCGGCAACGTGGATGTGACGGAGACCGCGGGGCCCCTCACGCTGGGGAACTTTGCCAGCGTGGACGGGTCGATCTCGCTGACAGCCACCGGTGGCGACCTGACCGTGGCCGACCTTACGGCCAACGGGGCCGGCCGGACGGTCACCCTGACCACCCTCGGCGCCGGGGACGTCAACGTGGGGAACGTGACCGCTTCCGGGATCACGGTCACCTCGGTGGGTGCGATCGAGGAGAACGGAAGCGACGCCGCCGCCGATCTCACCGCGGGCACGCTGAACCTCTCGGCCGTGTCGGGCATCGGTGCGGCCGACACGCTGGAGGTAGACGCCACCACCCTGACCGGCGCGGAGGTGACCGGGCCGGGCCCCATCGACCTGAGCGACACGGCCGGGGGACTCGCGGTGACCAGCGCCACCACCGCCGACGGGAACGTAACGCTCAACGCCGTGTCGGGCGACCTTACCCTGACCGCCGTGACGGCGGGCGGCACAGGGGACCTCGTCGCCTCGACCACCGGAGGTGGAAACCTGTTCGTGGGCTCTCTGACCGCCGCCGGCGACTCCATCCTCTTGAACAGCGCCAGCGCGGTCCTGGACCAGAACGGGAACGGGGTCAACCTGACGGCCGACTCGGCCTCGCTGCAGGCGACCGGGACGCTCGGAACCGCGGTCGACGCCCTGGACACCGACGTCACCACGATGTCCGCCGCCGGCACCAACCTGTTCGTCAGCGAGGCGAACGGGCTCACCCCGGCCCTGGTAGGAGGACTGACGGGGCTGGTCGCCGCCGGGGACGCCTCGGTAACCGTCCTGGCGGGCGACCTGGACCTGGGCCACGCCAGCCTGGGTGCCGCGCCCGCGCTCCAGGCGGGGGGTGGCCTCACCGTGAACGCGGTCCTGGGGAACGTGCTGGGCGACACGGACGAAACCGCACCTGACCTCGTCGCCGGGAGCGCGTGGCTGACGGCCGGGGGCGTGCTGGGCACCTCCGCGGTGCCCCTGGACCTGGCCGTGGTGGGGAGCCTGTCGGTAGCCGCGTCCGGGGTGCAGGGGGGGATCTCCGCCAACCTGCAGGGGACCGCAGGTTCCGTGGCGGTCCAGAATGCCCCCCCGGGTCAAGTCCTGTTCAACGGAGCGGTGATCTACCCGCCCGCTCCGCCGGTGCCCCCGGCGCCGCCGGTCCCTCCCGCTCCGCCCACCCCACCGGCACCGCCGGCTCCCGCGCCGGTCACCCCCAGCGCCACCCCCACCGAGAGCGCCGAGACCGCCCCGGCCGCGACCCCCGTGGACAGCGCCCTGGTGGAGGAGCTGGGTCTGGGCAACACCACCAACTACTTCCCCGCCGCGCCGACCGTGACGGCCGGCTCCGACTCCCTGCTCAAGGACGCTCGCTTCCTGATGCAGAAGCGCCACCGGAAAGACTGATGCGGACCTGGCTGGCGGCCCTCTTGCTGCTGCTCACCCTGCCGGCGCGGGCCCAGACCCCGGAGGAGGCGGACGCCGCCAGCGCGGCCCTGTCAGCTCAGTTGTCCGCGGGGCTGAGGGTGACCTGGACGGGGCAGGGGCTCTCCTGCGGGCCGATCCTCCTCACGGGTCTCTCCAACGGCAGCGGCGCCCCGCTGACGGTGCGCCTGGTGCCGGGAATGGTCCTGACGCCCTCCGACGACGGGCAGCGCATGATGCTGGCGTCGCGGCACGAAGTCGCGCTCCAGGCCGGCCAGGAGGCCAGCGTGATGCCGGAAGGCTACTGCCTGGACCCCTCCAAAGACCCGCCGCCCAGGGGACAGGCGGTGAACTATTCGCTGGGGTCCGGGTTCGCGGCCGACCTGACCCTCATCCGCGTGGGCGAGCGACTGGCCGCGGAGGGGCGGTTCGGCCCCGAGTTCCCCCCCGACCAGCGCAAGGTGGTGGTCATCCAGCGCGCCATCTGGGCCTCCCGAGGCTACACCCGCCAGGACCTGGCCGTGGAAATCGCCGACGAATTCGCCGCCCGGACCGACCCCAACCGGGCCGGCTCGGTATCGCCCGAGGCCCTGGCGGACTCGATCTGGCGCGACGTCGAGCTGGTGCTGCGAGAAGCCGGACAACGCTGATCGACCCGTCGTCGCGGTGCGTTTCAATGATTGTTCAAGGTTCGCCCGGGTAACGTTGCCCCATGAGAATCGTGGGAGTTCGGGACCCGGCCGATCGCCCCCCAGCCTCCAACGCAGGGGCGGCCCCGCAGGACTCGTTCCAGCACTCTTTAACCGGACTCAACCAGAACGCCAATCTGTTCGACGACCCGAACAGCCTGGGAACCGACACCGACGGGACGGTCTCCTACGAGGACGTTCTGACCGTGGCGTCCTGGGCAGATGACCCGGCCGCGCGCGAGAGGCTGGCGGCTCAGGGCTACACTCCCGGGCAAATCGACCAGATCCTGCAGACGGCCGCCTTCTTTCGAGACAACCCTGTGTACTTCTGGGCCATCGCCAACCAGACCGGCGAGGAGGGCAAGATCGATGGGACCGACCTGGATACCGCGGACGTGTTTCTGGCCACCACGGGCCAGGATCCGGCCAGCCTCGACACCACCCAGGAGGCCCTCAGCACGCTGCTGTTCTATTGGGACCTGTTGGACACGGCCGCCAGGGGCGGGGGAGGTGACGGCCAGGTTTCCCGGGCCGACCTGGAAGCCGCGCTCCAGCAGGCTCTGCCGGCCGACCTGCGGGCCGCCATCGAGTACATGCTGGCCACGCCGGCGGGGGACGCCACGCGCTTCGAAAACCTCTCACAGCACCTCAACTATGGCGGTGAGACCTTCCAGCGGGGCCTGTTCGAGACCCTGGTAGCCCTGGACAACCCGGTGGCCCTGAACGTGGTGACCGACCACCAGAGCCTGGAGTTGACCGTCGAGATCGAGGAAGACGGCGACTTCCTCTGGGCGGACTCGGGAACCCCCCTCACCGTGGCCGAGGTCGAGGCGATGTACGCGGCCAGGGACGGGGGGCGGTCACCACTCTCGGAAGTCTTTCGCGATACCCTCTTCGATCTGGAGACCTTTTTCGGCGAGTATGCCGGAGCCGAGGAAGGCGTGCCCGGGTGGCTGCACGCCGTCCTCGACTTCGTGGGCATGGCCCCCGTGGTCGGGGGCCCGGCGGACGGGATCAATGCGGGCCTGTACGCTCTCGAGGGAGACTACCTCAATGCGGGAATCTCCCTGTTCGGGCTGGTTCCCGTCGCGGGAGAGGTAGCCGTGGGAGGCCGCATCGTCCGGGGCGTCGGCGACGACGTGGTCGAGGAGGTCGCCGAGGGGGCCGTCAGCCGCGAAACGCGCCAGGAAGTGGGAGAAGGGGCCGCGCGAGGCGCTGGCCACGCAGCCGCGGACGGGGTCGACCCCCTGTTCGAGGCGGCCCGACGGGCTGGTTACCGGGGGGGAGCCGACACGTTTGCCCAACTGCTTCAGGCGGCCCGGAAGCTTTATCCCGAGTATGCCGACAACCCACGCTTCTGGGAACTGGCCGCGGATCCGGCCCACGCTGGCAACATCTTTGACAAGACCATGCGGGAGGCCTACGTGGGATTGAAGCTGGAGGAGGCCGGCGTCCTGAAGGCCCCGATCACCCGCTGGCCCAACGCCGACGCCGAGTTTGCCGACGCGGCAGGCCGGCCCTGGGACATCAAGACGTTCAACTCCAAGTATGGCTATAACCGGGCCGACGCGGCCGGCAAGATCCAAAGGGAACTGGCCCGGGGGGAAAACGTGATTCTGGACACCAAGGATCTGTCTCCCGGGGATCTCGCCGACCTCAGGCAGGCGGTCGCGGAGATGATCGCCCAGGACCCTTCGCTGAAGGATCGGATCCTCTGGTTCCCCGGGTAGGAGGAGGGAGCATGATCGCCGAGCACGGGCTGTGGTTGGATTCCGCGGGCCTGGAGGGCCGCAGACTGGAGGAGTCCCACCTGGACTGGCGCGGTCGGGCCCTCTCCCGGGCGCGGTTGTGCCAGGCGGTGCTGCCAGGAGCATCCCTGGACGGTGCCCGGCTGGACGGCGCCGACCTTTATGCCGCCTTTCTCCACTCGGCTTCACTGGTGGGCAGCGACCTGCGCGGCGCGGTCCTGGTCCGGTCCGAGTTGGACGGGGCGGACCTGACCGAGGCCGACCTGTCGGGGGCATCTCTGTCGGGCGCCTGCGTCAGCGGAGCCTGCCTCCGAAGGGCCAACCTGACGGCGGCAGACCTGAGCGGGGCGGACCTGTCCCGGTCCGACCTCGAGGCGGCCTGCCTGCGACAGGCCCGCCTGGACCGAGCTCTGTTCCAGGATACCCGGCTGGACCAGGCCGACCTGACCGGGTGCACCGGGCTCGCGACGGCGCAGGTCTG
>JBFMGU010000261.1:0-14763 GCA_040752415.1 Myxococcota bacterium
CGGAGCGCGCGCGCGCCAACCGGGCCCTCTCCGAGGCCAGCGGCGGTGGCCCGGTGGAGCCCCCCCGTCTCCGACGGAGCAACACCCCCGCGCCCACGCCGTGGGTGCAGGCGGATCTCTCCGAGGCCACGCTGCGCACGGAGCTTTCGCCGCCACCGCCCACTCCCGCGCCGGCCTCCATGGAGGCCCCGGTCAACACCGCGGTGGACCTGCCGCCCATCACCGACCCGGAGATTCCCGTCCGGGAGTCGCTCCCGCGTCCGGCTGCGCCCGGTGCGACGCGCGGACCCGCGGCGCCCATCGATCCCACCGACCTCGCCTTTGTTGAGCGCCTGTTCAACAGCATGGGCAGCCTCAACCTGGACGCGCCACCGGAGCTGAACACCGGCGAGATCTCCGTGACGCGCGGGGAGGGCGTGGACCAGAAGCTGAACTTCCTCCGCGACAAGCTGCGTGAGCGCGAGAGGGACCTGCAACGGCTGGCCCGGCTGTGGCGCGCCAAGGAGGCGGAGATCCGCGCCGCGCAGGACCGCGTGCAGCAGAAGGAGTCGGAGGTTGACGGCTACCTGCGCCAGATCCGCGACCTGCAGGACGAGGTGCGTCGCGGGCAGGAGCTGCTGGCCGCCAAGGAAACGGAGATGGGCGCCAGCGTCGAGGGGCTCCTCACCGAGCGCGTGATGCTCGAGAAGGACCTCATCGAGGTGGTGGCCAGCAAGGAGAAGGAGCTCCACGCCCTCAAGCGCCAGCGCACCGAGATGGAGAGCGCGCATGAGTCGCTCAAGCAGGAGCTGGTGGGGCGCATCTACGAGTGGGAAGGCGCCTACCGGGAGCTGGACAACCGCCTGCGCATGACGGTGGGCCAGGGCCTGGCCATCACCGAGGATCTCTACACCCGTCTCGACGAGGCGCGCGCCCGTCTCTCCGCTTCCCGTCAGCACGCCGCCCGGCTGCAGTCGCGCATTGCCATCCTGCTGACGCAGCGTACCCGTACGCGCATTGAGCAGCGTGACCTGCTCGACGCCATTGACGTCAGCTACCGCGCCCTGCTCGACGACAGTGCCTCGCTGCGCGCGCACCTGCTCCATGCCACCGACGAGCTGAGGCTCGCCCGCGGGGAGGCCAGTGGCCAGCTCGCGGAGATGCAGACCGTCATCCATGAGCTCGACCAGGAGCGCGCGGCGGTGGAGCGCCGACTGCTCGTGGTGGAAGCGTGGCTGACCCACAAGCTGCGTGTCCGCGACGAGGAGATTGCGCGCCTGCAGGCCTTCCTCCGTCATGAGCACGCGCTGCGCACGGAGGTGCAGGAACGTCTCCGCTCGCAGGAGCTGGCCGCGGAGCAGCTCTTCCGTGAGCTGGATGAGGACCTGGATGACGCCCGCGCGGAAGCCGGTGCGCTGGCCTGGCTGCGTTCCCGCGACAACGCCGCCGCCGAGGACCTGGTGCTGGGCCTGCGCGCGCAGGTGCAGAAGCTCACCGACGAGCTTCTGGCCAAGGACCTCAAGGTGGAGGAGCTGGTTGGCGGCATTGACACCGCGGAGGTGGAGCGCGCGCGCCTGCAGGAGAGCGCCGAGGCCGCACTGGCCGACCGCGAGAAGCGCATCAACGAGCTGCAGACACGACTGGCGGAAGGTCAGGCCAGGCTGCTGGAGGGCAATGAGAAGCGCGCCGGATTGGAGCGCACCATTGCCGCGCGCGACACCACCATCCGCGAGCTCAACACCCGCCTCGACGAGTCGGCGGAGCACGTCAGCGCGCTGGAGAACACGCGCACCCAGAATGAAGGCCAGATCCGCACGCTCACGGTGCGCCTGGAGGAGCGCGAGCGGACCCTGGCCCAGCGCGACAGCCAGATCCTCGCCCTGAAAGCGGACCTGCAGAAGGAGCAGGAGCGGGTGGAGAGCCTGCAGGCCGAGCTCACCGCGCGCGAGGAGGAGGTGCGCGTCAAGGGCCTGGAGATCCGCAACCTCGACGCGGCGCTCAAGCGGAAGGTCGCCGAGATCGAGGAGATGGACCAGATGCGCCTGAACATGCAGGCGTCGCTGGGCCGCGGCCAGGAGCAGGTGGATCAGCTCAAGGCGCGCCTCAAGGACTCCACCGCCCAGCTCGCCGCGCGCGACAGCAACATCGGCCGGCTGCAGGCGGAGGTGGCGCGCTTCAACGAGGAGAGCCAGCAATGGCAGCGCACCGCCGACGACCGCCAGGCGGCCATCCACCAGATGGAAGCCATGCTGCAGAAGGCGGACGAGGAGCAGCTCAACGCCGCCGCCCGTCAGCGCGCGCTGGAGAGCGAGGTGCAGGCGGAGCGCGCCGAGGCCGGGAAGCTCCGCGCGGAGGTGGCCGCGCGCGACGAGCAGATCCAGCAGGCCAAGAACCGCTTGGCGCAGGCGGTGGCGGAGCGCCTGGAGGTGGATGGGCAGCTGGAGGCGGCGCAGGCGGAGAGCGCGCGGCGGGATGCGCAGATTGCGGAGCTGCGGAATCAGCTGGAGGAGCGCAAGCGCGCCGTGGCCGCCGTGGAGGCGGAGCTGGATGCGCGGGGACGGGAGCAGGCGCGCCTGGAGGGCCGCATCCAGACGCTGCAGGGAGAGCTTGAAGCAGAGCGCACCCAACTGGCCCAGCGCGTCTCCGAGCGCGACACCGCGCAACAACAGCTGGCCGCCGTGCAGGTCGAGCTCGACGCCGAACGCGCCTCCGCACGGGAGAAGCAGGCCGAGATCAACCGGCTCTCCACCATGCTCGCCGCGCTCCAGGACGCGCAGGCCAAGCTGGCCGGGCGAGAGGGCGAGCATGCGCGGGCGCTCAGCGAGACCCAGGCGGAGATGCACCGCCTCCTCGAGACCATTGCCCAGCGCGACGCCGCCCTGAAGTCCGCGGAGCTGCGCCTGCGTGAGCGCGAGGAGTTCTCCCGTCAGCAGGCCGCGGAGCTGGAGGCGCTGCAGCGCGTGGCGGCGGAGAAGACCGCGCTCGTCGAGGATCTGCAGCGTTTGCAGGTGGAAGCAGAGAAGAACCTCAGCACCAGCACCACCAACCTGGACTCCCTCAAGGAGGAGCGCGACGCGCTGGCCGAGGAGCTCTTCCTGGCCCAGCAGCAGGCCAAGCGCGACCAGGATGCCATTGCCGCTGGCCTGGAGCGCCTCAAGCAGACCCAGGCTGCGGAGAAGCTCTTGCGCGAGGAGCTGGCCAACGCCGCCGCGGAAGCCAACCGCCAGGCCAGGGACGCCGAGGAGCGGGCCAAGAAGATGCTCGCCGAGCTGGCGGCCATGCGCGGGGAGCGCGACGCGGCCACCATCATGGCCAACCAGCTCCAGGAGGCGCTGCGCTCCCTGGAGGAGGTCCACAAGGACCACGAACGCGCGCGTTCGACACTCGCCGGACGCGAGGCCGCGCTCAACAAGCAGCTCTCCGAGGCCAAGGCCCGACTGGCGCAGCTGGAGAAGGCCACCACCGAGCTCACCCGGGAGAAGAACGAACTCGCCGACGCCACCGCGGAGCTGCAAGCCGAGCTGGAGGCCGCGCAGGGTGGTCGCGCCATCGAGTCCGATCTGCGTCAGAAGGCCCAGGAGGAGCGCAGCCGCGCCGACGCCACGCTGAAGGAAGCCCAGGCCGAGCTGGAAGCCTGGAAGCTCAAGGCGGAAGAGCGCTCGCACGAGCTGGAGCGGATGGGCGCACGCCTGGAGGCCGAGAAGGACACGCGCCTGCAGACGGAGGAGTCCCTCAACCAGGTCAAGGCGCGGGTGGAAGCGTTGGAGCAGGAGGCCACCGCACGCGCCGCGCAGCTTGCCGAGGTGGAACGCCTCCGCACCGCCGCCGCCACCAAGGCCACCCAGCTGGAGCGCAAGCTGCAGGCCGTGCAGGGACAGCTCACCAGCTCCACGTCGTTGTTGGAGCAGCAGGTGGCGGAGGTGCAGGCCCGTCTCACCGAGCAGAACCAGGCCTTCGCCAATGAGAAGACGGAGCTGCAGAAGCGCATCCAGGAAGGGGAGGCTGCGCGGGCCCGCGCCGAGGCCGCCGCGCGCAAGAGCCAGGACGAGAAGGAAGCGTTGCGTCGCAATGCCACCGTGAAGCTGCAGCAGCTCACCGAGAAGCTGAAGGACGCCGAGAACCGCGCCGCGGAGGCGCAGCAGACCGCGAGCGCCCGCACCCAGGCCGCGCAGGAGCTGGACGCGTTGCGCACCGCCGCGCAGAAGGCCCGCGTGGAGCGCGACGCGCTGCGGAAGGAATCGCAGGCCAAGGTGCAGTCGCTGCAGTCCCGGATTGACCGGCTGACGCGCGCGCTCGTCGAGGCGGGCGTGCCCATCCTGCCCTCCATGCTCTCCGACACGCCGGAGCCGCAGGCCGCCCCACGCGTGGTCACGCGCCCGGATGTCACCCTGCCCGACGAGAACGCGGCGACGCAGATGGGGCGCAACCCGTTCCTGGAAGAGCAGCTGACCAACGGCGGTGGCCGCCCCAAGAGCTCATCATGACCACCGCCCGAGGTCGGAAGTGAAACGCCGCCCCCGCATCCTGGTGGTGTTCAAGAAGAGCGCCTACCAGGTCTACGCGCTGGAGAAGCGTGAGAAGAAGGTCCGCTCGCTCATCCGTCGCCACGCGGCGTCCATGGAGAAGCTCACCCAGGCGCACCAGGCCCACAATGAGGCGCTGGACGCCGTGGCCAACGCCGCGGAAGCCGCCGGTGCCGAGGTGCGGCTTGTCTACCGCGCCCACCTGCGCAAGACCACCAACGTGGATCTCGTCGTCACGGTGGGCGGGGATGGCACCCTGCTGGACGCGAGCCACCGCGTCGACGGCGTGCCCCTCCTGGGCGTGAACTCCAATCCCGCCAGCAGCGTTGGTTTCCTCACCGGCGCCACCAAGGACACGTTCCCGTTGGTGCTGGACCAGGTGCTGCGCGGTCGTCTTGAGCCGCTGACGCTGCTGCGCCTGGACGTGCTCCTCAACGAGCGCAGCCTGGGCACGCCCGTCCTCAACGACGTGCTCATCTGTCACAGCAATCCCGCCGCCACCAGCCGCTACGCGCTCCGCAACGGCCACCGCAGCGAGGAGCAGAAGAGCAGTGGCATCTGGGTGGCCACGCCGGCGGGCAGCACCGCGGCCATCCTCTCGGCGGGGGGACAGCAGGATGAGCTCACCGCGCAGCGCTTCCAGTACCGCGTGCGTGAGCCCTACGCGCCGCCCGGCGTGAAGCTGGACCTGGTGCACGGATTCGTGACGCCACCCGCGGAGCTCGTCGTGGAGAGCTACATGCGGCAGGGCGCGGTGTTCCTGGACGGCTCCCACATCCGCTACGCCATGGGCATGGGTGACGAGGTGATCGTCAAGGCGCACGAGTCACCGTTGCACCTGTACCGGCCCGCCCGCGCGTGATTCACCCGCGCTTGTCCAGGCGCGCGGCAAAGAACCCGTCGACGTCGTGACGGTGCGGCCACAGCGCCAGCATCCCATCCTCCAGCGTGTCCGCCGGTGTGCCGGGCGGCGTCCCCAATGCGAACCCAGGGTGAGCTGACAGGAATGACTTCACCTGTGCGGGCCCCTCCGCCGTCGACACCGAGCACACGCTGTAGATGAGCGTGCCACCGGGCTTGAGCAGCCGCGCGGAGGCCTCCAGCAACCTTGCTTGCAGCTCCACCAGCCGCTGCACGTCCGCCTCCTGCCGACGCAGCCGGATCTCCGGTCGACGCGCGAGCAGCCCCGTCCCCGTGCACGGCGCGTCCAGCAGGATCACGTCGGCACACGCCTCGACGAAGGGCGGCTGCGCCGCGTCCTGCGACACCGCCAGCGCGTGCAGCCCCTGCCGCTTCCACTGCCGTTGCGCGAGGTGCAGCTTGTCGACGTGGATGTCCCCCGAGATCACCCGTTGCCCGCGGGCCAGCAGGATGGCGCTCTTGCCGCCCGGCGCCGCGCACATGTCCAGCACCCGCGCATTCTCCCGACGCTGCGCCACCTGCAGCGCCCATCCCGCCACCACCTGGCTCGCGGCGTTCTGCACCATGGCCCGGCCCTCCTGCACCACCGCCAGCTCCTCGATGGCGCCGGGGGAGCCCTGCAGCACCACACCGGTCTCCGTCAGCGGATGCGCCGCGGCCTCCACGCCGGCCTGCTTGAGCTGCTGGAGCACGTCGTCACGCGCGGTGGCGCCGCCGGGCACGCACAGGTGGACCGCCTGTTTCGCCAGACTGGCCGCGCCAAACTTCTCGGCCTCGTCGGGACCCAGTCGCGTGAGCACGTCGTGGGCCAGCCACGTGGGCAGGCCGTAGCGCGCCACCAGGCCGGGAACGCCCTTTTCCGACGAGGGGAGCAGGGCGCCGGAGTCGCGCAGCCGCAGCATGCCGCGCAGCACGCCGTTGACGAAGCGACCTCCCGGCTCGCCGCGGATGCGCTTGGCGTGGTTCACCGCCTCGTTGACCAGCGCGTGATCAGGCGTGCCCAGGCGCAGCGCCTCGTATGCGGCAATACGCAACAGGTCCAGCGTGGGCTCGTCCAGCTTCTTGAGCGGGCGGTTCGCGGCCTGCTGGATGGCGTCGTCGAGGGCGTGCAGGTGACGCAACGTGCCGTACACCAGCTCCGTGGCAAAGCCCTTGTCTGACGGAGACAGCCCCGTCCGGGACAGCGCACTGCCCAAGGCCAGGCTCACGTACGCCCCCTCCCGCACCACGCGTCCGACGACACCGGCAGCCAGGGTGCGCGCACTCAGCGGGGCGCGGGAAGGTCGTGAGGCCATGCGGGGCTCCCAGGGAAAGGGCGGGCAGGCTAGTCGCTGCGCCCCGCCGCTGTCAGGCACCCGCGTCCCCCGTGCGGTTGCATGCTCACGCTTCCGCGTCGTAGAGGGTTCCCGTCTCTGTCTGCCGAGGGCAAATTCGATGCGAGGAACCGCGCTGATCTACAGCTCCCACAACCGGGGCGACTACATCCACAACGACTTCATCGTGCAGCGCGCGCTGCAGGGCCGCGACAACAAGCGCATCCTGTTCCTCCCCATGAGCGAGACGCCGCAGAACGGCAGCGAGATGGAGCGCCAGGAGTTCAGCTGGGGCGGCTTCCGTTGGTACTTCGACTTCTTCAAGAAGTACGGCCTCGAATATTTCCCGTTCTACTGGTCCAGCAACATGCAGAAGTCCGACGTGGACCTGCTCTGGAAGTACATCTGGGAAAGTGAAGTGGTCATCCTGGGCGGTGGCCACAGCAACACCGGCTATGCGCGCTACTGCGAGCTGGGCGCCCGCTTTGACGGCGAGTACGACAAGTTCCGTCGTCTGCTGCATGAGCGTCAGCAGCGCGGCCTGCTCACCGTGGGCTTCTCCGCCGGCGCCGACCAGCTCTGCGAGTTCCGCCTCTCCGCCGCGTTCCGCCAGCTCCACGACCCGCGCGGCTTCGCCCTGGCGCGCAACACCATGGTCACGCTGCACCATGAGGCCGGCAATACCGGCGACCTCTGGGAGATGGCCCGCAAGTTCCCGCAGTGCATGGTGTACGGCCTGCCCAATGACAGCGGCATCTACGTGGAGCAGGGCTGGCTTCCGTCGGGGAACAGCTGGCAGGTCACGCGGTTTGTCATTGACCGGAGCTGGAGCATTCCGAACGAGCAGTACCACGTGAAGACGCGTCACGGCGCGCTCATCGACCACATCGGCCCGGACGGTCGTCACTGGGCCTTCAACGACGGCGACATGCTGGTGCGCGTGCAGAGCCCGGACAACTTCTTCCACGAGGCGTGGATGGTCCTGGGCGGCCGGCTGGTGCACTACTGGACGCAGCGCCCCAGCCGGTACGACAGCGTGGGCGAAGTTCTCGCCGCGCACTGACGCACTTCCCCGCTGCCTCGGCGGGCAACCTGCGCTAAGAAGGCGCCCCCGTTGCCACCCACGCGAGAACCCCGGGTGGGCACGGTGAGGGAGCCTCCCCATGACGGTGGACATCCAGGCCATCAACGAGCGCATCCAGAAGGAAAGCGCGTTCGTGGACCAGGTCCTGACGGAGACCCAGAAGGTCATCGTCGGGCAGAAGAACATGGTGGAGCGGGTGCTCATTGGCCTGCTCACCGGCGGTCACGTTCTCCTCGAGGGCGTGCCCGGTCTGGCCAAGACCCTGACGGTCAACACCATTGCGCGCTCGCTGCATTGCAGCTTCAAGCGCATCCAGTTCACGCCGGACCTGCTGCCCGCGGACCTCATTGGCACGCAGATCTATGACCCGGAGACGCGTCGCTTCAGCCCCAAGCAGGGCCCCATCTTCGCCAACGTGGTCCTCGCCGACGAGGTGAACCGCGCCCCCGCCAAGGTGCAGAGCGCGCTGCTGGAGGCCATGCAGGAGCGCCAGGTCACCATTGGCGACCAGACCTTCCCGCTGCCTGACCCGTTCCTCGTGCTGGCCACGCAGAACCCCATTGAGCAGGAAGGAACCTATCCGCTGCCGGAAGCGCAGGTGGACCGGTTCATGATGCTCATCAAGGTGGGCTACCCCACGCGTGACGACGAGCGCGTCATCATGGACCGCCAGACCGTGGGCACTCCCACGCGCACCGAGCCGGTGGTGACGCTGGACCAGGTGCGCGCCGCGCGCGAGGTGGTGCGCGACGTGTACATGGACGAGCGTATCAAGAACTACATCGTGAACCTGGTGATGGCCTCGCGTGAGCCGGAGAGCGTGGGGCTGCGGGAGATCAAGCCGCTGGTGGCCTTTGGCGCCTCGCCGCGTGCGTCCATTGCGCTGAACCTGGCGGCGCGGGCGCACGCATTCCTGCGTCACCGCGGCTTCGTCACCCCTGACGACGTCAAGGCCGTGGGCCTGGAGGTCCTGCGCCACCGCATCCTGCTGACCTTCGAGGCGGAAGCCGAGGAGATCACCAGCGACGAGGTGGTGCGCAAGCTGTTCGAGAAGGTGGAAGTGCCCTGATGTTCGAGGAGCTGTTCGGCATCCTGCTGGCGGTGTCGACGGGCGCGCTGGTGGTGGGCGTGGCCCTGATCTGGGACCGTCGTGTCCGTCGTCAGCCCGCGTTGGCTGCCGCCGCGCCGGATACCGGGCAGGGCGCGCGGGAGCTACTGAAGCGCGTGCGTCGCATCGAGATTGCCTCGCGGCGCACCGTGAATGACCAGCTCGCCGGCAGCTACCACAGCATCTTCAAGGGACGCGGCATGGCCTTCGCGGACGTGCGTCCTTACGCCCCTGGCGACGAGATCCGCTTCATTGACTGGAACGTGACGGCGCGGACGGGGGAGCTGCACGTCAAGCAGTTCGTCGAGGAGCGCGAGCTGACCGTGTTCCTCGCCGTGGACCTCAGCGCTTCGCTGGATTTCGGCACGCGGGGGCGCAAGAAGCGGGAGCTGGCGGCGGAGCTGGCGGCCATGCTGGCCATGAGCGCCATGCGGAACCAGGACAAGGTGGGCCTCATCACGTTCACCGACCGCGTGGAGACGTTCCTGCCGCCCAAGAAGGGTCGTGGGCAGGTGCTGCGCGTGATCCGCGAGGTGCTGGCGGCGCGCGCGCAGGGGCAGCGCACCGACTTCACCGAGGCGCTCAAGTGGCTCAGCCAGGCGGCCAAGCGTCAGGCCGTGGTGTTCCTCATCAGCGACTTCGCCGGCGCATTCTGCGGCCCCGGCGGCGACGCGGAGGAGAAGGCGCTGCGCACCACCGCGCGTCGACACGACCTGATCTGCATGGAGGTGGTGGACCCTCTCGAAGAGGCGCTCCCCGCCGTGGGGCTCCTCGAGGTGCGTGACGCGGAGACCGGCAGGCGCCAGGTCATCGACACCACCAGTGCGCACGTGCGCCAGGCCTACCAGATGCGCCTTGCCGACGAGCGGGCGCAGCGCGCGGAGCGGTTCCGTCGGCTCAGCGTGGATCACCTGGTGCTGCACACCGGGCAGGACAACCAGCGCACGCTGGTGAAGTTCTTTGCCACGCGGGCGCGTCGGGCGGCGCGCGGCTGAGCCTACCGTCGCAGTCGACGACGAGAGAGGATCTCGTTCACCTGGTCGCGCGCGGCGTCGGGAGCGGTGGTGCGAACCGTCTGCGCGAGCGCCTTGGTGGGGACGTGGTTGGCCAGGAAGTAGTAGTCAGTGGCGATCCGGGCGAGGGGAACGAGACGCCCCGCCAGCGGCTCAGGCAGGGCCTTGACGTCGGTGATCTCGAGATAGCGACGTGCCGGCCCAATCCGCTTGCGCGGCTGCTCCTCCCGCTCGAACGCTTCCACGATCTCTTCCTCGACGAACGCGCGCAGCACGGCGATGTGCGGGCGGTCCTTGGGGCGGTTGACGGCGAGCTTGTTGGCCAACAGGTCGAACGGATCCGCCACCAGCACGGAGAGGCCGGGGAGGCTGCGGAACTGGAACTCCCGGGCGAGGCGTTGGACCAGCTCGGGGTCGGGCAGGCCTTTGGACGACGAGAGGACGTTGACCTCCTTGCCTTCCCACTCGAACACGGCCACGGGGAGATTGCGCGCCTTGGGCTCCTTGAGAATGGGCACGCCCGCCCGACGCACCTTGTCCACCACGACGTAGAGGTCCATGGCCGAGGTGTAGACATCCAGGTCCGCGGAGAGCACCTCGACACCGCGCAGGCGACCGTAGGCGCCTACCGCGCAGCCGCCGATCACCGAGAACGGCACCGCCTCCCCGACGAGAAAACGCAGGAACGGCGCGAAGTCCTCTAGAGAATGTGAACCTTTCTTGGCGGTGGTGGACATATCTCGCAGAACTCCCGGTAGCTCTGGTGGATCTCTTCCACGGACGCCCCGGGCTCCACCTTGGTGGGATCCCACTCGTCCCAGGGGTTGGGGTAGGGCAGGGGTTCACCACGTCGGGCGGCAGCGCGGTTGGCCGCACGCTCACGCAGCGCTCTCGCTTCCTGCTCGCGCGTCTTCAACCTGGGAGCTTGCCTGCGCTTCATGACGTCATGATGCCGGAGCGGTAGCGACGCTTCAACCAGCCCCTCGCGGTCCGGCCCGGATGCCGGGGTGACGCCACCCGTGCAAACCGGACGTGAAGCGGCTAGGAGAGCGCTCCCCGTCGCGGTTGGCGGGCGCTTCAGTGAGAGGATGGCATGGGCTTCAAGTGCGGCATCGTGGGTCTCCCGAACGTGGGCAAGAGCACGCTCTTCAACGCGCTCTCCAACGCCAAGGCGCAGGCGGCGAACTATCCGTTCTGCACCATCGACCCCAACGTGGGCATCGTGCCGGTGCCAGATCCCCGGTTTGACGCGCTGGTGAACCAGGCCGCGCCGCAGAGCGTGGTCCCCTCCACGCTGGAGTTCGTCGACATTGCCGGCCTGGTGCGCGGCGCCAGCAAGGGTGAAGGCCTGGGCAACCAGTTCCTGGGTCACATCCGTGAGACCGACGCCGTGGTGCACGTGGTCCGCTGCTTCAGGGACGAGAACGTGGTGCACGTGGACGGGAGCGTGAACCCGCTGCGTGACGTCGAGACGATCGAGGCTGAGCTGCTGCTGGCGGACCTGGCCACCGTGGAAAAGCGCCTGGATGCCGCGCGCAAGAAGGCCAAGGGCGGCGTGGCGGCGGACAAGAAGGCCGCGGAGGCGCTGGAGGCCATCTACGCGGAGCTGCAGAAGGGCAATCCCGCACGCAGCGTCCAACTGGATGACGACGGCCAGGAGGCCATGCGCCAGCTCCACCTGCTGACCGCCAAGCCCACGCTCTTCGTCGCCAACGTGGCCGAAAGCGAGATCCACGACGCGCTGGCGGGCAAGCACCCACTGGTGAACGAGGTGAAGAAGCTGGCGGAGCCTCGCGGCGCCAAGGTGGTGCCCATCTGCGCGGAGCTGGAGGCGCAGATCCAGGCGCTGGCGCCCGAGGAGCGGAAGGAGTTCCTGGCCGCCGCGGGCCTGGAGGAGCCGGGCCTGAACCGCCTGGTGCGTGAGGGCTACGCGCTCTTGAGCCTGATCACCTACTTCACCGTGGGCCCCAAGGAGGTCCGCGCCTGGACCATCACCAAGGGCACCAAGGCGCCGGGCGCCGCCGGCAAGATCCACAGCGACTTCGAGCGCGGCTTCATCAAGGCCGAGGTGATCTGGTGGGAGGACCTGCTGGCGCTGAAGACGGAAGCGGCGTGCCGCGCGGCGGGCAAGCTGGCCATGGAAGGGAAGGAATACGTCGTGCGGGATGGCGACGTGATGCACTTCAAGTTCAACGTGTGAGTCGCGCTCACCAGACCACCGGCACCGCGTCGGCGGCGGACTGGTCCTGGTTGGAGCCGTTGCCCAGCCGCCCACGCAGCATCCATCCCCAGCACCTCACGTCGCTCCCGCCGAACGCGGCGCAGGAGTGTCCCGTGCCCGTGGCCACACTGACGACGACGTTGGTGGGGACACCCTGGATGGCGGTCGGCGCGGCCTGAGGCGTGGGGCCCGTCCGCCCGGCCTGGTCGTGGTCGTTGTTGCCCCAGCACCGGAGAGCAGGGGCCGGGTCCGGGCTGACGCCGCAGGCGTGTCGCGCATCCGCCCCGGTGGTGACGGAGGTGAACCCGTCGAGCTCGACGATGTCGGCCGGAACCGAGGTGCCGAAGGTGACCGTGCCCCCACCGTGCTGCTTGTCAAAGTTGGAGCCCCAACACACCACGCCGGAGCCGGGGAGGGATGCGCAGGTGTGGGACGTGCCCGTGTGCAGCTCGTCCGCAACCAGGTGTTCCCCCTGCGCGTCTTCCACCGGGGCCGGGTTCCACGGAGAGGTCTGGCCGTTCGCCGCCTGGTGGTACGTGTCATAGCCCCAGCACCACACGTGCCCCCCGACGTCGATGGCGCAGCTATGCGCGCCCCCCAGGGCCACCCGTGAGACGGCGCCCATCCCGAACAGGGCGGAGACCATCACCGGAGTGGCCTGGTCCTGGCCCACCTGGGAGCCGCCATCCGGCCGTCCCCCCACACCAAGACGGCCGTCGTCGCCGGCACCCCAGCAGAACAGAGCCCCGTCGCTGGCGCGGATGGCGCACGTGTGCGCGGAACCGCACGCCACCTGGCTTGCAGCGTCTCCCCAGGCCACCATCGCGGGGACGCTGGCGTCGTCGAATGTGCCGTTTCCAAGCTGGCCGCGTTGATTGGCACCCCAACACCACACTTGTCCGCCGGACACCGCGCAGGTGTGGTTTCCGCCCGCGCAGATGCTGTCCACGGGGCCCAGCCCGGTGGCGGTGGTGACCCTGACGGGTCGGGTCTGGAGGCCGCCCGCGGTGGCGTCGTCGCCAAGCTGTCCGCGGGAGTCGTCACCCCAGCAGCGGATGGAGCCGGTGCTGATGACGGCGCAGGTGTGCGCGGCTCCGGCGGACAGACCCACCACGGAGTCGCACTGCGACGCTCCATCCACGCAGCCCACCGGGCACGACACGTAGTTGTTGCTCCACTGCCCGTTCTCGCAGAGCTGGAGCGCGTCGGCGTCACACCGGCCCACACCGGGGGTGCACCCGTCGCTGGACGTGCTGGAAGAGGACGAGCCCGTGGACGAGGAGGAACCGGTTGCCCCCGACGAGCTTGAGCCGCTGGAGGACGAGCTGGAGCTCGACGACGAAGAACTGCTGGACGCGGAGGAGGAAGCCGAGGAGGCGCCCGACGAGCCCGTGGTGCTGACCGCTGAGGACGCGCCGCTGCTGCTCGACGCGCTGCTGGAGGTGTTGCCGGCGCTGGAAGAAGTGAGCCCCGACGACGACGTGGAACCGGAGCTGCTCGTCCCCGTGGACGTGGCGGAGGACGTGGCGGTCGTCGCCGTGGAGGAGGACGTGCTGCTGGTGGAGGACGCTCCCGACGACGACGTGGCAGTCGAGGCCCCTCCCGAGGACGACCCGGAGGCGGAGCTGGACGAACCGCCGGAGGATGATGAGCTGGCGGCGGAGGAGGTGGTGCCCGTGGTGGTTGCAGGGGCGTCAATCTCGCTTGCGTGCACGCAGCGGCCGTCGTGACAGGAGAAGCCCGCGGCGGGGTCGCAGTCCGCGTCGGAGGAGCACGGTGGGCTCCCGGCGATGAGACGACAACTGGTGAGCACCAGGCCCAACCCCAGCGCGACCACCCGCCACCCGACCACGCCCATGATCCTGCCGCCTTTCGGTCTGGAGCGCTCCCCAGTGCAAAGCGTATGCTGCCACGCATGGTTACCCGCTTGCATCTCCGCCCGTCGTCGACGCTGGGCCCCGCATGCCTGGTGTTGATGCTCGCGGGCGGTGTGGCACGCGCGGCGTCGGGAGCGGTGGCGGTGTACCCGTTGGCGGCCAAGGCCGGGGTCCCGCAGCCCACCGCGGACCTGGTGACCGAGGCGCTGGTGAACGAGGTGCGCGCCAGCGCGGTGTTCTCCCGCGTGATGAGCCCCAGGGACATGGAGGCCATGGGCGACCAGGACGCGGTGCGCCAATGCACCAGCGAGGCGTGCATGCTCGAGATGGCTGGCGCGTTCGGGGCGGATTACGCGCTGTTCGGGACCGTGGGCCAGGTGGGCAGCTCCTACCTGGTGAACCTCAAGCTGATGAGCGTCAGGGAGCTGCGCATTGCCGGGACCGCCTCGCAGCGCGCGGCCGCGGCCAGCGCGGAGAGTCTGCTGGACGCCACACGACCCGCCGTCCACAGCATGCTCCAGCAGGCGGGCCTCATGCGCGCGTCGTCAAAGGACAGGTCACAAGTCGCCACCGCACCCCGGAAGAGGCTCAACCCCCTGCTGGCGGGCCTGGGCGTCGGTGGGGTTGTGGCGGGGTTGGGCGCGGGCGTCGTGTCCCTGGCGTGCCTGGCGGCCGCGGTGGCCATTCGCGCCTCCCTCGAGGTGGTGCCGGGCTCCGGTCGCTT
>JBFMGU010000262.1:0-14718 GCA_040752415.1 Myxococcota bacterium
CCCCGCTGACGCCTCCCGCTCCCACCACGGGCGCACCCCCCGGCGCCGTCGCCAGCTCGCCCGGTGCCGTGCCCGGCCCGTCGGGAACCGGCGGCGCGCCCGGCGCCACCACGTCCGCCACGGTGGTCCCCGGCGTGAACAACGGAGGCCCGCACGAGGTGTTCGCCTACTCCCCGCTGCCCGCCGTTCCGCCGCGTCCCAGCGCCCCGCCCGCCGGCCCGCTCACTCTGCAGCTGCCCTTCCCGCCCGAGGAGGACGCGCAGCCCGCGCTGACGGGGATCATCGCCGGGGTGGTGGTGTCCATGGCCGGGTCGTTCCTGATGGACTCGCTGGGCAGCCTGGTGGCGCTGGTGCCGGTGGTGGGCGTCATTGGCCTGGTGGTGGGCGGCGCGGGCGCGTTGATTGGCGCTCCGGCGCTGGGCTGGCTCACCGCCACGGTCGTCGGGAAGAAGCGCGTTCCCATGGCGCGCTCCATTGGCATGAACGCGCTGGTCCACCTGGCCTTCATGCCGCTGCGACTGCTCTCCATGGGCCTGGCGCTGGCGCCGGTGGCCGCGCTGGGGCTGTTCGGGTTGCGCACCATCGTCATGGAGGGGAACTTCGTGCTCAACACCTCGCCGCTCTCGCCGGGCTTCGTGCTGCCCGCGGTCTACGTCTTCACCGCGCTCATCGGCTGCGGGATGTGCGTGGGCACGTCGTCGTTGGTGAGCGGCATCGCGGAGTACTTCGTGCTGCAGCGGACCGGGCGCGCGCGGCGCTCCTGGGAGAACTCGATCAACCTGGACTTCTGGGACGTGCCGTCGGTGCTCGCGGCGTGGACGGAGCAGCTCAATGTTGAAGACAAGCCGATTGATGAGTGATTCCCGACGTCGCGCCGCGCTGTGGCTGGGTGTGCTCGGCCTGGGCGGCTGCGTGGTGCTGGAGAACCAGGGACTCACCGCGCTGCACGTGGTGCGCACCGTGGAGCTCCAGGGTGACGTCTTCATTGGCAACGACGACGGCGTGTCCGACGCGGACGGCCTGCAGCGCGTCCTCCCCTGCAACGGCATGCAGCGCGGAGAGCTGTGCCTGGGCAGCGTGTTCGTGCAGGACGCGGACCTGGTGGAGACGCTGCGCCAGGGCCAGGCCGAGGAGCCACCGCTCTTGATGGGCGCGGCCAGCTGCGACCGCAAGGTCACCAACTTCTACCCGCTCTCGGAGCTGCGCGAGGCCAAGGGCAGCCTGGTGTTCCGGCACATGGGCGTGACCAGCCTGGAGGGCCTGGGACACCTCACGCCCGACGGACAGCCGGATTTCGTCGTCGGTGGTGAGCTGGTGTTCCGCCAGGTCTGTGAGCTCTCCACCCTGCGCGACCTGATGGCACTGAAGTCCTTTGGCGGCTCGCTGACCATCCAGAACACCGACCTGGTCGACGTGGATGGCCTCCCCGGCGCGCCCCACCAGGCGGAGATCAACGGGCACGTCACCATCCTGGGCAACAGCTCGCTGACGTCGTTGGAGGCGCTCTCCGGCGTGCAGCGCATCAAGGGCAACCTGGAGATCCGGCTCAACACCAAGCTCTCCAAGCTGCCGCCCTCCCCCGCCAACCTCGTCGTGGAGGGCAACGTGAAGATCTGTTCCAACGACCGCCTCCCGCCGGAGGAAGTGGAGCGCTGGCTGTCCGGCGTGGAGGTGTACGGGGAGACCAACACCGGCACCTCGGGCATTCCCGCCGCCGACGACACCAACGCGTGCCGCTTCAACGGCTGTGAGCTGGACGGCACCTGCCAGTGCGGCAACGGCGTGGCGGAAGGCACCGAGGAGTGCGACGGTGACGACGTGCGTGGCCGCGACTGTGTGGCGCTGGGTTATGACACCGGTCCCCTGGTGTGCACGCAGCGGTGTCGCTACGCCAAGACCTGCGCGTATTCCTGCGGCAGCGGCGTGGCGCTGGGCGACGAGCAGTGCGACGGCAACGACCTGCGCGGCCAGACCTGCCAGAGCCTGGGCTTCGACGGTGGTGACCTGGCCTGCGGCACCTGCGTGTTCGACACGCGGCTGTGCACCGGCGCCCCGCCCGTGTGTGGCGACGGCGTGGCGTCCGGTTCGCTGGAGCAGTGCGACGGCAATGACATGGGTGGCCTGACCTGCCAGGACCTGGGGTACACCGGTGGCTCGCCCTGCTGTCACGCCAACTGCCAGATCAACGCCGGCACCTGCACCGGCCCGGGCCCCGTCTGTGGCGACGGAGTCCGCGCCGGCCTGGAGGAATGCGACGGGTCCGACCTGGGCGGAAAGACCTGCGCCTCGCTGGGCTACACCACCGGGACCCTGGGCTGCACGCGGGAGTGCCGCGTGAATCCCTCGTTGTGCCAGTAACCATTCGCTGTTTCTTCGTCGTGGACGTTCCCTGACCCCTACATTAGGGAGGTTTCGTGTTGCTTCATTCGCACCTTCGTCGTCTCGCGCTGCTGTGCTCCTTCGTCGGATTGCAGGGGTGCCTCACCACCAACGGCACCACCAATCCGCCGGATGATTCCAACGGCACCGACGCTGCCGTCTCCGGCACCGACGCCGCGGTGGGCGGAAACGACGCCGCCACGGGCAACCCGGACGCCGCGGTGGTGGCGGGAGATGGCGGCGGGCAGGGAGTGGACGCGTCGGACCGGGACGCGGGTTCCAACGTGGGGAACGACGCCGCGGTCACCGGCTCCGACGCTGGGGGCACCGACGGGTCCGTGGTGGTGGGCAGTGACGCGGGTGTGCCGGATGCCGGCGGTGGGTTGGATGCCGCGCCCGGGATCGACGCCACGCCGCAGAACCCGTTCGAGGAGCCGGCGCCGGTCTACGTCACGGTGCGCGGAACGGTGACGTTGGGCAAGGTCTCCAATCCCGCCGTGTGCAACGTGCCGGTGGTGGGTTGGTTTGCCGGCCTGTTCGGCGCGTGCTCGGCGCCCTCCGACAGCACCGAAGGTGAATACGAGGTCACGGTGCCGGCCGGAAAACCACACGTCATCGCGGTCACCGGCGGCACGAATTACGACGAAGCCACCGGAAGTGCCTTTGAGATCGGCGGTGACGCGGGCCCCGTCGCGGCCCTGGCGGAGATGCCGCCCGGCTTCGCGTTGACCAAGGTGAACGTCGGTCCGGTGAGCCACATGGCCATCCTGGCCTCGGTCAATCCCCAGTTCCCGCTCACGGCCAGCACCGCCGGCCAACTCCTCTCCAACAATGGGGGAGGCATCGTCAGCAACAACGGCGGGGCGATTGTCTCCAACAACGGCGGCAGCTTCGGGCGGACCACCGACGGCCAGCTCATTGCCAACAACGGCTCCAACCTCGTCAGCAACAACGGCGGCAGCCTGTGGTCGGGTGACATGGCCAAGGTGGTATCCAACGGGGGCGCGGGCCTCATTGGCGACGCCGGCGGCGGGAGCGGCAGCGGCAGGGGCACCGGAGGTGGTGGCGGTGGTGCCGGGCCGCTGGGCGGGGCAAGCCTGGAGGCGCTGGATGTTCCCACCGGTGTGCTCGGCGTGGCGCGCGCCGTCATTGCCGCGGAGGCCGGCATCTTCAACGCGGATGGCAGCGTGGTGGACGCGCTGCTGGAAGACGTCTGCGTCCTCACCGACGCGGACCTGGCGGGACAGCATGATCCCTCGTCGGTGTGCACCAAGCTGGGCCTGCTCCTGGCGGCGTTCTCCCAGGAGGCCTTCAATCTCGGCCTGGACAACCCCTTGCAGCTGGTCAACGCGTTGGCGCTGGATTTCCTGGACGGCTACTTCGACGGCTACACCAAGGGCGACAAGGGCTTCCGCATCCGGGTGAAGCTGCCCAACGACGTGGACCTCTCCCCCACGGCCATGAGCACCGACCTGGAGCAGGCCGCGCGCGACTTCCTGGCCAGCTCCGTCAACGTCTCGGGTCTTACCGCCGACAACTTCACGGAGATGCTCACCGCCATGCTGACGCTGGACTACCTGCCGGCGTCCGCGGTGCCGCCCCTCGTCGTGGATGGGTTCACCGAGCCCACCGCCACCGCGGGCTGCGTGCCCATCCGCTACACGCTCGGACAGTTCTCGGGTCGGCCGGTGGACGTCAACGTGGAGTACAACGATGGAACGGGCACCTGGCGCACCGCCACACAGGCCGGCGTCTCCCGCAACTCCACCTACGACGGCGTGCCCTACCACGGCACCCGCAACCTCAAGGCCTCGCACCTCCTTCCGGGCGCGGCGCACGCGTTCATGTGGAACAGCACCGTGGACCTGCCCAACGGGGAGAGCCTCACCGGCGTGCAGGTCCGCGTGCGGGCGCTGATGGACCAGCGCGTGTCCGAGGCGGACGTGGTCCTTCCCGTCACCTTTGCCCGCGCTCCCGGCTCGGAGTGCGCGCCGGCCGCCGGTGGCGTCCTGGACTTCGGCAGCGACTTCATGCCCACCGACCTGGAAGCCGCGGACTTCGACAACGACGGTCGCCAGGACCTGGTGGTGCTGAGTGGCGACGACCACAACCACTTCCGCGTGCTGTGGGGACACGGGGACGGCCGCTTCGACACCGAGGTGTTCGACCTGCCCGGCGTGAACCCGCTGCTGGTTGGTGTGGGCGGTCACCCCATGGCCATGAAGGCCGCGGACTTCACGCGCGACGGCGTCGCCGACCTCGTGGTGCTCCACTGGGCGGAAGGAGAGTTCCAGAGCATCCTGCACCAGTTCTCCATCTATTCCGCCGTCAATGGCACCCTGCAGCTCGTCGACCGGTTCTCAGTCCAAAAGCAGGTGAGCGCGGTGGACGCGGCGGACTTGGACGGTGACGGGGTGCTGGACCTCATCGCGAGCTCCGCCAACGGCGTCGAGGTCCAGTCGGGTCTGCAGCTCCTCGTCTTCCGTGGTCGGGAGAGCGGCGGCTTCACCCACCCGCTGGAGCTCCCGCTCACCAACGAGAACGATATGGCGGTGGGCGATGTGAACGGCGACGGACGCGCCGAAATCGTCATGACCACCTCGGGCAATGAAGGCGCCAGGATCTACGCGTTGGAGAACGGAGGGCTCGTGCAGTACGCGGACCCCACGGCCACCGCCCTGCAGGTCACGCTGCTTCCCACGTTCATCTACTACACGACGGGTGGCATCTTGCTGCGCGAGGTCCGGACGAGCGGCGTCTACTACTACGACTCCTATTACGCCCAGGTGGAGCAGGTCCGGGTCTACCGGGACTGCACCGCTGAAGGCGCGCGCGATGACTACTCCGAGAACTGTCCCACCGACCCAACGCGGTACAGCATCGTGCACCAGGCGCAGGTGTGGCCGGGGGAGACCTACCGGCAGCTGACTGCGGGCTGGTACGACGGCGACGAGTACATGGACCTGGCGTTCATCAGCTACGGCGGTAACCTGCTGCGCCTGAACGGGCGCTATGACGAGGTGGTGTCGTTGCCCATCTCGCCGGACGCGCAGCACCTGGTGACCGCGGACTTCAATGGCGACGGTCTGACCGACGTGGCCATTTCCCACCGCTATGGCCTGCTCACCATCGCCCTCTCCACGCCGGCCGGCTTCGTCGTGCAGTGAGCGGACGTGAACCGCGGCGGAGGAGGCCGCCGGGCACAGCGGGTGTTATGGTGCCCTCATGCTCACCGGCCTCCTCCTGCTGCTGACGTTGTCAGGCGCTGCCTCGGACATCACGTTCCTGGGGCAGGTCGAGCAGAAGCTGGAAGCGCGTCGTCGTGCGGCGTGTGCGCAGGTGGTGGGGGAGAAAGCCGTTTCCTGCGCGCTGCCGTATGACCGCGCCATCCGTCACGTGGCCCTCCTCAAGCTGGTCCTGGGACCGGAGCTGGCCGCGGCACGACGGGGCGAGCTCACCGACGTGGAGCGGTTCACCATCGGCGCCGCGTTGGAAAGTTTCCGGGAGACGGAGTTCCCGCAGTTTGCCGCGCTGGTGAAGCCCGTGCTCAACGCCACGGAGTGGACGCGCCTGGTGAAGATCATGGAGCTGGCGCGGGATGAGCAGCGGGTGGAGATGCGGGGGTGCTGCACGGAACCCGCTGCCGTTCCCCAGGCCGTTGGCAGGTAGGCGGCGCCGTCTCAGCGCGCTTCGCGGTTGACGTCGTGGGACCACGCCAACGCCACCGCGTGGGACGAGAGTGCGTGGGTGACCTCGGCCTGCAACGTTTCCTCCTCGACGACGCACTGCCCCTCGTCGCTGAGCGCGATGACCCGGTCCTCGACCGCCTCGACGCGCGAGCACGCACACGGGTTGTCCACCCCGGGCCGCGGCTCGACGTCGAACGTGCCCGGACCGGCGCGCTCCACCATCACCCAGAGGTTGCCCAGGCCCGCGTGCCGCGTCACCACGGTGTGCCAGCCCGCGGGCATGCGCGGCGGCGCCCACTCGAAGATCCAACGCGCATCGTGCGGCGAGAGATTGATGCAACCGTGGGAGCCTGGCGTGCCAAACCCGTCGTGCCAGAACGCGCCGTGCAACGCCTGCTCACGGTTGAACGCCAGGATGTGCGGCACCTCCTCCACGCGGTACGGCCGGCGCCCTCCCCCGCTCATGGTGCTGTGATGGATCTTCGCCCACACGCGGAACAGGCCGGGCTTCGTCGGGGAGGAGCGACGACCGGTGCGGATCATCGTGGCGTAGACCCAGCGGTCCCCCTCGTAGGCGGTGAGCACCTGCTCCTGCAGGTCCACGTGCACCCACGCGTCGTCGTCGCGCAGGCTCTCCGGTCGCGGTCGGTGGAACGCCAGGGCCACGGCGTCGCGCGGCAACACTCCGCCCTCGACCATCACGTCGCCACGTCGTGTCAGGCCCAGCGCGCGCACCCGCGCGTGGTGGGGAAAGATCCGGCGCAACGCCCCGCCGCGCGCGGGCAGCACCACGGTGCGCTTGAGAAACGCGAGCGTTCCCGCGGGCTCCTCCTCACCCCGCAGCGCGCTGGGCCGGGGCGCCGTCAACTGGGAGGCGCGCACGTAGCCGCCGGAGGCATGTCGCCACCAACCCGGGCGTACGGTGTCGTCGTCGACCAGCGCCAGCATGGTGCCCTTGCGGTAGCGCGCCATGACATACGACCGCGTCGTCGGCAGCACGTACACGCGCGTCCACGGCGTCTTGACCCGCGCGTGGAAATAGTTCTGCTCCGCCCGCCGGAAGCCATCTTCCACCGGTGCCTGCTGCAGCGTGTCCAGGCGGATGGCGCCCGCGTCCTCGAGCAGGCCCCACGCCGCGGGTGCGTTGCATTCCGGCTCGCAGTCGACGACGCGGATGGAGTCTCCGCGGTGCAGCAGGCCGATCACGTTGGCGCCCCGCCGCGGCTCCCGACGGATGTTCGCGGTGTCGACGGTGACCCACGCGTCGAACGGCGGCGCGGGCCAGGGCGCGCACGCGGCGGTCGGGGGGACCTCCGGTGCGTCGTCGGAGATGGCGGCTTCGCTGAGGTCGGCAAAGGACTCGGAGTCGTTCTGTTCGTCAAGCGCCACGTCCGCGCCCGCACAGGCCAGCAGGGTGGTCAGCTCCACGAGCAGGTGCATGGGGTCCTCGCGTCGGATGTCGTGGCGACATTGTGGTCGGCACGGAAGCGGCTGCATCCGACGGAGCGATTTCATCGCGCACGCTGATCGGGAAACGTGGGAGCCGCGCTCACCGACGGAAGACGGTGCGCCCCACAGGGATACACACGTCATCTCAGGGGAAGCACGCGCTTGCGAAGGTGGACGGCCCACCGCGCCGCACATGCGCGCAAGGGAGCGCATCCACCCGGCGGATGAGCCACGAGACCCCGCAGGCGCTGGCCGTGCGGGCACGGTGACTTGCTCGTCGGCGCGCGGGAGCAACGACGGTAAACGTCGGCGCCTGCTCACCGAGCGCTCAGCGCGTCAGCAGATAGGCTTCCAGTGCGTCCACCTCGTAGTCCTTCAGGTACGTGCCCCGCCCCATGCGGTTGCGGAGGACGTAGTCCGCCAGCACGTCGCGCAGGGTTTCCGCCGAGCCGTCATGCATGTAGGGCGCGGTCCGGGCCAGTCCGTGCAGCACGGGTGTCTGCATGCTGCCCAGCCCCACGTCGTGGTTGAGGTTGTCCGTGCCGTGCTCCCCCATGTGACACGTGGCGCAGCCCACCACGGGATCATGGAAGAGCCGGCGCCCCAGCTCCACCTGCTCTTTGTCCTCGTCTGACGGCGGCGGGGCATCCGGCGCACGCAGCGTGTCGATGTACGCGCCCAGCTCTCCCGCCTGCGCGTTGCTGATGCCGCTGCCGCCCATGACCGCGCGAACGGTGGTGTTCATGTCGCTGAACGTCGTGAACTCACCGTCCCAGTGCAGCGGCAGCGTGGTGCTGGCAATCCCCGTCCGATCCGGCCCCGCGCCCGCCAGGCTGGGCGTGTTGCGCAGTCCCTTGGGCGCGTTCCAGGTGCGTCCGTCGGCGCGGCCATCCACATGGCAGAAGGCGCACGTGACGCCGGAGTTGGACATGGCCGGGTCCGTGGCGTCGTGGAAGAGGCGGCGGCCGGCCTGCACCGCCTCGGCGAGCGGTGAGGGTCCGTAGGAATAGGTGTCCGGCGCCGGCGGCGGCAGGCCGACACAGCCGAACTGGATGGGCACCGGGATGTCGACGACGTTGATGGTCAGGTCGAACGCGTTGTGGACGATGACCTGTCTTCCGTGCAGGGCCAGACCGTCAGCGCCGTGCCCCACCTCCACGACGGCAAGGGGGTTGGAACACTGCGTATCCGGGCCCTGGCTCGTGTGATTGACGGGCCAGAACTGCAGCAGCCGGTTGGCGCGGAACAGCACCGCCAACATGGCCCCACCATCCAGCTCCGCCACCACCACCGGCTCACGCACCACCGGCTTGGGATTGAGCACACCCGGGGCCGGCGGTGACCCCAGCATGTGGGTCCGTGGTTGATCGTCGGTGACGAAGTGGATGAAGGCGGTGGCCCGCGGGGCCTCCTTGGGCCCGTAATAGACGCTGGAGGGAATCGGACCGGGGAAGGCGAACAACCCGGGCGCGCTGCTTTTGACCACCTCCGCGTGGGGCACCAGGTAGCCTCGCCCCGGTCCAAGCGACGTGACGCTGTGCATCAGCGTTCCCAGTCCGCCAACCCCGCGTTCCGGGGCAGGCGTGGTGACGTCGTGGATGACCTGGCCGCGGGTGACCACGTCCACTTCCACCACGCGCGCATCCACCAGGTCCGTGATCACCAGTCGCACCGGCGAGAGTGCCGCCACGCCGCGTGGCCATTTCAGTTCCAACGGAATCCGGTCCATCACCTGCGCGCTCACCGGGTCGAACAGCACGACCGCGCGGTCACCTTCCGTCACCACCGCCGCCAGGCTGGGTCCCATGTGGACGACACCATAGGGCTCGGTGCCCACCTCCACGGTGTGCAGCACGGTGCGCGTCGCCAGGCTCACCACCGCCACGCTGCGCGAATACCGGCAGGACACCAACAAGAGGTCACCCGCCATGGTGAGCTGCGCGGGCTCATCACACACCGCCAGCCGCTGCGTCGACATGTCCTTGGGATTGATGAACGCCACGCCACCGTGGTCCGCGTCGATGACGACGATGAGACCACCCGGAGCCACCGTCACCGTGCTGCTTTGCGGCGTGCTCCCCGGCGGCGGTGGCGGTGCACAACCCAACAACGCTCCCAGCACCGCAACTCGCTTCAAATCCATCACACACCCCCTTGAGACCCGGGTTGCCTCCGCTCGGACCGGTGATGCACGCACGCCTCACCCGTGACGAAACTGCCACGCTTTCCGGCACACCCCACTTCGCCTGCGTCGGGTCTCCGGGCGGAATCCGAATGTCCGCTCCACGACGTAGCCAGATTCACGCCAAGGCTGGCGGCCCCGGCATGGCGGCTGCTTCGTGCGGTGGTCATGCCCTGCGCGCTGCTGCTCACCCTGGTGCTCGCTGCTCCTCCTTCCGCGCACCTCCCGGATGACAGGGAGCACACCGGGAACGCCGTCGAGACGCAACGATGGGATGCGCTGCTGGTGACGTCGCTGGTCGCGCTGCCGGCTGCCGCGCTGGTCACCGCCTGGGTCCCGCTCTACGCGGGCGTGGCCGCACTGACGACGTGGGCCGCGATGGACCTGGGTGTGTGGTCGCTGAATCCGGTCTTCGTGCCGGGCGCGCTGGCGTGGTTGACGGCGCCGGCCCTGCTGGTGGGCTCCGTGTTGACCTACGCGCTCATCCGCGCGGCGTTGCCCTGGGTGGCCTATGCCATCTCCCGGCTCTGGCGTCCCATGCCGCGCGAGCTGGTGGACCAGGCCTCGCAGAACCGCGACCTGGCGTTCTCGGGCGTGGTGGGTCTCATGGACCTGGGATGGCACACGTTGGCGGTGTTGCCCCTCCTCGTCGTCGGGGGCGCGGCCCTGCTGGTGCCCGTGGGTTTGATCGCGGTGAGCCAGCTCTGGCCACCCGTGACGCCGTTCGTCAGTGCCGCGGTGACCGCCATCCTCCTGTTCGGCCTGTTCGCGGGCCCCATTGCTGCCATTGGCGTTGGCTTCTACCTGGGGTTGGCGGGAGCGCTTGCCTCATTGGGAACCATGTTGGGAGCGATAGCGTCGTGGAACCGGCTTCCTGAACGCTGGCGGGTGCGTGGCGAAGCACCGCCAGTCACCACCTTGGTCTCGCGGGAGCAATTGGAGCGCAGCACCGTGCGCGCCATCCCGGATGGCCTGCAGAGCATGATGTTGACGCTGGTGGTGCCACCGGTGGTGGGAGTGGCGACCATGATGCTTGCGGCGTCAGCGACGTTTGCCTGCGGTTGGCTGGTTTTGTTCCCGTTGGGGTCGGTGAACTCGCGCCTGGGACCGTCGCTGCTGCTGGCTGCCACCGCGGCGGCGCTTGTCACTCCCTCCGTCCTGCCCGCCTACCTGCTGACGCGGCTCGCGGTGGCCTGGTCGGTTCGACCGCGGTCATGGATTAGGGTCTTTTCGTTTCACGGAATCGACGCCGCGGGTCACGCCCTGGCGTTGCTGGGGTCGCTGACGATGGCCGCGTTGCTGACAGTCCCGGTGACCGTGGCGACGGCGCTGATGCTGGTTACGGCTTGGAAAGGGAGCGCGGAAGCGTTCGGCGTGGGCGTGATCACGCCGGTGCTGATACCGCCGGTGTTTGCTGGGTTGTCGGCGGCGCTGTTTCCCATCCTGCTCGCCGCGAGCCACTTCTCCGCGCCCATTGTTGCAAGCTGGCTGCAAGGCGCTGAGGAGAACGCCGCGGCGACCCGGGCCCCGCGCTGAGCGCGCCTTGACACTGTGTTAGGGCGGGACTCTCATCCGAGAAGCTCGGAGGTGCCTGATGCGTCGGGCTCTGGCGGTCGTCGTGGTGCGAGTTCGACCCCGGGCTGCCGCCGCAGTGAGCTGGCGCCCGCCAAGACCTCCGCACGCGAGTCCGGGTCGCGCGCTCTGCCTCTCCGTCGTCGTGGCGGCGGTGCTGTTGTGGGCCAATGATGGCGTGGCGCAACACCAGCGGCTGGCGGTGGTGGAGCTGGATGCGGAAGGCATGACGCGCGCCACCGCCGCTGAGGCCCACGAACTGGTGTGGCATGCCGTCGTGGCGCCAGCCAACGCGAAGGGCTACGCGGTGCTGCCAAACCGGACGGTGCGTGCGGCGATGGAACGCCTGGAATGCCGTGGGTTGACGACGTGCCGTGTGGCACTCGCTGACGACCTGGCAGTGCAGCGGTTTCTCATTGGGAACATACGCGAACAAGAAGGATTGCGCTCCGCACGGCTCGACCTCGTCGACGCGGTATCAGGTCAGGTGCTCCGTTCCCGTTCCCTCAGCGGTCACTCCCCTGACGGCTGGCGCATCCACCTCGCGGCGCTCGCGCAGGACGTTGTCGACGAAGCGGAGCCGGACATTCCCGTTGGACCGGGAATTGGCGCGCGCTGTGGTTGTGTGGGGCCCGGGGGGCATCCGGCGAAGACCCAGGTAAAGGGCGGCCTGACCACGGAGGAAGTCGGCCGAGCGATGCGCACCAGGCTCCCGCACATCAAGGCCTGCTTCACGGAGGAAGCGCGACGCGCACCAGGCCTGAAAGGCGGGCTGGCGCGAGTCCACTTCCTGATCGGCGGCGATGGCAGGGTGTCCGCGGCGGAGATGGAGCGGAGCGATCTTCCGGCGAAGGTCGACGCCTGCATCATCCGACGCGTCCGCGCCACGCGCTTTCCGCCGCCCCGCCGCCCCGGCGTGGAGGTCCACTTCCCATTCGTCTTGATGCCACCCCCGGAGGTGCGCTGAGACGGTGCGATGTCGCGCCGACGTCATCCACACATTGCCTCGTCGGAAACGTCGCACGGAGTGGGCCTCCGCGGGTTCACCTGGCCAGAGCTTCTTTCACTCCCGGGAAGACTCCGGTCGCCCCCTGGCCGCCCGAGCCAAAGCGGTATTTCAGACCGCACTCCCAAGGTGCCGGCCGCGCCATCCCCTCGCGGAGACGCCGGCACGCAGAGGTTCCCGACGAGCCGCCGCGGTGCGGGCGATCCGACGAAAGCGGACTCGCGGCCGACCGCACCTTTCGGACTGCGGTATGAAGTACCGCTTTGGCTCGGGCGGTCAGGGCTCGACCGGAGTCTTCCCGGAGTCTCCCCAGAAGTGAAGAGCTTCAGGCCAATCACTTAGCCTCGTTTAGCGTAGGGCACTCACCACCCAACGCATCCGCGGGAGCGCCCTCGTCGTCGGGCCTCAGTGTGCTCCCGGCGCCGGACGTCCCAGCGCGCGCAGCACCTCCTCGTCGGAGACGTCGTACCAGCGGGCGTACGCATCCGCGACCGCGAACCGTCCGCCGCGTCGCACATTGGCGCAATAGAGCGCGTCCACCTCCGGGAGGAGCCAATCCACGGCGTCATCATGCGCGGTGGGCACCGCCACCACCACGCGCGCGGCACCGGCACGCCGCACCGCCTGCACCGCCACATGCATGGTGAAACCCGAGGCCAGCCCGTCGTCGACGAGGATCAGCGCACGACCCTCCAGCTCCGGCGCCGGCGCGCCACCTCGCAGCAGCTCCACCCGGTGCGCCACCTTGGCGCGCGTGCGCGCAACCCCGCGCTCGATGTCCTCCTGCGTCAGCGCCAGGCGCGCCACCAGCGGCTCATTGAGCTGCACCGTCCCGTCAAAGGCCACGGCGCCATAACCGGACTCCGTGTTCCACGGCAGCGTGACCTTGCTGACCACCGCCACGTCGAGCGGCAGGGAGAGCGCCTGCGCCATCGCCGCCGCCACGGGAACACCGCCGGCGGGGATGGCCAACACCAGCGGGTGATGCCCCAGCTCGGGCGAGAGCAGTCGAGCCAGGGTCTGTCCCGCGTGCTCCCGGTCGCGGAACACGCCCACCTTGTCGCGCAGCTGAAGGTCCTCCACGCCGCGCCTTCGCCCGCGCCCGGGCTCGCTCATGCCACTGCGGGTCTCCATGCGTCCTCCGTCGTCACGGAGATGACGAAGGGCGCGGCGCGGTTCAGGCGGAGATCCGCGCCACGTCGGTCCAACGACCTAATCCACCCTCCTCCTGACCGATGTCACACAACTTTCGCCGCAACACACCCCGGGGGGCCCCGACAACCTTGCTGAACAGTCCAACAGCCTTCGTTCCCCGCCCTGTGACGCGCGAGGCACCCACGTGCTTCCGCGCGGCGCTGGGAGGTGGACGGGTCTTCCCAAGGAGGAGGGCGCCGTGCACAACGACGTCGAGAACAAGCCGCACACCTTCAGCTGGCTCCTGCTCGCGCTGGTCTTCGTCGGCGCGGGAACCTGGCAGTGGTTGGAACCCACGTCGCTGCAGGACGTGGAGCCCGCCCGTCAGCAGAGCTGGGAGTTGCGCATCACCGAGAGCGACGTCGCCACCACGCACGCGCAGGGCAGCTTCACCATGAGCACCACGTCGCGCGCCACGGACCGTGATGCCGCGTCGCGCAAGCACGTGCGGCGGGGCAAGGGCGCCGCGGACTTCACCGACCGGCTGCGCAAGCTGGGCCGCGACCGCCCCCAGGTCGACGAGGTGGCCGCCGCGCGGGAGAAGCGTGCCGCGTACCTCAAGGTCATGGAGCGCACCGCCAAGCTGGAAGGCCTCGACGTGGAAACACGCCGGCTGGGTGCGCACGTGGAGCGCGTGAAGTCCGCGCACCGTCCGGAGCTGCTCGCCGAGACCGCCACGCTGCGCACGCGCATCCAGGGCGCGCTGGACCATGCGTCGTCGGGGCGTGCGTTGGATGAGCGCCAGGTCCGGGAGACGTCCGTCCTGCAGGACCGCACCGCGCGACTGCGCATCCGCGTGGAAGAGCAGCCCGCCACCATGTGACCCGACGGAACACCCCACTCCGGCGCATCCTCGTGCTCGTTGGCAAGGGGTGCGTGTAAACAGATTGCCCATTCCGTCGTGGCGGGCGAACACCTAACCCCCCACGTTCATGCCGTTGGGCTCGCTCGCCCCCCTTCCCCACACCCGCTTCACCGTCGTCAACCGCTGCGGGGAAGGGGGGCATGCATTGGCATTGGGGCATTTTCTCGTCGGAAAGAGGGCAGCTGCGCCCAGCGATTGCCCCCCTTCCCCGGCTCGGTGACGACGGACCCACGTGATCCGCATCAACGCATGGAGGCACCCGTTGGTGTCACCGGCGGCCAAGGCCGCAGCTGGAAAAACACCAAGCCCTGCCCTCGCAGACCACTTTCACGACGTCATCGTCGGCAGGGCTTGGTGAATTTCCAGGTGCAGCCTCGGCTGC
>JBFMGU010000263.1:0-14452 GCA_040752415.1 Myxococcota bacterium
GGGGGGACGGCCCGTTTGGGGCGCGGGGACAGGGAAATGCCGGCGGTCGGATTTGAACCGACACATCCTTGCGGATGGGGGATTTTGAGTCCCCTGCGTCTACCAGTTCCGCCACGCCGGCAAGCATGGGGTCCACGCGGGGGGCACGCGTTTACCGTCCCCGGCCGGTGGGCGCAAGCTGCGTCCTCAAGCGCGCTCTTCCCGACCCAGCAGCAACTCCCGCTCGCACGTGGTGCAGCGCAGCACCTCCTCCACCAGGTAGCTGGTCTCCGTGCGACGGTACCCGCTGAGGTCAATGGGCTGTTGGCAGAACGGGCAGCGGTGGGCGCCGGCCTGCGTGAGGCGCATCAGCTCCCGGTCGTGCTCGCGGGCCTTGAGGGAGGCGCGTACAAAGTCCACCACCGGGGCGGGGCAGGGAATCAGCGATCTCATGGGCGCCCTCCATCCTAGGGAGCAGCCCCGCGTGGGGTCTAAATTCCCGCCCGGATCGACGGTGTGATCCGCCAGGAGGCGCAGTGGACGACGTGAAGAAGGCCCTGGCGGAAGGTGACTGGGCCCGCGCCGCTGAGCTGCACACCCGCGCTGGAGAGCACCGCCAGGCCGCCCAGCTCCATGAGCGCATGCTGGACTTCACCGCCGCCGCCGAGGCCTGGCTCCGCGCCGGCGACGGACCCGCCTGCCTCCGTTGCGCCGTCCGCGGCGGCGAGCGCACCGTGCAGACGCGCATGCTGGCGAGCGTGCTGGTCATGGCCAGCGTGGAGGATCTGACCCGCGCCGCGCGCCTCATGACGGAGATGGGTCGCCCGGAGCTGGCCGCGCCGCTGCACGAGGGCACGGGCGACCTGGAATCCGCGGCGCAGGCGCTGGAGGCGGCGGGGGACCTGGCGGGCGCGGCGCGACGCTGGCTCCAGGTGGGCAACCACCGGACGGCGGGGCAGCTCCTGGAGCGCCACCTGCAGACCGCGCCCAATGATCGCCACGCCATGCTGGAGCTGGGCGGGGTGCTGGCGCGCTTCGGTCGCCACGACGCCGCCACGCCCATGCTGCGCACCGCCGCCGAGGCCCCCGAGCTGGCCGAGCAGGCGCTGCGACAGCTGGCGCTCAGCTTCCTCTCGCAGGGACACCCGCACGCCGCGGAGCTGGTCCTCTCGCAGTTGCAGGCCATCAGCACCAGCGCGCCCGCCGACGTGGTGGCCCTGGGGCGCCTGGTGGAGCGCAACGAGCCGCGGGTGGGGGAGGGGCACGCGCGCATTGCGTCCCGGTACCTGCTGCTCGCGCCGCGCGCGGCGTCGTCGCTGGGGGACGCGTACACCGCGTACGACGAGCTCGAGGACCGTCGCGTGGTGGTGACGTTGTTCCGGCCGGCCGTGGTGCAGAGCGAGGCGCTGCGCAGGTTTGCGCGGGTGGCGCGCGCGGCGGCGTCGCTGGAGGTGGCGGGGCTGTTGCGGCTGGTGGAGCTGAACCTGGGTGGCGGCTTCATGGTGTCCGCGGTGCCGCGCGGCCCTGCGCTCGAGGAGTGGCTGGAGGAAGGGCGCACCCCGCCCGCCGACGTCACGCTGCGCGGTGCCGGCGAGGTGCTGGTGGCGCTGCACCGTCGTGGGCTGTGCCATGGCGCGCTGAACCTCACCAACCTGCACGTCTCCGACGGAGGCGAGGTGGAGGTGGCGGAAGCGGGCGCGGGCCTGTTGGCGCCGTTGCGCGAGACGGAGAGCGCGGGTCTGCAGGCCTCGCTGGCCATGTTGGCTCCCGAGCTGATGGCCGGCGCGGAGCCGGGCGCGCCGGCGGACCAGTACGCGCTGGCCGCGGTGGCCTACCGGCTTGCCACCGGTGCGCTGCCGCAGCCTTCCGGGACGCCCATGTGGCGCCCACCCTCGTCGGTGCGGGCGCAAGCGGCGGCGTTGGACGCAACCCTCGCCCGCGCGCTGGCGGCCCGGCCGCAGGACCGCTTTGAGAGCATCAGCGCGTTCCTCTCCGCGCTTCCCAGCGTGTTGCCTGCTCCGGTGTCGACGGAGAAAACACCCGACGGCCCCGCGCCCCAGGAACGCTACGCCCTGTCCGACGAGGAGGTGGTGGCCGGCGGCATGGCCTGGCGGCACGCGCGCGACCGGCTCCTGGGTCGGGGCGTGATGATGGGGCAGGTGCGCACGGGTGACGTGACGCCGTTGCGGCTGTTGGCCTCCCCGGCCTTCGGAACCGACCCGATCCTCGAGCTCGACGTGGTGCGGAGGAGGTGCGTGGTGGCGGCGGCGGAGGCCGGGCCGCTGCCTCGTCGGGGAGAGCTGGCGCACGCGCTGCTCGACGTGGCGGATGCCTTGGAGGCGTTGCACCGCGGTGGGTTCATGCTGGGAGCGGGCCGTGAGGCGAGATTGCCGACGAGAGGGCCGGTGCGCCTGCGCCTGGCCGGTCTCCCGCTGCCCGTGCCGGCCGACCCGGCGGGGGTCACGTCGGACGTGGCGTTGTTGGCCGCGCGGGTGGCGGACTGGTTGGAGCTGCCCGCGGCACGCGGTGGGCGCACGCTGGCGGAGTTGCGGACGGTGATCGCGTCGGCGCCGGACCCGGGTGTCGCGCCCATGGATGGCGCGGTGCGTGAAGAGTGGGACCGGGTGCGTCAGGCGCTGGTTGAAAGCGGACCGGGCAACCCGCATACCTGAGAATCAACGCGCCCGAGCGCCGCCCCCGTGCGGAGGATCCGGATGAAATGGAAGCGCGGTGCCAGCTCCTCCGCTGCGGCCCTGACCCGGGGAGGCGTCCTCACTGGCGACGAGATCACGCCACCCCTGTGGCCCGCCGGGCTGGCCGCCGTGACGCTGCTGGCGGGGCTGACCGGCCTGTTCGCCGCCGCCCTGGATGCGCCGGTGGGCAACCGCGTGGCGCTGCGCGTGGAGCCCGCTTCCCCGGACCCCGCCACCCAGGCCGCCGCGCATGCCGTGCACGCGGAGCTCATCACCCAGCTGCGCGCCATGCGCCTGGACGTGGGTGGCCCGCCGGATGGCCTCCCGCCCGCCGTGACGGTGCATGCCCGGGTCTCGTCCCGCGCGGATGATGCGGTGGCCTACGCGCAGCGCGTGGTGACCGACCTCTCCGTCGAGGTCACGGATGACGACGCGGGCGGCACCGCCCAGGCCGGGTGGCTCGGCTTCGACGTCGACACGGAAAACGCGGCCATCAACGCGGGTCGCGTGAGCGCCTGGCTGGCGGCGGGGAAGGTGGCGGCGCTGGTGGCGCCGGACCGCGGGGATGACGTGACCCTGCGTCGCATCACGGATGGGCGCGGGAGCCTCCGGGTGTTCGCGCGTTCGCGCGGGGACCTGGTGCGGCATCGCCAGGAGCGGCTGGCTGCGTTGCTGCGGGCGCGCACGTCGGAGGAGGAGCGTTCAAACACGCTTTCGCGCGCCCAGGATCACACGCGGCTCGTCGGTGAGCTCTACGGCGCCGCGGTGCTGGTCTGGGAACGTCGGGAGCCACTCCTGCTGCCCATGGCCCGTCATTCTCCCCGAGTGCTGGGCGGCCTGGAGCACCTGGTGGTTCGCGCCGGCCTGGCCCGTGGGATCGACGACGACCAGCCTCTCATGACCGCCGCCCACTTCTTTGACGGCGGCGCGGTGGGCGCGCTGCACGTGGCGGTGGCCGTGCGTGATGGCGACGACACCGTGGCGCTGTGCCGCGTGGACGCGCTCACGCGCACCCGGGACTGCCTGCCCGTGGGCGCCGTGGCCGACGCCCAGGTGCTGGCCATGTCCCACGACGGGAGCCACGTGCTGGCGCGGGTGAAGGATTGCCTGAGCGGATGTCGCGACCGGCTGGTGTGGTGGCAGCCCGACGACGGAAAGACCTGGCGCGCCGCTCCCGGCCCGGTGCTCTCCGCGCGCTTGGTGGACGGCGTGGCCGAGCTGCGCGTGGGCGGCCCCGAGGGTGAGCGCACGTGGCGTTGGCTGGGCCATCAGCCACCGGAGGTGGTGCGTGACGACGGGCGGGTGAGCGCGCGGGTGGAGTTGTCGCACCGCCTGGGGGTGGACGTGCGGTGGCTGCAGCCGCTGGGCTCCCACGAGGTGGTGGCGCTGGTGGCGGCGGGAGGCAGCACGCTGCATTGGCGACTGGCGCACGTGGACACCGCCACCGGCCGGATGCAGCTCTTGACCCGCAGCGTGGGGGATGAGCGCAACCCGGTGTTGTCGCGGGATGGGACGGAGGTCTTCTTCGAGGTGGAGCACCCCGACCCTGACGCCGACGCGCTCTTCACCGAGGTCCGTCGCCTGGCGCTCACACGCCTCACGGATCCGCGTTAACTTCCAACGCCATCAGCGTGTCTAGAGGGTGGACCCACCCTGGGAGGCGTTGGATGCGCAAGACCCTGCTGATTGTGCCGCTGCTGTTCGCCTGTGAGCTGCCCGCCGCCGAGGAGGGGTTGGATGACCTCCAGGCGCCGCTGGGCGGATTCGATTTCCGTCGGGAGGAGCCGCTGTTTGGGCCCGCGCACCGCGAGCAGTTCATCCAGGCCGGGGAGAGCGAGGTGCTGCAGGCCTCCACGGTGGCTCCCCGCTCCGCCGCCGCCGGCGACACCGCGCTCTGGGTAGGCTGGGGCCACTTCCTGGCCGACCGCACCGACGACGAGGTGGCCGACTGGACCGGCACGCTGTCCGTGGAGGAAGGCACGCTCTCCCTGCTGCGCACCATCAAGTTCGACCGCAACGACCGCATCCTGCCCGCCCCCGACGAGCGCACCGTTGCCTTCGAGAGCCGCACGCGCCCGCACTTTGACGGCCTGGTGACCCGCGCCAGCACCACCGGCAGCGCCCCCGCGCCCGTCACGCTCATGACCCGCAACGGCGCCTTCCATCACACGCCGGGGAGCACGGCTCTCGTCGAGGAGACCGACCTGGGCAACGGGGTGCGGGTGGCCTTTGTCTCCGTGCCCCTCTCCGAGGAAGTGCCCTGTGCCCACGCCGTGGTGGGCGGGCGGTGGCGCGGGTTGGAGCGGGGGGATCGTCGGCGCGGGGTGACGCACCGGCTCCTGGGCCGCTGGTTCACGCCCGAGGGCGAGCTGGTGGGGCACTGGCGCGCCTTCGCCGGTCAGCGCCAGGACGGCACCCGCGTCTTCTTCGGGAAGGTCATCAACCCCGACGGCGATGCGCTGGCCCTCCTCAAGGGCACCGTCACCGACGGCGTGGCCACCGTCGACGTGCTGGACGCCTCCGAGGCCGTGGTGGGGACCCTGACGCTGAATCTGCCGCTGGAGGGCGGTGCACCGGGCCACACCTTGAGCGTGGCCAACCTCTCGGCCTGCCTGGCGGCGCCCTGATCCCCCCTGGCCAGGCCCCCGTCTGCCCTTCCCAAAGCGATTCAGACGCTGCTAGGGTGCGTCACGTCAGGCATCTGAGTATCTCCACTCATCCCACTGACAAGCCTGCCCGATAGCCGGGTGGGTTGGGCAACGGACCCACAGGCAACGGGCATCTTCCGGCCGCATGTGACGGGCCGGGTGCTGTGCCCAAGCAAACGAGGACGGTCCTCTCACCAATCAGCCTGGCTCTCCGGTCGGCAGACAAGCCCCGGAGATTGCGTGAGGACCGGCAGCGCATCCATGAGCAGTTACCGGGACAACGACAGACCACGTGAAAAGAAGAGCTGGCGCGAGATCGACAAACAGCGCGACAGCAGCCAGCGCCGCGACAGGGACCGCCCCGCCGGCGGCCTGCAGCAGAACACCACCGCCTACGAGAAGTACAAGAAGGACCTGGAGAAGCTCTGGTCCAACGGCGGCAAGATGATCACCTCCGCGGATGCTCCCGCCTCCATGCCGGAGCCGCTGCGCGCCGTCGTCAAGAAGCCCTCCGAGGAGCAGCAGAAGGAGCGGGAGGTGCGCGAGGCGCTGCGCAAGGCCGCCGGCCCCGCCGAGGTGAAGAAGGCGGTGGAGGAGTACCTGGCGCTGAAGACGGCCCTGCCCAATGACCTGGAGCTGCTCTCCAAGGCCATGTCCTCGCCGGTGGAGGCGCACCAGGTGGCCGCCCTGCGCGGCCTGGCGGAGCGGGAGGACCTGGCGCAGAGCGCTTCCGCCCGCCTCCTGAAGACCCGCGTGCAGACGGTGCTGCTCACCGCCTCCGACGAGGAGACGCGCACCCTGGCCGCCACGGTCAAGGGCAAGCTGGGCTGACACGCCGCCGGCAGGTGATAGGCGGAAGGTTTGCTGCTACATGGCGCGACCCCCACCCGTGCGGCCCAACGCCGCCACGGACGGGAGACAGGTGCGCCCATGGAATCCGAGAACAAGCCCGACAAGCCCGAGAACAAGGCCGACAAGAAGGCCAAGAAGAAGGCCGCCCCGCAGGCCGAGCCCGAGGTCATGCAGAAGCTGGTGAGCCTGGCCAAGCGCCGCGGCCTCATCTTCCAGTCCTCGGAGATCTACGGCGGCCTGCGCAGCGCGTATGACTACGGCCCGCTGGGCGTCGAGCTGAAGCGCAACATCAAGAATGAGTGGTGGCGCACCATGGTCCACGAGCGTGAGGACGTGGTGGGCATTGACGCCTCCATCATCATGCACCCGCGCGTGTGGGAGGCCTCCGGTCACGTGGCCGGCTTCACCGACCCGCTGGTGGACTGCAAGAACTGCCAGGCCCGCTTCCGCGCCGACAAGGCCCCGCTGGGCGCCGACGGCAAGATCGTCTGCCCGGAGTGCCAGAGCCAGAACCTCTCCGACGTGCGCAAGTTCAACCTGATGTTCAAGACGCACCTCGGTCCCGTCGAGGATGACAGCGCCACGGTGTTCCTGCGCCCGGAGACCGCGCAGGCCATGTTCGTGAACTTCCTCAACGTGCAGCAGAGCTACCGCCTCAAGCCGCCGTTCGGCATTGCGCAGCAGGGGAAGAGCTTCCGCAACGAGATCACCGTCGAGCACTTCACCTTCCGCTCCTGCGAGTTCGAGCAGATGGAGATGGAGTACTTCGTCCCGCCGCCGCAGTACGCCGACGAGGGCAAGGGCCCCGACTACTGGTACGACTACTGGAAGGGCGAGCGGCTGCGTTGGTACACCGAGCGCCTGGGCCTGCGGCCGGAGAAGCTGCGCCTGCGTGAGCATGAGAAGAGCGAGCTGGCCCACTACGCCCTGGCCTGCGCCGACGTGGAGTACGACTACCCCTGGGGCTGGGGTGAGCTGGAGGGCATTGCCAGCCGCGGTGACTTCGACCTCACGCAGCACAGCAAGTTCAGCGGCAAGAAGCTCACCTACTTCGACGTCGACAAGAAGGCGCACTACCTGCCCTTCGTCATCGAGCCGGCGGCGGGCGCGGACCGCACCGCGTTGGCCGTCCTGATCGACGCGTACGAGGAGGAGCCGCCTCCCCCCGACGCCAAGGGCGAGGGCGCGGAGCCGCGCGTGGTGCTGCGCCTGGACCCGCGCATTGCCCCCATCAAGGTGGCGGTGTTCCCGCTCATCAAGAAGGAGGGCATGCCGGAGAAGGCGCGGGAGATCATCCGCACCTTCTGGCAGAGCGGCGTCAACGCGTTCTACGACGAGAAGGACGCGGTGGGTCGCCGGTACCGCAGGCAGGACGAGGTGGGCACGCCGTTCTGCATCACGGTGGACGGCCAGACCGCGCAGGATGACACGGTCACCATCCGCTACCGGGATGACATGCAGCAGGAGCGCATCAGCGTGACCGACGCGCTCAAGGTGGTCACCGAGAAGCTCCGCAAGGGTGGCCGCAAGGTGACCAAGGCCTGAACTGAACCACGGGGGGCCCGGGTGGGGGGAGGGACCACCCCGCCGCCTCAGCCGAGGCCCCGCCAGTTGCCAAGAACCTTTCCGCGGTCCGCCCGTTGAACCGGGTGGAAGCCCCGGGCGCCGGTCCCATGGCACCCCTCCACGAGCTCTCCGACGAAGAGCTGATGCTCCAGTACAAGGCGGGGGCCCTCCCTGCCTTCGAGGAGCTCGTGAAGCGCCACCGGCGGGGGGTCTTCCACTTTGCCCTGCGGTTCCTGGGGAGCCCGCAGGGCGCGGAGGACGCGTTGCAGGAGATCTTCCTGCGCGTGGTGCGGAATGCGGCGAGCTACGAGCGCAAGGCAAAGTTCACCACCTGGCTGTACACCATCGCGCGCAATCACTGCATTGACGCGTCCCGCAAGGCGGCTTTCCGTCGGGCGGAGAGCCTGGACGCCCCGGTTGGCGACGAGGCCGACTCCGCCACCCGCCTGGACCGCACCGCCGGCAACCTCCCCGGCGGCGACCAGGTCACCCAGGACGTGCGCATCCGCCACGCCGTGGACCAGGCGCTGGCCCGGCTGCCGCCCGAGCAACGGGAGGTGTTCATCCTCCGCGAGTACTCCGGGATTCCGTTCAAGGAGATCGCGGAGATGACTGGCGTGCCGGAGAACACCGTCAAAAGCCGCATGAGGTACGCGCTGGAATCGTTGAGGGCACAGCTGACGTCACAAGGAATCACGCCGTGATGCCCGAGCAGGTTGGGCACGGCGCAGGTAGATTGATCCGAGGAGCAGGGTTGCATCATGGCCTGTGAACGGCACGCGGACGACTTGATGGGCTACCTCTACGGGGAGCTCTCACCACGGGAGGCGGACGCCTTCCTGGCGCACGCCCGCACCTGCGACTCCTGCAACGGCGAGCTGGCCCAGCTGGCCTCCGTGCGCAAGACGGTGGCGCTGGCCGCCCCACTCCCCGACCCGCCCGACGCCCTCACCGCGCGCATCCTGGACGTGGCGCGCACCGCTGCCGCCTCGCCCCCGGTTGCCGCGACGACGGAGCGGGTGGGGCTGCTGGATTGGCTGATGAAGCCGTGGTCGCTGGGCCTGGCTGCCGCGGGCGCCGGCCTGGCCGCCGTGATGCTGGTGAGCACGTCCAAGCTGTCCATGAAGAGCCCGGAGGCGGTCGTGCAGGAGGTTGCCCCCGCCGCTGCGCCGCAGATGGCGGCCGAGCCCGCGGTGACGACGCCACGGGCGGACCTGGCGGCCAAGGAGGCCAAGCCGGTGGAGCCCACGGCCGGCGCGGGTGGCGACGAGGCCGCGCTCCTGGGCGCCGCCGTGGCGGAGAAGGCGGTGGATGCCCCCAGGGGCGCCGCCAACGGCGTGGCCCTCCGTGCCGCCGCTCCCGCCGACGAAGAAGCGCTGCGCGACCGTGCGCCCCCGTCCAAGGACCAGCAGCCCGCGATGGGCGAGGTTGCGGACAAGGTGGAACCCGCGCCGGCGCGCCAGATGGAGGCGCAGGGCAAGCGCGAGGTCGCCGCGCCCCTGGCGGCCGCGCCGGCGCCCGCTGCGGAGCCAAGCCCGGAGAGCACGGCCGAGACTGACGACGTGGCGGCGAGGCGCGTCCAGCGCTCCGAGGAGAAGGTGGCGGAGCTCAAGAAGGCCAAGGCGCCCGCGAGCTGGGGCGTGGTGGCCTCGGAACAGCCGCGTGCGCGGGGCCCGGAGACCGGGAACCTGACCCTGCCTCCCCCGCCCGCTTCCCCGCCGGCCGAGGCGCGCGCGGAGATGGAGGCCTACCGTGACGACGACGGTCGCGAGGGTGCGGCGCGTGGCGCGGCTGGGGCGGGAGCGATGGGGGGCGGGAGCGCGCCTCCTCCGGCGGCGTCGGCGCCCGCGCAGCCGCTGCGGAAGCCCTCGCTGGCCGTGCCGGGCATGAAGGCGGACCTGGCGGAGTCGCGCAGCTCGCCCGTGAAGAGCGTGATGGAGGACGAGCGCAAGCGTCTCAAGCAGGCGGAGACCGGCATGAAGGCGCAGGCCGAGATGACCGCGGGTGCGGAGTACCTGGCGTCGGGGCGGGCCACGGAGGCGCTGGCCGCGTTCCAGCGCGCCGAGGCGCTGGACACCACCCATGAGCTGAGCCCGAACCCGCGCGTGGGGCAGGCCGCAGCGTTGGCCCTCAGTGGTCGGTGTGAAGATGCGCTGCGCCTGGCGCGTGGCGTGGGCCAGACGCATCCCGCGTTCTCCAAGCGCTCCAGCCTGCTCACCGACGTGGCCAAGTGCTTCGAGCGCAAGGGCGATGCCGTGGTGGCGCAGCAGCTCCGCAATGAAGCCGGGGAGGTGACCCGGCAGCAGACCGCGCACGCCGGCGAGGACGCCCAGTCGGAGCGCGCCGCCGCCATTGTGCACACCGTGAAGCTGCACCAGGCCGGTGTCACGCGCTGCGAGATCGCCGCCACGCAGGACGAGGAGCTGCCCGCGGCCGCGGGAGTGTGGACGGTGAAGGTGACCGTGGCGTCGGAGGGACGGGCCACGGAAGCCAGCGCGCAGGGGCCGCGGGAGGCCCCCGGTCTGCGCGCCTGCCTGGAACGGCATGTCCGGGGCATCTCCTACGGCGCCTCCACTGCCAAGCCGCAGACCGTGGAAGTGAAGCTGCCCATTGTGCCGCGCGGCTCCGTCGAGAAGGCGCGCAAGGCGACGAAGAAGTAGACCGCGCCGCAGGCCGAACGAGTCAGGGGCTGCGTCAGGACAAGGCGCCCATCGGGACTGCGGACGTCGTGAGCGGACCGCGACCTGGAGTGCGGCGGGCCCTCGCCGCCCTGGCCAGCGTCGAGTGCGTCCTCAACGGCCAACCGCCGGGCGCGGGACTCCGCGACGACGGGGGGGCGCGGCGGCTGCGCCGGGTGGACCGTTCGGCAGGTGTCGGAAACCCGCTCGGCGCTGGCCAGGGCGGCGAGGGCCCGCCGCACTCCAGGTCGTGGCTCGTTCACGACGTCTGAAATGCCGATGGGCATCCTGTTCCGACGCAGCCCCTCACCAAGTCCAAGGCCGGACGACCAGAGGCCGCCAGGGCTCCTTCCTTGAGGGCGAAGCCACGCGCGGGTTGGCAAGCGTTCCTGATTGGGGTGACTGGCAGGGTTGCTGATTGAGTCGCAGCGTCGTGGATCGCGCCAGGGACCAGGAATGTCCGCGCTACGGACGCTCGTCGCTCAAGGCCGTTCATCGTCGACGGAGGCCGTCTCCGGCGTTGAAACAGTGGGATCGCATTCGCGACGCAGTCGAAGGACGGTGCCTGAAACACCAACGGCGCCCTGGGTGCGGGACCCGGGGCGCCGTTGCAGGAACTGCGCAGGGAAGGAAGCTCAGCTCTTCTTCTTGAGCTCTTCCTCGATCAGGTTCTTGAACGCATCAAACGGCTGCGCGCCCACCAGCTGACGACCATTGATGAAGAACGTGGGCGTTCCCGACGCGCCATTGGCCGCGCCCTCCGCCATGTCCTTCTTGATGACCTCGTCGTACTTGGGGTTGTCCAGGTCCTTCTCGAACTTGCCCATGTCCAGGCCGATCTCCTTGGCGTAGCTCACCAGGTTCTCCCGCTTGAGGGCCTTCTGGTTCGCGAACAGCTTGTCGTGCATCTCCCAGAACTTGCCCTGCTCACCGGCAGCCAGGGCGGCCTTGGAGGCCAGCGGCGCATCCTGGTGGAACGGCAGCGGGTTGTGCTTGAAGGCGATGCGGACCTTGCCCTTGTAGGTGTCCTCGATCTGCTTGAGCGTGGGACCCACGCGGCTGCAGAACGGGCACTGGAAGTCACTGAACTCCACGATGGTGATGGGTGCGGTGGCGGGGCCCTTGGCGTACGACTGGCCCACCGTCACGTTGTAGACCTTGTTGGGATCCGCGCCGGGACGCTGCGCCTGGGCCGCCGGAGCGCTGGGCGCCTGCTTCAGGACCTCCTCGTACAGCTTGGCCAGCGGCGTGCCCTTCTTCATCAGGTCATCCGCCAACGCAATCTCCTTCTCGATGGCGGCCTTGAAGTTGTCGAAGGGCTGGGCACCGCTCAGCGGCGTGCCGTTGATGAAGAACGCCGGCGTGCCGCGCGCACCGAACTTGGCCGCGCTGGCCATGTCGGCGTCGATCTGGGCTTTGTGCGCGTTGTTGTCCAGGCTGGCCTTGAACTTGTTCATGTCCAGTCCCAGCTCCTGCGCGTACTTCTCCAGGTCCGCGCGCTGCAGCCCCTTCTGGTTCTCGAAGAGCTTGTCGTGCATCTCCCAGAACTTGCCCTGGTCCGCCGCGGCCAACGCAGCCTCGGAAGCCAGCGGCGCGTCCTTGTGGAACGGCAGCGGGTTGTGACGGAAGCAGAACTTCACGTCCTTGGGCCAGGTCTGCATGATCTGCTTCACCGTGGGACCCACGCGCGCGCAGAACGGGCACTGGAACTCGCTGTACTCCACGATGGTGATCTTGGCGTCCGTGGGGCCCTTGCAGATTTCCGTCTTGGTCAGCTCCACCTTCTGACGGGAGGCGGCGGGCTGGTCGCGCTGCTGGGGCTGCTCCGCGGCCTTGGTGAGACCCTTCTCCGTCAGCTTGGCGTACAGGTCCGCGCGGGAGGCGCCGGCGGCCAGGGCCGCGTCCGCGTCCTTGAGCGCGCCGTCAATGGCGGTCTTGAACGCGTCAAACGGCTGCGCGCCGCGCAGGCTCTTGCCGTTGATGAAGAAGCTGGGCGTGCCGCGCGCGCCGAACTGCGCCGCCTCGGCCACGTCCGCGTCAATGCGGGCCTTGTAGGGGTTGTTGTCCAGCGCGGCCTTGAACTTGTTCATGTCCAGGCCCAGCTCCTGCGCGTACTTCTCCAGGTCCGGGCGCTTGAGGGCCTTCTGGTTCTCGAAGAGCTTGTCATGCATCTCCCAGAACTTGCCCTGCTCCCCGGCGGCCAACGACGCCACGGAGGCCAGCGGCGCGTCCTGGTGGAACGGCAGCGGGTTGTGCTTGAAGCACACGCGCACGTCATTGCCGTAGGTCTGCTGCACCTGCTTCATGGTGGGCAGCACGCGGTTGCAGAACGGGCACTGGAACTCGCTGAACTCAATGACCGTCACCTTCGCGTCGGCCGGGCCCTTGCAGTACGCGTCGCGGACGGGGACCTTGTAGACGGTCTGGTCCGGCGGCGTGGTGGGTCTTGCCGGCTGGGCGTTGTTGGCGGCGGGCTTCTGCTGTGCCTGGGCTTGCGGCTGGCTGGTGTTGCCGGTGCGTCCGGTCTGGAAACCCAGCGCAAACGCCACGGCTCCCACACCCACCATTCCGAAGAACGCTGCTCCACTCTTCATCAAATCCTCCTGCATCCGTGCAGAGTTTGGGGATTCATCCATTCCATGGGAGGCCAGGCACGCCGACCCCGCATTGGTTGCGGTCCGCCCGGTGGTTGGGCGCCCCCGCAAAAAAGAGGCCGTGAGCTAATCCTCATCCCGGGTCCCGTCAAGCCCGGCTCCACCGGATCTCCCCAACCGCTGGTGGTCCGACCCTTGGGGGTGGGCCAAGGCGGTGGCTCCATGGTGTTGACAACGGGCGGAGGGAGCGTAGATTCCGCCGCCCTTTCAACGCAGGCCCCCCGCTCTGCCTGGTGGTCAGGCTTCTCGCGGGGCGCTTGCCGCAGTCGGTGCTCACGCCTTCCGGGGCGGCGCACCGGGGCTCCCCTGGCGGTGACGCCATGAGCCCGGACGAGAGAGAAGCTCGTCCAAGCGAGGCAGCAAAGATGGCAATGGACCTGGCCCTGATGGGCAAGAAGGTTGGCATGTCCCAGATCTTCCTCCCCGACGGCACGCGCAAGGGCGTGACGGTGGTGGAGGTGGGACCGTGCGTGGTGGTGGACAAGCGCACGCCGGCGAAGGACGGCTACGCCGCCCTGGTGATCGGCTACGGCACCTACAAGGGCGACCCGCGGCGCGTGGAGCGCCTGGTGGGCAAGCCCATGATGGGCCGGTTCAAGAAGCTTGGCGTGGAGCCGCAGCGCTACCTGCGTGAGGTGCGGGTCAAGCCCGAGCAGCTGGACAAGTACAACGTGGGCGCCAAGGTGGGCCTGGACGTGCTCCACGAGGGTGACCGCGTGGACGTGACCGGGACCAGCAAGGGCCGCGGCTTTGCCGGCGTGATCAAGCGGCACCACATGGCGGGCAGCGTGTGGAGCCACGGTACCCACGAGTACCGTCGTCACGGTGGCTCCATTGGTTGCCGTGCCGAGCCCGGTCGCGTGCACAAGGGCAAGCGCATGGCGGGCCACATGGGCGCCGAGCGCGTGACCACCCAGTACATCAAGGTGGAGCGCATCCTCCCCGAGCACAACCTGGTGCTGCTGGATGGACCGGCGCCGGGCTTCAACACCGCCATGGTGATGCTGTCCCCGACGACGAAGCTGCACCCGATCCGCGTCCGCAAGGAGGAGGTGCTGTCCTCCAACCCGATGAAGCAGGCCAAGGCGGCGGCCGCCGGCAAGACCGGTGGCAAGGGCGGCGGCAAGAAGTAATCCGCGCGAATTGTCACGAAGGGACGAAGCGCCGGGACGGGGAGACCCTCCCGGCGTTTCTTTTTGTCGTCCAGGTTGGGGAGAACCGTCGGGGCGTTGCCGGCCAGAACCGCGTCGCGATGTCTTGTCAGCGCGAACCGCGTCGCTGGTGGCTGGCTCGCCTGTTCTCGGCCGGCGGTTTTCGTCGGGGCTGACTCCCAGCGCCTCGCGGGAACCGCCCGCCGTGGTCGTCTTGGCTTGGCTTGTCAA
>JBFMGU010000264.1:0-14448 GCA_040752415.1 Myxococcota bacterium
AGCCGCCGCCCCCGCCGCCCCTGGTGCTCACCAGCACGCTGGTTGGCGGTGAGGTCGACGACGAGGCGGAGCCGGTGGTGCTGGTGGACAGCGTCGAGAACGTGCCCACCGCACCGCGGCTCAAGAAGACGCGCAAGGGCGGGGTGGTGGTCGCCGGGCCGCTGGCGGAGATGGTCGACGACGTGGAGCTGACCGGCGTGCAGGTCATGGACGCCGTGGACGTGATGGCCGGAGGCCCGGCGCTGCCGGAGGTGGACATCCAGTCCAGCGGCACCACCGCGCATGACGGCACGCCGCTCACCCCGCCCACCATCGACGCGCCGGGGGACGCCCCGCCCTCCAGCTGAGCGGCCTGCCTTCCGCACCCGACGTCAAGACAGCGGTTCCCGTTCAGGTTGGCTGGCAGGTTGGGTTGATCGAGCTGCATCGCTCACCGTTCGCAGACCGGGACGTCCGCGCACAGGGAAGTCTCGATAGCGGGTGGCTGTCGACGACGCGCGACGGACGCCCCGGCGGGGCCCCAAGGTCGTGGCGCGGACATTCGTGTTACATTCCTGTCTGCGATCCGCAACCGAATGGCGTTCAACCAGCGGCCACCTGGGCGGGAGCCCGCCATCAAGCCCCAGATGCTGTTCGGCCCGCTGTGAACGCGCCCGACGCTGGCCCACCGTCGGCGCAGGCTCGCCGCGCTCCCTGGTCGTGGTCCACGGGTGGCGGTCAGGACCCGGTGGCCAATTCGTGCTGCGGCAGCCGCTAACCCGGCGTGGGAGTGGGCGCCGGCTCGTGGCTGCGGAAGCGCAGGTAGACCAGCCCGCCCACCGCGCCGATCAGGAACTGCGTCAGCACCATCAACGTGAAGATGTCCGCGCCACGCTCGCTTCCCAGCAGGCGGAACAGGAACAGGAACGCCGCGTGGCCCGTGCCCACGCCCACCGGCGCCACCGGGATGGTGGTGATGAGCAGGCCGGTGGGCACCACGGTGTAGAGGTCATGCAGCGCCAGCTGCCCCTCCCCCATGGCGCGCGAGAAGAACAGGAACGCCACGCCCACGGTGAGGTGGATGACCGCGGACAACCCCAGCGCGCGCAGCACCGTGCCGCGGTGGTGGTGGTAGTGGCGCATGCCCTCGTAGACGCCGGTGATGGCCGCCAGCCTGGGGATGCGGGTGTGGATGGCGGTGAGGAGCTTCAGCAAGAGGTCGCGCTCCGGGTTCACCAGGAACAGGTACGCGTAGAACCCCACCACGCCCGCCGCCATGCCGTGCACCAGGAGCTTCAGCGCTCCCACCGTGGTGGCGTCCCCGGTGAAGTTGCTCCCCAGCAGCATGGCCAACGACGAGACCACCATCAGCGCCGAGAGCCCGAGCACACGGTCGAACAGGATGCTGCCAAAGGTGCGCGCGCGCCGCTCCGGGGCCTCCTGGCCCACGTAGAACGCCTTGACGAAGTCGCCGCTCACCGCGCCCGGCAGCGCGATGTTGAAGAACAGGCCAATGAACTGCAGCTGCACCGTGCGCGAGAACGGGATGACCAGCGACTGCGCCCGCAGCAGAAGCTGCCAACGGAACGCGCTGGCCAGGGACGTGGACACCAGCAGGAGCATCCCCGCCACCATGGGCAGCGGCCGGGTGAACGCCTCCCGCGTCTTGTCCAGCGACAGGAAACCCTTCTGCACCAGGACGTAGAGCAGCCCACCCACCAGCCCCAGCTTCAGCAGCTGCACCACCACGCCGCGTGCACCGCGCTTGGGCTTCGGCGGTGACGACGAGGGCGGCGCGGGCGCCGGAGCAACGGGCGAGGCGGGAACGGGATGGGACACGGCGCGCGACCCTAGCGTCCCGGGCGGGACGCGCAAAGCCCGTGGGGCGCCCGCGCTCGCGTCGACGTCGAGGCGGTGGCGCGCGGCAGGCGCGAGCGTGACAACCCGTCATGGACACCGGACGCTTCATCCAACAGGTCCAGGATCGGGCCGGGCTGGACGGGGAGATGGCCTGGCGCGTGGTGGGCGCCACGCTGGACGCGCTGGGTCGCCGCCTGGACCCCCTCCACGCCGACGCCGTGGCGCGCCAGCTCCCGGACGACCTCCAGGACATGCTCCACCGCCACCCCCACGGCTCCGCCCGCGACGACGTGGACGCGTTCTACGGCGAGGTGGCCGCGCTGGAAGCGGTGGACCCCGCGTTCGCGCGGGAGCACGCGCAGGTGGTGTGCCAGGTGCTGGCGGAGGCCGTGGACGACGAGGGACTGCGCCACCTGCGGGCGGACTTCTCCGACGGGATGGCGGAGCTGTTCACGCGTCGCCCTGCGCCAGGGGAATCCGCGCCGCCGGCCCATCCCGTGGCGCCACCCCCGCCCCACCACACGCTCTCCGACGGAAGACCGGGCAGCACCCACCCCGTCAGCGAGGCCGCGCCGCCGCGCGGTCACTCGGAGTCCGTGGCGCGCACGCCCCATCCGCACGAGGACACCAAGCTCTCCAGCGCCACCGGCACCACCCAGGAGCGGCTGCACCGCACGCTTGGGGAAGGGCACCCCGGCAGCAACCGCCCGCTGAGCGGAGCCTGAGGCCGGCGGAAAACTGGCCTCCCGCACAACCGCCGCGTCACGCTCGCCGGGGACATGACCGCAGAGACCGGGCGAGAGCAGGCGCTGGTTGCCGAATACATCCACGAGGAGGGCCAGCGCGCGCTGGCGCGGGGAGCGCGTTACCTGGCGATCTTCGGGCTGGTCTCGGCGGTGCAGGTCGAGGCGTTGCTGGCCTTGGGATACGTGGCGGGCGTGCGCACCGCGTCGGTGTTTGCGTTGCTGGGCGGGACCTGGGCGTGGCTCACCCACCGCATGGCTCGTCGTGGGGCCCTCAAGGGAGCGCTGGCCTATGTGTTCCTCCTGCCCCTGACCAGCCTCCCCACCGGGTTCTTCCTGGCCTCGCATTTCGCCCTGCCCGGCGGCGTAGCCACGTGGCTGACCGGCCCCTTCAGCTACCTCTACGCGCCGCTCATCATCCTCACCGGCTTCCTGTTCCAGCGGGCGCTGCCGGTGGTGGCGGGCGCGGTGGCCGCGGCGGGCTACCTGGTGTGCACCTGGCTGGCCGTACCCACCCTGGTGCAGGTGGTGGCCCCCGACCCCATCCTGCAGCAGGAGCTGAGCTCACCCGCCATCTACGTCCTCAAGACCATGATGTTGCTGCTCACCGGGCTCGTCGTGGGGAGCCTGGCGCACTATGGGCGGAAGCTCATCCTCCGCGTGCTGCACGAGGAGAACGAAAAGAAGGGCATCAGCCGCCTGTTCGGCCAGTTCGTCAGCCACGAGGTGCGCGACAAGATCATCCGCGAGAAGAGCACCGTGCTCGGTGAGCGCAAGACCGTGGTGGTGCTGTTCTCCGACGTGCGCGCGTTCTCCTCCTGGAGCGAGGGCGCGGACCCCGCCGCGGTGGTGCAGCAGCTCAACCAGTATTTCGACGGCATGGTGGGCGCCATCCAGCGTCACGGCGGCATCATCGACAAGTTCATCGGCGACGCGGTGATGGCCGTGTTCGGCGGCGTGTTGGAGCTGGAGAATCCGTCGGAGAATGCGCTGCGCGCGGCGCGGGAGATGCGCGCGGTGTTGCGCACCCTCAATGCGCGCTGGGCCGCCGCGGGCATGCCCCAGCTGGACAACGGCATTGGCCTGCACCGGGGCGAGGTGCTGCAGGGCACCGTGGGCAGCGCCGACCGCAAGGAGTTCACCGTCATTGGCGACGCCGTCAACACCGCGAGCCGCCTGGAGTCCGCCACCAAGGACTTCCAGCAATCCATCCTCATCTCCCAAGCGCTGCACGACGCGTTGACGTCGTCATCCCAGGCCCACTGCCGGCACCTGGGTCAGGCGCGGCTCAAGGGCAAGGCGCAGGAGGTCACCGTCTACGGCGTGGCCGACTGAGCTCATTGGCACTGCTGCGCATCCGGCAGCGTGCACACCCCGTTGAAGCAGAACGCGGGGGCCAGGCAGCGCGGACCATTGTCGTCGTCACAGGTGGCGGCGTCCGCGGCGTGGCCGGTGCACTCCCCCACCTCGCTGTTCTCCGGGAAGATGCACAGGCCCGCGGTCTGGCACACGCGGTAGGTGTTGGGCATGACGCCGCACAGGTCTCCGTCGTCGACGAGCTCGATCTCCTGGCAGCGGTTGGTGGCGGGGTTGCAGTACAGGCCCTGGCGCGCGTCGCACAGGCTGGCGTCCGGGTTGCAGATGTCATCCAGCTGCTTGGGCGGCTCGCAGAAGCCGTGGTCACACACCAGCCCGCCGAGGCAGATGTCCACCGCGCCGCATTCTCCGTCGCGCGCCACCGGGACCACGCAGAAGGCGCCGTTGCAGGCCAGCCCCTCGGCGCAGTCGGAATCCGTGTTGCAGTCCTCCCCCTCCTGCGCCGCCGCCGCGCACACACCGCACAACGCGGTGCCCGACACCCGGCACACGCCGCTGGCGCACTGGTGCGAGAACGTGCAGGGCTCACCGTTGCCGCGCGTCCCGTCAGGATAACGGCACGCCACCGGGGTGATGCCCGTGGCCAGCTGCGCGCACGTGAGCGAGGAGAAGACGTTGGTGCACCCCTGCACGAGGTCGGGCGTGATGGCGGAGCCGGGCGCGGTGAATCCCTGGGGACACACCAGCGACACGCGCGCCAGACACGTCGCCAGGTCGCCCCAGCGGTACGCCAGCAGCCATGGCGTGCACTCCTGGTACGCGCCGCAGAACGCCTGCGCATAGTCCGCGCACGCCTGCTCCGAGGTCACTCCACCGCCGCTGCTGCTGCTCGTCGAGCTGCCCGTCCCACCGGTGTCCCCCGACGAGCTGCTGGTGCCGGTGCTGCTGGATGCCACGCTGGAGGAGGTCCCACCGCCACTGCTGCTCCCGCCGCTGGCCGCCGCGCTCGACGAGGAGGATTCCGCGCCCACGCCGCTGCAGCCCCACGGTGCAATCCCCACGACGAGACACACCGCTCCCAAGCGCATGGTGGCTCCAAGGCAGACGTGTCTCAGTCGTTTCAGGAGCACGTGGTGCTGTCAAGGCGACGGCTGTCCAGTCTAGCTTCACACACCAACGAGGTTGGGCATGTACGCGTGGCGACGTTGGGCGGTGATGACGGGGCTCCTGTGGTGCGCGTGCCGCTCGTCGGGGCCGGTGCGCGCGCCCGCCGCCGTGGGGGACGCGGATGTCTTCTACGAGGTCTTCGTGCGCAGCTTCCACGACAGCAACGGCGACGGCGTGGGCGACATCCGCGGCATCCTCGAGAAGCTGGACCATCTCAACGACGGACGCGCGGGTGAAGGTGAGGACCTGGAGGTGGGCGGACTGTGGCTCACGCCCATCAACCCCTCGCCCTCGTACCACGGCTACGACGTCACCGATTACCTGGGCGTCAACCCCGCGCTGGGCACGGAAGCCGACGTGCGGCAATTGTTCGACGAGTGCCATCGACGTGGCATGCGGGTGCTGCTGGACCTGGTGGTGAATCACACGTCGTCACAGCACCCGTGGTTCCAGGCGGCGCGGGTGGGCCCGGAAAGCCCCACGCGTGACTACTACCTCTGGCGTCACGACGACCCGGGCTGGACGCAACCGTGGCCCGGCGGAAGGCGGACCTGGCATCCCCTCGGCGACGGGACGTTCTTCTACGGCCTGTTCTGGTCGGGGATGCCGGACCTCAACTACGGCAATCCCGCCGTGGCCGACGCCATGGTGCACACCGCGCGGACCTGGCTGCAGCGGGGCGCGGACGGCTTCCGCGTCGACGCGGCGCGCTACCTGTATGAGAGTCCCGACGGAGAGCTGGCCGACCTGCCCGCCACGCACGCGTTCTTCCGTCGCCTGCGCGCGGAGGTGGCCGCGGTGAAACCTTCCGCGCTGCTGGTGGCGGAAGCGTGGACGGAGCGCGCGCGCGTCCTGGAGTACCGTGGCCACGACGACGAGTTCCACCAGGCCTTCGACTTCGACCTCGCCAGCGCCATCACCAGCACCATCCTCGGTGAGCACGGCGACGCGCTGCGCACCGAGCTGGCGAAGATTGCCGAAACGCGCACGCCGTGGAGCTATGAGGCCACCTTCCTCAGCAACCATGACATGGACCGCCTGGTCTCCCGTCTCCCGTCGCTGGCGGCGGTGAAAGCCGCGGTGACGTTGTTGCTGATGCTCCCCGGCACGCCGTTCCTCTACTACGGCGACGAGGTGGGCCTGCCGCAGGGGAGCGGCCACGGCGACGAAGCCAAGCGCACCCCCATGCCCTGGACCGCCGCGGGCGGTTTCACGACGGGAACACCCTGGTACCCGTACGCCGGCGAGCTCGACACCCGGAACGTGGCGACGCAGCGGCGCGACCCGGCCAGCCTGCTCTCCCACCACCGCAAGCTCATCCGTTTGCGACGCGAGCTGGGCATCCCGCGCGCCGAGGCACCGGTGATGCTGGACGCCGCGCATCCCGCGCTGGTGGTGCTGGCCTACCCGGTGGCGGGCGTGGTTGTCGTCGTCAACGCCGGGTCGGAGGTGGTGGAGATGCAGCCGGTGGCGCTGCCGGGCGCGCTGCGGGGAGCACGCTCGGTCACCACGGTGCTGGGGGTTGGGGAGGGAGGGATGCGCGGCGGTCAGCTCAGCTGGTCACGCGGCCAGGAACGTTTCACACCGTATGAGAGCCGGGTGCTCCGCCTGCGCTGATGACGACGTCCATCACCAGACTTCGCAGCGGTTGGCGGCGGGCCGGACCATCTGCGCGTCGTCCTTGCACTGGAACGCATCCTTGAAGCTGGACAGCGAGGAGAGCGGGCCGTTGACGCGCCAGCGCGGCGGGCTGTGGGGGTCGGTCTGGGCGCGGAGGCGGGCCTGCTCGTCGCGGTACTTGGAGCACCAGCTCTGCGCGTAGCCGTAGAAGAACTGCTGCGCCGGCGTGTAGCGGAACTGCTTGAGGTCCTCCCGGTCCTTCGTCGCCGCGGTCATGGCCAGGAAGGCCAGCTTCAGCCCGCCCAGGTCCGCGGTGTTCTCGCCCAGGGTCAGCGCGCCGTTGATCTTGAGGTCGTCGATGGCGGTGTACCCGTCGTACTGGTTCTTCACGCACGCGGTGCGCTCCTCGAACGCCTTGCCACTCTCCGGCGTCCACCAGTCCGTCAGGTTGCCCTGCGCGTCGAACTTGCGACCCTCGTCGTCAAACCCGTGGGTGACCTCGTGGCCCACCACCATGCCCATGGCGCCGTAGTTCACCGGCAGCGTGGCGTCCTTGTTGAAGAACGGCGGCTGCAGGATGCCCGCGGGGAACACGATCTCGTTCCACTGCGGGTTGTAGTACGCGTTCACCGTCGGCGGGGACATGAACCACTCATTGCGGTCCACCGGCTTGCCGACCTTGGCCAGGTCGCGCTTCACCTCGAACGCGCTGGCGTTGGCCACGTTGGCCGCGAAGTTGCCGCGCGCCACCTTGAGCCCCTCGTAACGACGCCACGCGTCCGGGTAGCCCACCTTGTTGACGATGGTCTTCAGCTTGGCCAGCGCGCGGTCCTTGGTGGGCTGGTCCATCCAGGTCAGCGTGGCCAGGTTCTCCTCGAACGCCTTCTCGATGTTGGCCACCATCTCGCGCGTGGTGGCCTTCCCGTCCTCACCAAAGTGCTTCTGCACGAAGGGCACGGCCAGCGCCTCCCCCAGGTACTCGTCGGTCCAGGCCACGCACTTCTTCCAGCGCGGCAGGTCCTCCTTGGCGCCGGTGAGCGCCTTGCTCTTGAACCGGAAATCCTCGTCGACGAACTCCTTGGGCAGGTACGGCGCGGCGTCGTGGAGGAAGTGCCACTGCAGGTAGGCCTTCAGCTCCGGAGCCTTGGTCGACTTGAGCAGCGCGCTCACCTTCTCCACGAACGGCAGGTGCGTGATGTTGAGGCTGGTGGCCTCGACGCCGCGGGCCTTGAGATACGCGGACCAGTCCAGGCTGCCGGCGGACTTCTTGAGCGCGGTGAGCTCGGTGGGGTGGTAGAGCTTGTGCGGATCCCGACGGTCCACACGGGAGAGCGAGGCCTCCGCCAGCGCCTTCTCCAGCGTGAAGACAGCCTGCGCGTTCTTCTGCGCGTCGGCTTCCTTCTGGCCGGCCAGCACCAGCATGCGGCCCACGTGCTCCACGTAGTCCTTGCGGATCTGTTCCGACTTCTCGTCGGGCTTCAGGTAGTAGTCGCGGTCCGGCAGGCCCAGTCCGCCCTGGTCCACCTCGGCAATGACCTTGCTGGAGTCCTTGAAGTCCACCGTCGAGGCGAACTTGAAGAACGGGTGCGCGCCCATGTTGTGCATGGCCACCACGACGGGGAGCAGCGTCTTGGCGTCCTTGACCTTGTCGATGGCCGCGAGCTGCTCCTTGACGGTGGCGGCGCCGCCCTGCTGGTCCGCCTCATCCGTGCAGCTGCCGTAGAAGTCGCCCACCTCCTTGGCGTACGGCGTGCCTTCCACACCCTTGCCCGCGGCCAGCTCGTCCAGGATGGCGCGCAGGCGCTGCTCATTCTGCTGCATGACCTCCATGAACCCACGCGACCACACCGCGCGGTCCGCGGGGATCTCCGTGCGCGCGAGCCAGCCGCCGCAGGCGTGCGCGTAGAAGTCCGTGCAGGGGTCCACGGACGTGTCCATGATGCCCACGTCCACGCCGGGCGGCACCGGGAGCTCCTTGGGCGCTTCCTGCGCGGGGGCCGGGGCGGGTTTGGGTTCATCCTTCTTGGGCTCGGTGGACTTGCAGCTTGCCGCGACCGCCAGCGCGACCGCGAACCAGGATCCTCTACGCACGTGGCCTCCAGGAAAGTGTGTGGGGCTGCCCCATAGGGTTGCGGGCCGGGAAGGACAAGCCCTCACGCGCCACGTCGTGACCGACGCTCAAGTCTGGGAGCGGAGCCGGAGGCTTCATGTTTCTTCACGCGGGTGACAAACCGAGGAAACAGCGGAGGCCCATCCTGCACGCACCAGGGACGACGAACCGTCCCGACGTCACGGAGGATACCGATGAAGCGCAAGATGATGTGGGCCGCGGCAGGACTGGTGGGTTTCCTGGCGATCACGGGTTTCCGCGCCAGCTGGGGCGGGTGCGAGGGCCATGGTCACGGCGGACCGGAGCGGGCGGAGAAGTTCGTCACGTCCCGCATCGCCGACCACCTCGACGAGCTCAACGCCACCGACGAGCAGCGCACCCAGGTGCTGGCGCTGAAGGACGAGGTGTTCCGGGAGGCCAAGGACACGTTCACGGAGGGGCGGAAGGCCAAGGGTGAGCTGCTGCAGCAGTGGGACAGCGCCAAGCCCGACGCCAACGCGGTGCACGCCCTCGTCGACGATCACCTGGACCGCATCCGCAGCATGGCGCACACCGTGGCCGACGCGGCCCTCAAGCTGCACGCCATCCTCACGCCCGAGCAGCGCGCCCAGGTGAGCGAGAAGATCCACGCCCGGGTGGACGCTCGCTGACGCCATGGCAACGTTCTCTGGCATGAGCGGCACCATCGGGCGGGCGGCGTCGGCGGAGGGTGCGCCGGCGCTGCCGTGGGGTAGGATGCCGCTGGTGAACGCCGAGCCCACACTCACCGCGCTGATGGTGGAGGACGACGACCGCCTGGCGCGGCTCACCAGCGACTACCTCAAGAGCCACAACGTGGTGGTGACCGTGATTCCCGACGGGAACCGCGGGCTGGAGGAAGCGCTCAAGGTCCGTTACGACGTGGTGCTGCTGGACATCATGCTGCCCGGCCAGAGCGGGTTGCAGGTGTGCCGGGAGCTGCGCACGCGCTCCGACGTGCCGGTGATCATCCTCACCGCGCGCGGAGAGGAGGCGGACCGCGTGATGGGCCTGGAGCTGGGCGCCGACGACTACCTGGCCAAGCCGTACTCCCCGCGGGAGCTGCTGGCGCGCATCCGCGCGGTGGTGCGACGGGCCCGCGGCCAGACCGGTCCGGCCACGCGCGCCATCAAGCTGGGCTCCTTGCAGATCGACCCCGCGGCACGCCAGGCGGTTCTCGACGGAAAGGAGCTCCCGCTCACCAGCTACGAGTTCACGCTGTTGCGGGTGCTCGCGGAGCGTGCGGGACGGGTGCTCTCGCGCGAGCAGCTCATGGAGCTGGCCAAGGGCAACTCCGAGGAGTCCTTTGACCGTTCCATTGACGTGCACATCTCCCGGCTGCGCCACAAGCTGGGGGATGATCCCAAGAAGCCGCGACTGCTCAAGACGGTGCGCGGCGCGGGCTACCTCCTTGCGGCGCAGGATGCGGACTGATGCGGTGCAACTTCCCCCACGGGCCCCATCACACCCACGGTCGCAAGTTCTTCTGGCGCATCTACGCGCACGGCCTGCTGATGCTGGTGGCGGTGGGTGCGGCCATGGCGGCGTTGGCGGGTGCGTGGGGTCGGGGCGGTTGGTGGCATGAGTTTCCCAACCGGCTGGCGCTGTACATGACGGAGACGGTGAGCGCCTCCCTGCACGACGACGCGCGCGTGCAAGCCGAGCTGCAACGCATTGCGCGCACGCTGGGGATGGAGGCCACCATCTACAACCTGGACGGCACGGTGCGCGCCACCACCGTGGCTCCGCCGGTTCCCTCGCTGGAGGAATGCGAGCTGGACCGCCTCAGCTCCCACCGGCCCGTGCGCACCGGCGACATGCACTGGTTGGCCGCGGCGCCCGTGCGCAAGGACGGTCAGCTCGTCGGGTACCTGGCGTTCGGAAGTCGCCGGGAGTGGGGCGTGCCGGTGGTGAAGGCGTTGTCGGGGCTGCTGCTGGTGCTGCTGGTGCTGGCGCTGGTGTCCATCCCCGCCGCGCGCGCCATGACCCGCCCGCTGGAGCGCGTGACCGCCACCGCGCGTGCGTTTGGTGAGGGAGACCTGGCCGCGCGCACCGGCATCCGCGGCGCCGACGAGGTGGGCGAGCTGGCGCAGGCCTTTGACGAGATGGCCGCGCGGCTGGAGCGGCTGGTGCTCAGCGAGAAGGAGCTGCTGGCCAACGTGAGCCATGAGCTGCGCACGCCCTTGGCGCGCATCCGGGTGGCGCTGGAGCTGGCGGCGGAGGGAGACGCGGAGACGGCGCGTCGCTACCTGCAGGAGGTGGGCAGCGACCTCTCCGAGCTCAACCAGCTCGTGGAGGACATCCTCACCGCGGCGCGCATGGACCTCGTCATCGGGCGACACTCCGCCGCGGAGACGCCGCTGCGTCGCACGCTGGTGGAAGGCGGGGACCTCATTGCGCAGGTGGCGGAGCGGTTCAAGAAGGCGCATCCCACCCGCACCCTCGTCGTGGACGTGCAGGAGCCGCTGCCCACCGTGGACGCGGACCCCGCGCTGTTGCGTCGCGTAATCGACAACCTGGTGGACAACGCGCGCAAGTACTCCGACGGAGAGGTCACCGTGCGCGCCCGCGCCGTCGACGGCGAGCTGGTGGTGGAGGTGCTGGACCGCGGCATTGGCATGGAGCCCGATGACGTGGAGCGCCTGTTCACGCCGTTCTTCCGCACGGAGCGCAGCCGTGCGCGCGGCACCGGCGGGGTGGGCCTGGGATTGGCGTTGGCCAAGCGCATCGTCGAGGCCCACGGCGGCACCATCTCGGCGAGCAGCGAGCCCGGCAGGGGCACCACCATCCGCTTCAGCGTGCCGGGCATCCTCGACGCCAACACCGGCGAAGCCGCGGCTTGAGCGAACCGGCCGATTCCGCGTGAAGGCCACTCCGCCCCAAAGGCAAAAGCGTTGGGGAGGGCGTGACGGGTGGGCACCGCTGGATACCCGCGCGCGGGCGGGTCCCCCTCCCGGGCCTCTTCAGACATGTTACTGTGTCACGTATCATGTTTGAAGACGTCTCGGAGGACCCACCCCGCCGGCCCCGGTTGCCGCGGCTCTTCCGACGGCACCCTCCGTCCGCCCTCCCAACGCCTTTGGAGTCCGTCGGGAGAAGGATGTCCGCCACCGGTCACTCCGCACACGCAACATGGAAGAGCGCCGATTGCCTCCCCTCGGACACCGTCCAGAACCCACCGGTGCGCGGGTCGTAGGCCATCGACTCCCCCTGGACTTCCCACGGGACGGGCACCGCCTCCCCGGACGCGTCCGCCACCGCGTCGATTCCGCCGGGGAGTGCGAACTGCCACGCGCCACCGTAGGTGCGGAGCAGGAGGTGTTTTCCGTCGGACCAGAGGCTCGCGTCGGTGACGGCCGAGGGCAATCCCTCCACGTTGGCGGAGGTATCAACATTGCGCAGCGCGCGGAGCGTCTCCCCGGTCAGCGCGTCGAACCTGAAGACCCGCGTGGTTCCGTCGGTGCGCTTGGTGAACACCACCGGCAACCCGCCCTCGTCGACCACCAGCGCCTCGGCATCCTGGGCTCCGTCGGGATAGCGCAGGGGAAAGCGTTCCGCTGTCACCTCGCGCTCGCGCGTCCCGGCCAACACCGGTTCCACCACGCGCAGCACCGCCACGTCGTCACGCTGGGCCAGGTTGTCGCCGACGTCGCCGATGAAGAGGCACTGCTCCGCGCCGCACGGTCCCAGCGCCAGCGCCTCCCAGTCCACATTGACCACGTCACGCAGCGTGAGACGCGCCACCACCCGCCCGCCGTGGTCCAGCCCGAACACCACCGGCGCCCCCCCGGAGTCCTCCACCGCCCACAGCACCCCCGGATTCCGCCGCGACGCCACCAGCCCGGAGACCTCGTCCAACTCGTCGGGGAGCGTGCCCATGACCTTGGGCGGGAGCCAGTGCGTGCAGGGCCGCGGCGGCTCCGGGCGAGCCTCACAGGACAGCACCAGCAGCAGGAACCCCAACGCCGCACGCACGACGACACTCTCACCACCAGGCCCCACCCCGGCAAGTCCCGCCGGTCCCTGGACTTTGCGCCGGATTGTGGGAGCCTCCAGCCCTCGCGCAGGCACGCGCCGGGGAGGAGCCGCGGATGGACAACGCGAAAAAGGTGTACGCGTGGGCGCTGTATGACTGGGCCAACTCATCCTTTGCCACGACGGTGATGGCCGGCTTCTTCCCGCTCTTCTTCAAGGAGTACTGGAGCCAGGGCGCCAACCCCACCGACAGCACCTTCAAGCTGGGCATGGCCAACAGCGTGGCCAGCGTCATCGTGGCGGCGATGTCGCCGGTGCTGGGCGCGATTGCCGACAAGGGCGGCGTGAAGAAGAAGTTCCTGATGTTCTTCACCGTGCTGGGCGTGGTGATGAGCGGCGGCCTGTTCTTCGTGGCGCAGGGAGCGTGGATGGCGGCGGCGGCGCTGTTCGTGCTGGCCTCCATTGGCTTCAGCGGCGGAATGTCGTTCTACGACGCGCTGATTGTCGACGTGGCGGAGGCCAGGAAGATGGACCTGGTCTCCGCCATTGGCTACGGCGCGGGCTACCTGGGCGGCGGGCTGCTCTTCACCTTCAACGTGGCCATGTATCTCAAGCCCCATCTCTTTGGCCTGGCCGACGGCGCGGAAGCCGTGCGCGTCAGCTTCATCCTCGTGGCGCTGTGGTGGGCGGTGTTCTCCGTGCCGCTTTTCCTGCTGGTCCCCGAGCCACGCGTGGAGCACGGACGCAGCATGGGGCAGCTGGCCATGGATGGTTTCCGCCAGCTCGGTGAGACCCTGCGCGTGATGGGGCGACTGAAGACGTTGTTCACGTTCCTCGTCGGGTACTGGCTGTACATTGACGGCGTGGACACCGTGATCCGCATGGCGGTGGACTACGGGATGTCGCTGGGTTTTGACTCCAGTAGCCTGATTGTGGCGCTGCTCATCACGCAGTTCGTGGGGTTCCCCGCGGCCATCATCTTCGGGAAGGTGGGCGAGAAGCTGGGCTCCAAGACCGGCATCTACCTGGGCATTGGCGTCTACGTGGGCGTCACCATCTGGGGCTACTTCCTGCAGACGGTGGAGCAGTTCTACGGGATGGCGGTGGCCATTGGCCTGGTGCAGGGCGGGGTGCAGTCGCTCAGCCGCTCCATCTACGCACGACTCATCCCGCAGACCAAGGCCGCGGAGTTCTTTGGCCTCTACAACATGCTCGGGAAGTTCGCGGCGGTGATCGGCCCCATGCTCATGGGCTGGGTGGCGCTGGCCACCGGCAACCCGCGGCACGGCATCCTCTCGATCATCATCCTGTTTGCGGCGGGGGGCGCGCTGCTCTGGTTTGTCGACGTGAGCAAGGGGGAGGCGGCCGCACGGGAGCTGGACGCGCAGGCCAACGCGCAGGTGTCCAACTGAGGGGCTGGGTCAGGATAAGTTGCCCATCTGGTCCTGACCGCGTCCAGCGGACCACGACCTGGAGTGCGGCGGGCCCTCGCCGCCCTGGTCAACGTCGAGCGGTTTGGACAACCGTCAAGGGTCCACGCGCCTCGCCCGACGTCATGGAGCCCCAGGGCTGTTCGGCCCGTTGTGAACGCGCTCGGCGCTGGCCAGGGCGGCGAGGGCCCGCCGCACTCCAGGTCGTGGTCCGCTCACGACGTCTGCA
>JBFMGU010000265.1:0-14438 GCA_040752415.1 Myxococcota bacterium
GGGCTGACCATTGCCGGCCATTGAGCCCGTTCACGCAGTGCCGGCAACGGGCAGCCCCTACATTGCTGGCCGCTTCTCCGCCGCTTCGACCGCGTGAACGGGGCAAGCGTCGCTGATTGAGGACCAACGTTGCTTTCCGCGCATCCCCGAGCTCGTCGTGGTCCGCTGGTAACGCTGGGACAGCAATTGCCGCGCAGCGTCCTCACCCGCCCGCGCGCTTCTCCCTCATCCGCAGCACGATATCCATCAGCACCACGAGCCCGATGCCCCACATCAGCAGCAGCGGCAGGCTCATGGGCAGCGCGCGCACCACCGCTTCCGTCGACGGCGCCAGCGCGAAGGCCAGACCGTGGGAGAGCAGGTCAAACACCGCCGCCGACGTGAGCAACGTGGCCAGCGAGCGACCCGGGCGCGCCTTGCGCAGCCGCCAGTGCACCAGGAAGGTCACCAGCAGCACCAACCCGAAGAAGACCACCGCAATGGACGCCTTGACCGGCATTTCCCGACGAGCCTCCGCGCGTGCGCTCTAACCGCCCGCCGCACAGTTTGTCGACCCGTTCCCCGGTGCTACACGGGCGCCATGCGTTGCCTGCGACCCCTGCTCGTGGCCACGTCCCTGCTTGGCGCGGGGGACGGCTGGGCCAATGCCCTGGACCACCTGCGCACCAAGGATGACATCGGGCTCAACAAGGTGCCGTCGTCGGGAATCTCCCGCGTGCTGGTAATTCCGGTGCGCGTGGGCAGCGGGCTCACCACCAGTGAGCGCAACCAGCTGGAGAGCATCTTCGACCCCGCCGGTGGCGTCGGCACGTTCCGCGAGTACTGGCAGGTCAACTCCGGCGGGCGCTACGACCCCATGCCCGTCCTCGTCGACCCCGTGGTCTACACCGACCGCTGTCCCATCCCCGGCAAGACGCTGAGCAACTGCACCTTCTCGCTCAACGACCTCGGCCTCATCAGCAGCAAGGGCCTCAAGACCACGCTGGAGGACATCCTGGGCCGCGTCCGCGACGAGCAGGACGTGGACCTCACGCAGTTCGACATCAACGGCGTCAACGGCACGCCCGACGGCTACTTTGACGGCCTCATCATCGACACCGACATGTACAGCGGCATCGGTTTTCCGCTCGCCGCGTTGGACAACACCGCGGTGGTCTCGGTGACGCCGGGACAGCCCGACGCGGGCGCCACGGGGGCCACGTTGACGGCGGGGATCGTCGCCATGATTCCGCCGGAGTTGCACGAGTATGGCCACGTGCTCGGCTTCATCGACCTCTACGGTGGTCCCACCGTCAATGACCTCATGAAGGACATCGACTCCACGCTGGGCGCGTTCAGCCGCCTGCAGATCGGCTGGGGCGAGGCCACGGATGTCACCGGTGACCTCGAGATCGACCTGCCGCCGGTGCTGGAGGGCGGAACCATACTGCGCTTCGGCAGCGCGCCGCGCTACGTGCTGGTGGAGAACCGCGGCGGCACGCAACACGGCATCTACGACGAGTCGCATCCCGGCATCTACGTGTACAGCGTCGACGAGAGCGAGCTGCCCACCGACCCGCTCGGCTTCATCGACATCTTCAACCGCACGCTCTACCTGCCCAACCAGGATCCGCCCTACCTGTTCGTGAACATGCCGGTGGACTGCAACCTGGGCTCGCGCACGCGACCAGGGACCTGCGCGTTGGCGGCGGAGAACGAGGGCCGCGTGCTCACGCATGCCAGCGGGGAGTCCGTGGGCTTCGCCATCCGTCGTGGCGCCACGCAACCGGAGGGCACCATCCATCTCTCCATCCGCCAGGGCACGGAGCTGCCGCCGGAGATTCCCAGCAGCACGCAACCCGACGCGGGCACCACGACGACGCCACCGTCGGAGGAACCGTCCCAGACCGGCGGCTGCGCCAGTTGTGAATTGGCCACGGCCTCTCCGCTCGCACTGCTCGCGCTGCTGCTGCGTCGTCGACGCTCCTGCAGCGGTTCCCGGTGGAGTTGACCGTGACGACGGGATGGACCTGACGCCTGCGAATTGATGGGCCCTTGGCCGCGGAATCGCAGACAAGAATGGATGGAATCAGTCGTTGTCGGGCTCACGCGCGAGGTCGCCGTCGGCGTCCAGGTAGTACATCCAGCCCTTCTCCCGACGGATCCCCGTCTTCAGGATCACCTCCGTGGGAGCCCGCGCCACGCCGCGCTGCATGCGCACCACGTCGCCATTCTTCTCGACGTAGTAGATGTACCTGGCATCATCCTTGGCGATGCCCGCCTTGAGGACCTTCTCCGGGCCCGCGCCCTCCGGCACGGCCTTCTTCTTGGCTGCCATGGGCCCTGTCATGGAGCACACCCCGGGTCCCGTTCAAGTTCTCAGTGCGTCGTCAACAGGACCAACATGTTGTTGGGATCCCGCACGCCCAAGGCCAGGTCGGCCCGCCCGTCGCTCAGCAGGTCACCCACGGCCACGTGCGCGCCGTAACCGGGCAGGCCGCGACGCTGCAGCAGGTTGAAGTTCCCGGTCCCGTCGCCCAGGTGGAGGCTCACCACGCGCGCGGTGGTCTCGGTGGCAATCACGTCGGCCATTCCGTCGTCATTCCAGTCCATCACCACCAGGTCCAAGGGGCTGATGGGCAGCACGGGACCTTGCAGCAGCGTACCGGCCCCTTCGCCAAACCAGGTCTGCACCTGTCCTTCTCCGCCAGGCGTCACGTTCTCTCCCGCCAGGACCACGTCGTTGTCACCGTCGTGATCCAGGTCCGCGGCGAAGACGCGGCGGGGGATGAGGCCCGCCGGGTGGAACGACGCGCTGGGCAGGTCACCCGGCGCGCCGGGCACCAGGGTCAACACCGCCACCTCCGCGCTGTCGCAGCCGATGACGAGGTCCAGCCAGCCGTCGCGGTTGAAGTCGGCCAACGCCACCGCGGTCACGAGGTTGCAGGCGGTGGGAATGTCCACCGGGGCGAAGGACTCCCCGTCGCCGAGCAGCAGGTGCACCTTGTCGCCCGCGGTGGTGACCACGTCGAGGTAGCCGTTGTTGTCCACGTCACCCACGTCGAGCTGACCGGGGCTCACCAGGAGGGAATAGCCCATGGGTGTCCAGCTTTCGCCGTTGCTCAGGTGGAACCGCACCTCGAACAGCGGGTCCTGGTCGACGGAAGTCACGAAGTCGTCGATGCCATCGCGGTTGAAGTCGCCGTGCGCCAGCGCTCGCACGCCGGTCGTCACGTCGATGTCCAGGCCGTAGGACACGGTGGCGCTGCCGTCGCCGTAGTAGAGTGCCACGGCGCCCTGGTCGGCGGTCACCACGTCATGCGCACCGTCGTGGTCGACGTCGGTCACCACCAGGCCCACCACCGCGCTGGCGACGGGGACCACCGCGTCGGGCAACGCACCCATCTCCACCGAGGGCACCACCGCCACGGTGCGGTCCACGTTCGCGTGACCCACCACGAGGTCCGCGGCTCCGTCGGCATCCAGGTCCGCGGACGCCAGCGCGCCAATGGCCTCAATCACGTCGACGTCGGAGCTGCTGTAGGAGTCGGCGAGGCCGGGACGGACCACGCGCACCACGCTGCCACCGGGAGCCGCCACCGCCACCGCGCCGCCCAACGTCGTGGCCAGCGTGGTGTTGGGGAGCACCGGAGCAATGACCCGAGGCTGGAACGCGCGCGCGCCCAGGTTCTCGCGGAAGTGCAGCCCGTCGGCGCGGAGGATGGCCAGGTCCGGGAGCGCATCCAGCGTGAAGCCCACGACGACCACACCGTGCACCCCTGGCTCGGCGGACTCCGTGGGGCCGGTGAATCCGCCGTGACCGTCGCCCCAGTACAGCTGCACGTTCCCAGCCACCCCGTCGACGACAATGGCGTCCAACAGACCATCACCGTCCAGGTCCGCGGAAAGCATCTGGGTTGCCGTGCCCGCCAGGCCGGTCCTGACCACGTCGCGCTGGTACGGGCGGGGCCCGCGCACCAGCTCCAGCGTGTCCGCCTTGCGCACGAGAATGTCCATCTCGCCATCCAGGTTGAAATCACCGCTGGTGAACGCAATGGCGTTGCTGGCCATGATCGCGGAGGGGCGCAGCGTGCCGGCATCCCAGACGTGGACCTCGACGTCACCATTGGTGAGCCCGGCGGCCAGCTCCGCCTTTCCGTCGGCGCGCACCGCCAGCGCCTCGAGCTGCTTCACCGCCCCACGCACATGGGAACCATCCGGGTACAGCGCGCCGTCGCCCAGGCCCCGCAGCGCATCCACGCTTCCCGCGGCGCCACCGGTCAGCACGTCGGGTTTTCCGTCGAGGTTGTAGTCCATCACCGCCAGGGCGGTCGCCGCGTCGCTGACGCGAACCACGTGCGGCGCGGGCTGCAGCGACGGGGCACAGGCGCGGAAGCGCTGGTTCAGCAACAACGTGACATGCGTGGCGTCGACGTGGCCCACGGCGAGATCGGTGCTTCCGTCGCCGTCGATGTCCGCGGGGGTCATCACCCCGGGAGCATCCGGGACCACCACGGTCTCGGGGGTGCTCGTGCCATCCAGCGGTCCCCACAGGCGCACCAGGTCCACGGTGTCGTTGGCCACCAGGTCCAGCCAGCCGTCGTCGTCGAGGTCGAGCACGGCAATGGGCGCCAGCGCCGTGGTGATGGCCACGCGCGCGCCAAAGGAGAACGCGCCCTGACCATGGAACACGGCGGTACCCGCATCCGACGCCACCACCACGTCGACGACGGAGTCGCGGTCCACGTCGGCCGCCACCACCAGGGACACCACTCCGGTTTCACCCAGCGGCACTCCGGCCTGGAAGTTCGGCCCCGCGGCCAAGGTGACGTTGGGATCCGTGCCGCCGAAGATCAACGCATCCACCGCGCCGTCGTCGTCCAGGTCCGCGAGCTCCAACCCGGATGCGCTGGCGCGCAGGCTGGCGGACACGAACGCCGCGTACACTCCCGGCGTGCGCGACGAGACCCGCCACACCAACGCCCCCGCGGCGGTGGCCACCACCACGTCCGGCCACCCGTCTCCGTCGACGTCACCCACGCGCAGCGCGGCCACTCCCGCCCCGGGGCTCATGGCCAGGCTGAGCGGCGCGGCAAAGGTTCCGTCCCCAACGTTCTCGAGGAGAAGCACCTCGCTCGACTCGTTCGCTCCCACCAGCAGGTCCACGTCGCCGTCGTGATCCATGTCCGCGGCCTCCACGCCGACGAGGTCGTGGCCGCTGAGGTCCACGGTGCGCTCGTTGAACCCGGGGGACTCGCGCTCGTAGATGCGCACGGCGCCAGGGAGCAGCGCGGCGATCTCCGGTGTTCCGTCGCCATCCAGCTCCGCCACGGCCACGTCGGTCACGTCGAGGTTGGGGACGAAGTACTCCGGCACCAGGTTCACGTCGTTGCCGACGGTGAAGGTGTTGGACGTGACCCAGCCGCTCTCCACGTCGCGCAGACGGCTGAGCACGCGCACCTGCGCCGTCGACGCGCGGCTTCCCCGCAGGTCACGCGTGCTGTTCCACAGGAACGTGCGGGCCACGCCGCCGGGCGTGCCGGGAACGCCCGACACGCCGTGGAAACCTGAGTGCGCGGGCGCCTGCGTGGCCGGGAAGAACGTGCTCCCATCCAGCGACCATTCCACGACGACGTCAACAGTCCGAGACGCCGGCTGCGCCAGGTTGTAACGCACCTCCACGCATCCCCCGGCAACCGGGTCGACGTCGACACCACTGACCGCCGGGACGCCGAGGACCACGGTGAAGAGGTTGCTTTCCGTCGGAGCGACGCCGGACAGCAACACGCGCAACTGGAAGATGCCGGGTTCGCTGACGGAGACGGAGAAGGTGGCGCTGCCGGTGTTGGCGGGCGGGGTGAGCAGGGTCTGACCGCGCAGTCGCGCCGGGTCCGGGCCCACCAGCTCCAGGTGGAACGCGTCGGACGTCGGAGCCTCGTTGTCGAAGAGGTCCCGCGCCGTGACGGTGACATCCATCGGCACAAGCGCCACACCGTCCTGGGGCTGCTGCGTGAAGACCAGCTGCGCAGGTTCGGCCGCGGTGACCTCCACGGTGTGCGTTCCCCGGATCGACGGTATCACCGCGTCCTGCACCACCACCTCCCACGCCCCGGTGCGACGCATCACCACGCCGCCGGAGAACGTGTGCTCGCCGGAGTCCACGGCGGGCTGGAAGGAATGGTCGGCGGGAACGTTGCCGGTGGTGTCGGCGCTCAGGACCTGCACCGTGCCCGCGTAGCCCGGAGTGACGTTGTCGTAGTCATCCAGCGCCGTGACGACGAGATCATGCGCTTCGCCGGCACGCACGCTGTCCGGCATGGTCAGCAGGAACCGCGTGGTGAGCCCGGGACCCACCCGCACGGAGGCGCTGGCGGACAACCCGTTGACGATGTCATCAGCCGTCACCGTCTGGTCGCCCGGGGTCACCAGCGTCAGCGCACCGGCGAACAGGAAGTAGCCCGCGTCGACACCATCAAAGGTGTGCGTGGCGCTGACCGCCGCCGCGTTGTCCGACGAGGAAAGCGCCACCGTGCCGCGATAGGACGTGGCGTGATTCCCGAACGCGTCGTGCGCGGTCACCATGACGTCGTTGGGCTGCCCCGCGCCCACCACGTCGGGGACCTCCAGCAGCAGCACGGCCGCCTCCCCCGCGCTCACGTCCACCGACGAGCCCACGTCGACGGCGTGGTCCAGGTCCACCAGGTGGACGAAGAAGCGCCCCGCCGTGCGCAGCTCCACGGTGAACACGTGCTCGGCGTTGTCGTCGGCGGTGAAGGTGTGGGGCGGAGGCAGCTGGGCGTGCGGGTCGTTGGAGGTGACGGTGATGGTGCCGCGGTACCAGGTGGCGCGCTCCCCGGTGACGGCGTCATCCATGCGCACCAGCACCGTGAACGGAACGCCCGCCACCGCGGCGCTGGGCGACTCCTTGTACGGCGCGAAGGTGATGGACGGCAGGGTGCAGTCCGCGAAGCACGTCTCGTCCTCGACGGTGTTGCCGTCATCGCATTCCTCGCCCAGGTCGATGATTCCGTCGCCGCAGATGCCGGCGCACGGGGCGCGGTTGTAACGGCACGTCGGGTAGGGGTCGCTGACGTCGCAGATGCCGTCGAAGTCGCGGTCGGCGCGCGTGGGATCGTTCTCGCAGGTGGGGGAGGCGGGAAGGGCGCCGGTGGGACCACAGTGGCACGGCGGGTCAAAGCTCACACTGCCCAGCGCCTCCTCCAGGTCGGCCTGGCCGTCGTTGTCGTCGTCACAGTCCACGGGAACGTTGTTCCACTGGCATGGCTCGCCGAGGTTCCGACCCGTCTGGCGACACACGTGGATGCACTGCTCCGCCTCAGCCGGGTCCACGAAACACAGGCCATCCCCGTCGAGATCGGTCCGGCCGGCGCACGGTCCGTCCCGCTCCACCTCGTCGGGCAGAAAGAGGAAGTTGCCGCCGCCGCCATCGCTGTTCACGAGGAAACCGAGGATCCGCAACGGCAGGTACCCGCCCTCGTCCGCGGTGATCTCGGCGAGGTAGAGGCCCACCGGCAGCAGGAAGTCGTATTCCTCGTCGTCGGCGCGGGTGACGGCGTCGAAGCCGGGCACCAGCGAAGTGAACTTGTAGGTCATGCTCACCAGCGCCTGGTGCACCACGCCCAGCGCGCCACCGGCGTTCCCCTCGGGGAGCACCACGCGGCCGGTGACACGACGCTCACCCTCCAGCGCCCCGAGGACCAGCGTGGCCTCCGTGGTCAGGTTCTCGTCGACAACCACGGTGGTGGGCGGGCTGAGCAGCAGCGCGCCGGTGGTCTGCTCCCGGGCACCGGCCACCACCGTCCACGAGCCCGGTGCCAGCGGCGCAGTGAGGAAGGACCCATCGCCACCCGACGGAACCACGGTACTTCCGTCGAGAAGCGCCACCACGGTGCTGCCCGGCTCGGCGTTGCCCTGCACCACGCAGCGGATCCGTCCCGGCGCCACCAGCGCAATGTTCCCCAGGTCCACCGACGGACGGGCGCTGCGTCCGGGCGGAGGCTGGATGGACACCTGGATGCGACGGGCCAGCTCGGGAAGTCCGTCGTCATTGGCGTCGTAGGAGAGGGTGATGTGGTGGACGCCGGTGGGGAGGTTGCGCAGGGTGAAACGGCCATCCGCGCGCGACTTCCGGTTCAACGTGCTCCCGCGCAACGTGACACGCACGCCGGCCAGCGGATGGGGCGCGCCGGTCTCGCCGGGAAGGACGCCGGTCACCACGCCGGTGACGTCGCCTTCACCCAGGTGGGCGGGGAACTTCTCGAAGGTGTAGACGCATCCCACCGTCGACAACAGCAGCAGACAGGTCACACCACGCATGGGCCCCTCCACGGGCGCCAAGAGAGCCGTGGTGCCACACGCTGTCAATGCCGGGAACGGTTCAGGGCACGCCCAAGCCGTAGACGGCCATCAGCTCGTCGATCACCGCGGTGCGCTCGGCGTCGGAGAGCTCGTGGTCGTAGACGATCAGCTCGGCGATGTAGCCCTGGAAGCGCGCGGGGTCGCCGCCGTTCCAGTCCTGTTGCAGGTCGCTGTAGCCCACGCAGGTGGGGCCCGTGCCGGTGTCCAGCCCGTCGGATTCGTTGAAGTCGCTGGCAACGTTGAGTTCGGTGCGCTCCAGCCAGGCCCGGGTGTCCTCGATGCGTCCCTGCGCTGGCGTGGCGGCGGTCATGAGGCGGAAGCCGGTGGTGCCGAGCGACTGGTCATACACCTCACGCCCCCAGGCGCGCATGCTCACCTCCGGCGTCACCGCGTAGGTCTCCCCGCCGCCCGCGTTGTTGTCATTGTTGAGCTCCACGATCACGTTGCGTTCCGCAATGCGCAGCGCCCACGCCACCACCACCACGCTGCGACCCATCGTCCCGGCCACCACGTTGGGCGCGAGCATCTCGTCTTCCTCACCGTCGAACAGCACCGCGGCATGGCCCGCGACGAGGTTGGGCACCAGCGTGGGCATGCGCCGGGTTTCCTGGGCATAGGCGTGGTGGTCGAGGCCCGAGGAGTCCGGCCATTCCTGCACCACTCCCTCCGGCGTGGCCACGACGGTATCCGCCACCAGCCACAACACCGGGTCCACGCCACCGCGCGGCAGCAGCACGCCGGAGGAACCGCCACCCGCGTCCTGCGTCACGCCCGCGTCGCGACCCGCGTCGACGACGTTGACGGTTCCCGCGTCCGCCACCGCCCCCGCATCCCGCCCTCCCGACGAGGTGCTGCTGGAGAGGCTCCCGGAGCCGCTGCTCGACGAGGAGAGCGCGCCGGAGCTGCTGCTGCTGCTGGACACCCCGCCTCCCGACGACGACGACACGGACGCGGACGACGAGGACACCGACGCCCCCGTGCTCGCTGCCGCAGACGACGAGGCTACCGACGACGACGACGACGACGCGGACGGATCCGGCCACGACGACGATGCCGTGCTGGCGCTGCCCGAGGAGCTCCCGTTGGACGAAGCGGCGGTCCCGGTCACCTGGGCCAGGCACGCGCCCTGGTCGCACGTCTCGGAGGCGGGGCACTCGTCGGTGGAGACGCACGCCCGACGACACACCCCGTCACGGCAGGTGTTCCCGCTGGCGCAGTCGCTGTTGGCCTCACAGTGGAAGACGGCGTTGGGGCCGGGACACCCGGACGCCCCGGCGAGCATGAGCGCCGTGAGAGCCGCGGGGAGCGCTTGGCGCCACGTCGGGCGGGGCCACATGCCGGCTTCCAACCTCCTCACCCGTTCCGGAATCCTCCGGTCAACAGGGTGGCCACGGGGATGGCGGGCGTGTTGGCCTGGCTGCCGCGGTGGATGGCGCGGGCCAGGCTGTAGTTGTCGGGCATGCTGACGGTGGCGGAGACGGCGTCGTCGTGGGCGCGGTCCCGGCCCTCCCCCAGGCGCAGGGAGCCGTTGTCGGCGTGGAACTCCGCCAGGTACTGCCCTGAAGCCACGCCCATGGACAACACCGCGTGCGGCTTGAAGGCGTCCATGGAGCTCTGCACGCTCTTGCCCTTCTGCCCGTTGATCGTCGGGTCGGCCACGTCGAACCTCTGGGTGTGCACCAGCACGCTGCGGACCTTGTGGGTCTGCGGGTCGCGCACCATGTACTGCCAGACCTGGGCGTCGGGATTCTGCTTGAGTTGCTTGTTGGTGTAGGGCGCGCCCTCCGACGTGACGAGGTCCTTGCCGAAGGCCTGCTTCATGGCCGCGTCGATGTTCTCGCGGTGGCTCACGAAGTCCCCGGTGGGGTTGTTCCGCACGTCCATGAACGTGGCGTAGCCGTTGAGCATCAGCCGCACCGGACCGCTTCTGTCCTTGGCGCTGGCGTCCAGGTAGTAGCCGCGGATGGCCGCGCCCACCACCTCCCGCGTGCCCTGGTGACGCTCCGCCTGCGTGTACGCGCTCCCGTCGACGGAGGTGTGCTCGTCGCGCGGGATGTGCAGGAAGCCCACCAGCTTCTCACCGTGCGCGTTGGTGGCCACCGAGCTGCCGCGCTTGCTGGCCTCCTGCTGCGTGGTGAAGAACATGTGCTCGCAATAGAAGTCGCCCGGGTCGGTGCCGTGGTGCACGGTGGCGTTGGGCGTGCTCAGCACCACGTCGGGGAGGCCGCCGTTGCGCACGGTCACCGGAGCCCCCAGCGGCGCGGTGCCAAAGCTGTCCTGCGGCGTGTGGGCCGGCGGGCTCGTCGGGGAAGCCACCGGCGTGGCCTCACCGGTGCCGTGGGTGTTCTGCGGCCCCTCGGTGTTGGTGGTCCGGTGCGGGACGCTGCTGCGGGAAATGGTCGTCGTGGTCATGGCAGGTCGGGCCCCAGGGGAGGGGGTCCGGGAACTGTAGGTCGGGGAAAATGATCTTGCACCTCCCCGGCGGACCGATGCGCGCGGATCCGCCATCCCCGCGGGTGAGAGAACGGCGCCTTCATCCCGACCACGATTTGCGGCGCCATTCCTGAGCATTCCTGACCGGTCAACGTGATGGGACCCGCGGTCTTCGCCACGCACTGACGTCGTGCATCCACGTGTTGCACCGCGTCCGCGTCCAACGTCGAGGCACGTGCTCCCGCGTCGGTGGTTCCTTAGGTTTCCACCAGCTCATCCGTTGGCAGGAGGGTGTGATGAGGATGCCCATCATCCAGGAATGCTCGGTGGACGCGTGCGCGTACAATCAGAACAAGGCCTGTCACGCTCTGGCCATCACCGTCGGTGACACGCGCCATCCCCACTGCGACACGTTCTGCCCCACCGCCGGGAAGGGCGGCGACCCCAGCGCCACCGGGCGCGTGGGCGCATGCAAGGTTGCCGATTGCCAGCACAACACCAACCTGGAATGCCAGGCGCCGCAGATCGCCGTGGGCTACCAGCAGGGACAGGTGGACTGCCTGACCTACAAGCACCGCTGACGTCGTCGTGGGAGCACTGGTCCAGCGGATTTTCCGCGACTGGCCCTGTCGGGCTTCCGTCGGAAATCGCACCGTGTGCCCATGGTCGAGCGCATCCGTCCCCTGGTCCGCGCGGATCTTGCCGTGGTCCGCGCCATCACCGACGCCGCGGGTCTCACGGGCGCCGCGGACAACATCTCCCGCTACCTGGCCTGGCAACCCGACGGGTACCGCGTGCTGGAGCGCGACGGTGTCGTCGTGGCGTGCGTGGGCGCGGTACGGTTCGGGCGGACCGCGTTCGTGGGTGCCATGGCGGTCTTGCCTTCCGAACAACGTCGTGGCTACGGCCGGCGCGCGCTGGAGCGGCTGCTCACCGAGCTGGATCACGAAGGCATGGAAACCATCCTCCTCGAGGCCACCGACGCGGGAACGCCGCTGTACCGGCAGCTCGGCTTCGTCGTGGACCACGAGACGTACGCGTACAGGCTGGAGAGCCCGCGCGCGCACGGAGACCCGCTGCCCGGCATTCCCACCGACGCCCTCGACGAGGTGGTGGCCTTTGATGCCTCCCACTTCGGTGCGGTGCGGCGTGACCTCCTCGTGGGGATGTGGCGGGAGCACCCGGAGCGGTCGGCGGTGGTGCGTCGGGGCGGGCGGGTGGTGGCGTATGGGATGTGCACGCGCACGCGGCTGGGTCCCGTGGTGGCGGAGGCCCGGGAGGACGCGGAGCGGTTGATGGACACGCTGCTGTTGCTCCCGCGCGACCCCCTCATGGCCGCGCACGCGCCGCTGCCCAATGAGCACGCCCACGCACTGCTGACGACGAGGGGCTTCCACCAGGTGCGTCGCCTGCGACGGATGCGACGTGGCGGTCACCCGCTGGGCAACCCCGGGGCGATCTACACGCTGGTCAACGCCGCGACCGGTTGAGTAATTCTTCCGCGCATGAAGACGCTTCTCGTCGGGGCGGGCGCGGTGGGGCAGGTATTCGGGTTCCACCTGCAGCGGGGCGGCGCGCAGGTAGGCTTCCTGGTCAAGGAGAAGTACGCCGAGGCCGCGCGCGCGGGATACGACCTCTATCCGCTGAATCGTCGCCGTCCGCGTCAGGCGCCGGTGCGCTTTCAGGGATTTTCCGTCGTCACCCATGCGTCAGGCGCCGCCGCGGAACGCCCCGACGTGCTCATGCTGTGCGTCTCCTCCACGCAACTGCGCGGGCCGTGGCTGGACGAGCTGCTCCCGGAACTGGGCGACGCCACCGTCGTCACGCTGCAGCCGGGCATGAATGACCGCGCGTACCTCCTCGAGCGTGTGCCGGAGTCACGGCTGGTGTGCGGCATGATCGGCTTCATCAGCTACGCAGCGCCCCTGCCGGGAGAGACCGTGCCCACGCCGGGAATCGCCTACTGGCTGCCGCCGCTCTCGCCCTGCCCCTTCAGCGGCCCCACGGAACGGGTGCGTCCGCTCGTCGACACCCTGAACCGCGGTGGGCTGTCGGCCCGGATTGTCGACGACGTTCCGGGAATGAGCATCTTCCCCAGCGCGCTGTTGATGTGCGTGATCAGTGGGCTGGCGGGGGCGGGCTGGTCGCTGCGCGCGTTGCATGAGCGGGCCCACGCGGACCTCACGCTGGCCGCGGCGCACGAGGCGCTGGCGGTGATTTCCCGACGGACGGGACGGAACGCGCCCCTGCCGCTGCGCGTGGCGCTCTCCCCGCTGTTGTTCCGCACCGCGCTGGGTATTGCTCCCGGCGTGACGCCGCTGGACCTGGAGACGTACCTGCGCGTGCACTTCACCAAGGTGGCCGACCAGACCCAGCTCATGATGCGGGATTACGTCGCGGAGGCGCACCGGCTGGGCATCCCCGCGCCCAACCTGGAGAAGCTGGCAAGCGGTTCCCGTTCAGGTTGACCGAGGGCACACCGCTCGGCGCTCTCATACCCCCTGGTCAACTGACGTCGTCACGGCAGTGGTCCGGCCGGCGCTCGCGCCGCCGGTACCAGGGCGTGAGCGGACGCCGCAGCCGTAGGGGCTAGGCTTTTCCACGTCGTGGAAGCGACGAGAACGGAAGGAAATGCCTAGCCCGGGTGCCGACGGAGCAGCGCCGTGACCCTGCGTCACCATGCAACCGGGGTGCGTGCTGAGCATCCTTCTGGGATACGTTGGTTCACCTGGGGAAGTCTTCGTGGCCCCGGGCTAGGCATTTCCTTCCGCTCTCGCCGCTTCCACGACGTGGAAAAGCCTAGCCCCTACGGCTGCGGCGTCCGCTCGCGCCCTGGATACCGGCGGCGCGAGCGCCGGCCGGACCACTGCCGTGACGACGGCAGCTGACCAGGTAATGCTAATCCGGCTCTTCCACCGTGGCCAACAGCGGCGCGCCATGACGACGGGCATACGCATTGATCAACGCGGCGCGTTTGAGCGCGTCCTCGCGGAACATCGCCCCCAGTGTGCTCTTGCCCTCGCGGTGCACCTGCAGCATCAGCTCGGTGGCCTTGGGCTGCTCCAGACCGCCCACGCGCTCCAGCACGTCGACGACGAAATCCATGTTCGTGAAGTTGTCGTTGTGGATCACCACCTGGGCCAGCTCCCCCTGCACCGCGGTGGGCTTGGATTCCGGGCTCGGTGAGCCGTGCGCCAGGGCGCAGAGCAGCCGCGCGCGGGTGACGCCGTGCTCGCTCAGGAACGAGAACGAGGGACAGAACGAGAACATCAACATGCCGCGCAGCAGGTGCAACGGCGTCACCGTCACGCCGGGATGACCCGCTTCCACCTCGGCGTAGCGCAGCACGGTCTCGTGGTAGACGGTGGGCCGCGGATTGACGGTGCCTTCCTTCTGCACCCGCGCGGTCTCCTGCACAAAGCGCTGCACCGCCTCGCCCAGCGTCAACAGGTCCACGCCACAACCGCGCAGCGCTTCCATGACGTCGTCATCCGGCAGGATGGCCAGGAGCAGGTCCAGGTCGGTGACCTCACGTCGACGTCCCCGTGACGCGCGCTCCCGCGCCTCCGTCACCGCCTTCCCCAGCGCCACATCCCGAGACGGACGCCCGGTGAACCACGAGAAGAACGAGGCCATGCCCCGACCCT
>JBFMGU010000266.1:0-14398 GCA_040752415.1 Myxococcota bacterium
GCGGGCGGCGCGGAGGGCGCCGGGGTGGACGGCGCGGCGAACGGGTTGGCCGCCGCGGCGCCAAACGGCGCGGGCATGGGGCTGGAGAACGGATCCGCGGCCCAGGGGGCGGGCGCTGCCGCCGGCGCCGGGCCCAGGGTCTCCTCGGGAGACGGCATCACCGAGAAGATGTGCGAGCACTTGGAGCAGCGCACCCGCAATCCCTGCGGCGTCAGCTTCTCATCCGCCACCCGGAAGCGCGTCTGGCACTTCTCGCAAGCCACGATCATGGAGGCGTTTTCCGAAGACGTCCGAGGGAACAGCAGGTGGGCCCGTCAGTCTAGGCCCCACCTTCAAGACGTTTCAAGTTCCTCAACAACAGCATGGATTTAGGTCGCTTCCGGCCTTGACAACCTCCGGGGGGGACTCGATGGTTGACCCGGTGCGTCAAGCGCCGTCCTCGTCTCAGGCAGCGTCGTGGAGCCGTCCGTGAAGAAGGTCAAGCTCATCAAGCGGTACGCCAACCGTAAGCTCTATGACACCCAGCGCTCCTGCTACGTCACCCTCGACGAGATCGCGCTGATGATCCGCCAGGGGGATGACGTCCGCATCGTCGACAACAAGACCAAGGAAGACCTCACCGCGGTCACCTTCGCGCAGATCATCTTCGAGAGTGAGAAGAAGGTCTCCCGCATGCCGCTCTCGCTGCTGCGCGGCCTCATCCAGAGCGGTGGCGGCGCGCTCAGTGACCTCGTCAACCGCGCGGTGAAGGAGCCGGTGCAGAACCTCACGGCGGAGGTGCAGAAGACCGTGGAGCGCGTGGTGCACCGCGGGGAGGAGGCCCGGGAGGAGGCCCGCACCGCCGTGCGTGACATGATGCAGACCTCCGGCAGCGTCCTGGAGGAATGGCAGCGCCGGGTTGACGACCGCGTGCACCGCGCTATGGGCACCCTGCAGCACCTCAGCAGCGTGGGCGCTGACCTGGGCGAGCTGAAGGCCCGGATGGACGTGCTGGAGAGGAAGCTGAGCAAGCATGAAAGGGACACTGGTGCCCGAAGAGGCTGATGCCGCCGCCGCTCCCCGCAAGGGTCGCACCGCCGTGGTGCTGGGCGGTGGGGGCATCACCGGCGGGGTCTTCGAGCTTGGCGCCCTGCGTGCCCTGGATGCCGCGCTGGTGGGCAGCGGCGTGTGTGACGTGGACATCGTGGTGGGGGTCAGCTGTGGCGCCGTGATGGGCAGCCACATTGCCGCCGGCATTCGCCCCGACGCCCTCATGCAGTCCCTCGGCGGCCGCGGCCCCCTGGTCCCGCCCTTCGAGCGGGGACGTGTGCTCAAGCCGGATTGGCGGGAGCTGGGCAGGCGGGCGTCGCTGGTGCCCAAGCGTGTGCTGGATGCGCTGTGGCTGTACGCGCGCGGTCGCGGGGACATCAGCCTCCCCGACGCGCTCATGGGCCTGGGTGAGCTCATCCCCGCCGGCGTGCTCGACGGGGCGGGCCTGGAAGGTTTTGTCCACGACAACCTGGTGACCACCCCGTGCCGGGACCGCTTTGATGGCCTGACGCGCGAGCTGTACATCGTCGCCGTCGACGTGGACACCGGGCAGCGCGCCGTGTTCGGCAGCCATGACATGCGCGACATGCCCATCTCCAAGGCCGTGCGCGCCTCCGCCAGCTTCCCGCCCGCGCTCGCCCCCACGCGCATCAACGGCCGCGACTACGTCGACGGGGGCGTGGAGAAGAACTACCACGTGGACATTGCCATCGCGGCGGGCGCGCGGCTCATCATCGTCGTCAATCCGTTCGTGCCGCTCATGAATGACCCGGCGCGCTTCGCGGTGCGGCTGATGAGCGGGCGGCAGGCGCGCATCGTCGACAAGGGCATGCCCGCGGTGGTGGACCAGACGCTGCGGATGATCATGAACAGCCGGACCGCGGAGGACGTGGAGGAGCTGAGGCGCCGCCACCCCGACGTGGACATCCTCATGCTGGAGCCCGCCCCCGACGACTACGCCATGTTCTTCTACAACGTGGCCCGCTTCTCGGCGCGCATCCACATTGCCCAGCACGGCTACGCCACCGCGCGCGCCCGCCTGCTGCGCAACTTCGACGAGCTGCGCGCCCTGTTCCGCCAGTACAACCTCACCCTCAGCCGCGACCTGCTGGACCGCGAGTACGAGGCCATTGAAGGCGCCGGGTTCAGCCTGGACGGCGTCATGCGCACGCTTGGTCACGTGCCCAGCTGGCGCCTGGCCACCACGTCGTCGGCGCCCTCCCGGCTCAACCCCGGTCGCGGCCCGGCGCGGCAGTCCACGTCATCCCCCGCGCGCACGCCGGCCTGATCGCGGCATGGCCGTGGTGGCCCCCAGGGCCGTGCACACCCGCGCCCCGCACCGGCAGCCCTCCCGCAGCGCCCGCGTCAGCACGTCGTCATCCCAGTCCGTGGCGTGAGCCAGCACGCTGAGCAGGCCGGCCATGAACGCGTCGCCGGCGCCCGTGGTGTCCACCACCCGCACATCCGGCGAGGGGACCCGCACCACCCCGCCCTGCCCCAGCGCCATGGCGCCGCGCGGTCCCAGCGTGATCACCGCCAGCCGACCCGCGTGCGCGCGCATGCGCCGCAGCGCCCGCTCCAGGTTGCGCTCCCCCGTCAGCGCCGGCGCCTCGTCCTCATTGGCTTTCAGCACGTCCACGCCCGCGGAGGCGCGCCACACCGCCTTGGCATTGGCCTCCAGGGAGGGCCACACGCCGGGGCGGAGGTTGACGTCGACACTCACGGGGACCCCGGCCCGGGCCGCCTGGGAGCGGAGCATGCGGATGGCCCGCCGTCCTCCGGGCGTGCGCAACGGCCCCGACGAGAAATGCAGCCAGCCCGCTCGCGTTGCCACGTCGGCGGGGAGGTGCTCCGGGGCAAGCGCGTTGTCGGCGCTGGCGTGTCGCACATGCAGGAACTGGCGTTCCCCTCCTCGGGAGACCGAGAGGAAGACCATGCCGGTGCGCTGCGGCACCCGCGCCAGGAGCCCGGTCTCCACCCCCTCGCGCCCAAGCTGGCGGATGAGCCAGTCGCCCAGGACGTCGGTGCCCACGGTGCCCAGCAGCGCCGTCGGGACGCCCAGCCGGGACAGCCCCACGGCGACGTTGGCCGGGCTCCCACCCTGGAGCGGCCTCAGGTGCTGCATCTCCACCAGGGGCGTGCCGGGCGGCCAGGCCGCCAGGTCCAGGAGCACTTCTCCCACACTGAGCACGGGACGTTTTCTGGTGACGGGCATGGACGTGGTACCTAAGCTTGTTCCCGCGGAGGCTCGCAATGGCGCAACAGCAGGATGTCTCACGGCTCTCCAACCGTACCCGCACCGCCATGGTGGACGGGAAGGAGGTGGATGCCGACAAGGCCGCGCAGATCCACGAGGTCAAGGAGGTCTTCGCCAAGCTGCAGAAGGCCATGAAGCAGATTGCCCTCTACCGCCACAACACGGAGCGCTACCGCGAATATCTCGAGGACACCTTCAGCGCCCTGGCGGACTTCCTCCAACGCCACGGCCAGCTGTCGCTGCGCGTCAACCCCACCAGCTACGCGTTCCACGGCACGGAGGTGATGACCGACGACAGCAAGGACAACAACCTCTGCTACCCGTTCTTCGCCAACGGCATCCGCATGCTCATGTTCAATGATGGGCTGACGCCGGATGAGCTGTTGCGCTTCCTCATGCTCCTGATGAGCAGCGACGGCGGCGGCATGCGCAACAACGAGGACTTCGTCACCAAGCTGTGGAAGGCGGAGCTGAGCGCCATCCAGTACGTGGTGGTGGAAGGCTTCAAGGCGGTGGATGACGAGAACGCCGACGACGTCCAGATGGAAGTGGACAAGGTGGTGGCCTATCTCTACCGCCAGCTCCAGGGCAATTCCGACGACGTCATGCGCTTTGCCCGCGTGGACAGCGCCGACCTGGACCTCAAGTTGCAGGACGTGGACCAGGTGCGCGGTGCCATCATCTCCGGCATCACCGCCACGCCGCAGGACAAGGAGCGCATCCAGCGCGCGCTTGCCGACGAGGAGACCAACCGCCTCCTGCCCAAGATGGTGGTCATCCTGTTCCAGCTCATGGAGCTGTGCACGGATGAGAAGAACTTCGAGGACGTGGCGGAGGCCTACTTCCAGCTGCTGGACGCCATGCTCCTGGCGGAGCGCTACGACGTCATCCAGCAGATCCTGGAGCGCTTCAAGGTGACGCTGACCAAGAACCTGCGGCCGGAGGTGAAGCCGCTGGTGCAGCACGCGTATGAGCGCTTCATCCTGAAGATGGGTGAGCCGCAGCGCATCAACCAGATTGTGCAGGTGTTCAACGCGGGCCCGGTGAAGGACCCCGCGGGCGTGAAGGCGTACATGATGCAGCTCAGCGCCGACTCACTCCCGCCGCTGCTGGACGCGCTGGAGCGCATTGAGGTGGCCAACAACCGCCGTCTCATGTGTGACGTGCTGGTGGACCTGGCCCGCGACTACCCCGACCAGGTGGCCAACCGCCTGCAGCACCCGTCCAGCCAGGTGGTCAAGGACATGATGTACATCCTCGACCAGATCAACCCACCCAACAAGCTCAAGTACATCGCCACGCTGCTGGAGCACACCAACGTGGTGCTGCGGCTGGAGACCATCAACACGCTGGGTCGCAATCCCAGTGAGGAGACGCTGCCGCTCATCATCAAGTGCCTCAAGGGCAATGACTCGCAGATGCGCGCCGCCGCCGCGCGGGTGATGCACTTCTACGAGCCGGAGCGCGCCGCGCAGGAGCTGTTGCACCAGGCCAATCACCCGGACTTCGGCAAGCGTGACCGCAATGAGCAGCGCGCCATCTTCGGCGGCATTGCGCAGGTGGCGCATTCCAAGTGCCAGGCGTTCATCCAGGGCATCCTCCAGCAGAAGCCCAACATGCTGAACAAGCGCAAGGTGGAGGACGCCAAGCTGCTGGTCATCGAGGGATTGGCCGGCAGCCCCTCCCTGCCCAACTTCCAGGCGCTGGCCACCGTGGCGCAGGACGCCACCCAGTCCCCGGAAATCCAGACCGCGGCGCGCAACGCGGCCCTGGAGATGAAGACCAGGTTGCTTGGCGCCCAGGCCGCCCAGCGCCCCGCCGCCGGCTGAACCATTCCACCGTCAGGAGAAGACCGTGGCTGAAGAGAAGCAGATCGACACATCCGCGCCGCAGATGCAGGCGCAGAGCGGTCACAGCGCCAAGATCTCCAAGCTGGGCCTCAACGCGGTGTCCACGCTCTACATGCTGGTGCGCAACGTGCGCCTGCATGACCCCACCAACGCCGTGTTCGAGAAGCCCTTTGCCGCGTTGCGCGACGCCATCAACACCATCGTGGCGGCGGAAGGCGCGTTCAACCTGCAGGCCGTGGGGACCATCGTCTACCTCAACGGCAAGCAGCTGCGCATGGACTTCAGCAGCCTGGACCACGTGAAGTTCCTGACCGAGGAGTTCAAGCGCAAGGACGTGGGCGGCTTTGGCGTCTCCCGTCCCGTCCAGCTCAAGGAGCTGCAGGACTTCATCTGGATCTTCAGTCGCGAGAACCAGGGCAACGCCGACGAGGACGGCGCCCAGGGACACAAGCTGGCCAACATCAAGGTCGGCAAGTTCGCCAAGATCAAGGAGCAGATCGAGAAGGACGAGGAGAACGAGATCGAGCGCGAGCGCAAGGTGGACCGCAAGAAGTACGCACTCACCGTCTACGCGCGCGCCATCTACTTCATGACCAAGTTCCTGGAGCGCCTGCGGGAAGGCGGCACGCTGCCCAACATGAACAAGGCCGCGCGCGTCATGCAGGACCTGGTGGACATCTGCTTTGAGCAGAAGACCCACTTCCTGGGCATGAGCACCACGCGCTCCGTCGACGACTACCTGCAGTACCACTCCGTCAACACCGCGCTGCTGGCCATTGTCTTTGGCAGTGAGCTGGGCCTCTCCCGCGGGCAGCTGCATGAGCTGGCCATGTGCGCGCTCTTCCATGACATTGGCATGGCGGAGATTCCGCCGGAGGTGCTCAACAAGCGCAGCGGCCTCACCAAGGAGGAGCGCCGCCTCGTCGACATGTTCCCGCTGCTCACCGTGCGCACCATGCTGAAGGGCCGCTTGATGGACAGCTCCACCGTGAAGCGCATGGTGGCCGCCTATGAGTCCAAGGTGGACTACAGCCTCCCCATGAAGGAGCCCAACGGGAACATCAAGCTGATGCTTCCCAAGGTGGAGCTGGGCGTCTACGGCAAGATCATCGCCATCTGCGCCACCTACGACGCGCTCACCAGCGCCCGCCCCTTCCGCGAGGCCTACGGCCCGGAGGTGGCCATGACGCTGATGGTGGGCGACATGAAGTACAAGTTCGACCCCATCCTGCTGAAGGTCTTCATGAAGGTGATGGCCATCCAGCCCGTGAAGATGATGAAGAAGGGCACGGTCATCGAGGTGGGCTGAGCCCGCGCTCGTCGACAGACACTACCAGGGCAGCCACATCCGCTTGGGCTTGAGGTCCGCGTAGACCACCTCCGGCGTCAGCTTGCGGTAGCGGTCCACGCGCAACCGCCGCAGCGCCAACTCTCCCATCACTGCCTGGAACCGCTCCGGGCCTTCCTTGCGCGCGCGGCTGGCCAGCACCTTCACCATGCGCCGCACCTCGCTGGGATGGAAGATCATGCCGCCGGTGAACTGCATGCCGCCGGGCAGCGGGATGAGCCGCGCGTCAAAGATGTCCCCCGCCTCCACGCCGGCCGGCTTGCGACGCTCCACCACGTCGTGACGCTCCCGCGTCTGCAGGTCCCGCACGCGCAGGGAGCCCTCCTCCACGGCCTCCAGCGAGAACAGGCTGCGCCGCGTGCGCGTGAACGCCTCGAACACCGCGTGCTCCTCCGGGTCCAGCAAGGCGCCGTTCTCGTTGAGGAACTGCTGGGCGGGCGGGGGGCCGCCGCGCAGGGGGCGGTCGCAGAGGTACCAGTCCCCAAAAGCGTCCATCCACGCTTCAAAGTTGGGCTCGTCGTCACGGACCTCTCCCACCTGCTGGAAGAACTCCGCCTTGGCGGCGCGCAACTCCTCCATGCGTGCTCCCTGGGTGGCCCAGGTCATGAGCTTCTCACGCGCGGCGGGATAGACTGGATTCACGGAAGGCTTCCTCGAGCGAGGCGCCCAGGGTCATGCGACGGAAGACCAGGAAGTGATGTCGCGTGTCATGCGGACCGGGCGCCGCCTCCGGGTGATACTGCACTGTGAAGGCCCGGTGCTCCGGGAGGTGCAGGCCTTCCACCGTCCCGTCGGAGAGGTTGAGCTCGGAGATGCGGACGTTCTGCGGCAGGCGGTCCGGATCCACCGCAAAGCCGTGATTCTGGCTGGTCACCTGCACGCGCCCGCTGGTCAGGTCCTGCACCGGCTGGTTGCCGCCGCGGTGGCCGAACTTCAGCTTGAAGGTGCGCGCCCCGCACGCCAGCGACGTCAGCTGGTGCCCCAGGCAGATCCCGAACATGGGCACCCGTCCCAGCAACGCGCCCACCTCCCGCACCAGCGACGTGCACGCCGCCGGGTCACCGGGGCCGTTGCTGAGGAAGACGCCGTCGGGCTTGAGCGCCAGCACGTCCGCGGCCGAGGTCTCCGCCGGCACCACCGTCACCTCGAACCCCGCCGAGACCAGCAGGCGCAGGATGTTGCGCTTCACGCCGTAGTCGTAGGCCACCACGCGCGGGCGCACCGTGGGCTCAGGCAACACGGGGAAGGGATGCGCCTGGTCCGGCAGCGGTCCCACCCCCTCGGTGAAGACATGGCGCTCCCGACACGTGGCCCGGCTCACCCACTCCTGCCCGTCCATCTCCGAGAGCGTCCGCGCCCTCTCCACCAGCGCGGCCTCGTCGATGCGCTCTCCCGGCGCGGCGTTGTAGATGATGCCCGGCATGGCGCCGGCGGTGCGCAGGTGGCGGACCAGCGCGCGCGTGTCCACGCCACACAGCGCGGGGATGCCCCGTTCCGTGAGCCAGGCTTCCAGGCTGAGGTCGGCGCGCCAGTTGGAGACGGTGAGCGAGCGCGCGCGGACCACCAGCCCGGTGGCGTGGGGACGCGTGGCCTCCAGGTCTGCCAGCGTCACGCCGTAGTTCCCCACCTGCGTCTGCGTCAGCGTCACAATCTGCCCGGCGTACGAGGGGTCCGTCAGGATCTCCGGGTAGCCGCACAGGCTGGTGTTGAAGACCACCTCACCGGTGCCCACGCCCGGGGCGCCAAAGGCCTCACCGCGCAGCACGGTTCCATCCTTGAGCACCAGCGCGCCCTCACGCGGGGCCACGGACGGGACAACCTGGGAGCGTGACGACGGAACGTGGGCAGGAGCGTGCATCATGATCCCGTCAGAAGTTCTGCTTGAACTTGGTGACAACCGTCCATTTGTAACGCATGGTCCGCGCCTTGGAGTCCAGCAGCGGCCAGAACACGTCGCGGCTGTACTCCACGCTCACCTCGACGTTGTCCTTGTTGAGGCGCTTGAGCTTGACCTGGTTGTCCTGGAGCCGGATGTTGAGCTCGCTCCGCACGTTGCGGAAGAACTCCGCCTTGGCGCGCTCCTCCTGGTCCTCGAAGCGTGCGGCGGCACCGAACATGCGCGCGTACGTCTTGAGCTGGTAGTTGTCCATCCACGGCGGGATGAACGTCAGGCCGATGTACGCGCCCACCAGCGCAACCAGGACCATGATGTAGTTGGAGGTTCTGTTGGAGGCGGCGTTGAGCATGGGCATCACGGGGGTTGAGAGCCTGGCGTTTAGCGGGACAGGCGCGGAGGGTCAAACCACATCTCGCTTGACGAGCGCAGCGGACACACCGGACGCTGCGCGGGATGCTGGCTGCGTTTCTCGTGCTGAAGCTTGCCGCCGCGGCGGGCCCTGCGGCGGGCCTTCCGTCCGACGTGCAGGAGCTCATGGATGACGCCGAGTACCAGAAGGCGCGCAAGCAGATGGACCGCAGCCTGCGCAGCAGCCGGCTCTCCCGTGAGCAACGGGTCACCCTCTACGCCGCGCACGCGGTGTGCGACGTGTCCCTGGGCGACGAGGCCGCCGCCGCGCAGAGCTACCAGAAGCTGCTGACGCTGGACCCCGCCTGGCGCCCCGACGCCGCGCGCACGAGCCCCAAGGTGCTGGAGGTGTACGAGGTGGTGCGCGGGCGGCTGCAGGAGCAGGGTGCGTTGGAGAGCGCCTTCCAGCCGGAATTCCAGCCCATCCCCGACGCCGCCCCGGGTGAGGACGTGCGGGTGGCGGTGGCGTTCAAGGGGCCGCCCGCGTCGTCGGTGGAGCGGGTGTTCGTGCGCTACCGCCGGGTGGGCGACGCCTCCTTCGAGAGCGCCGAGCTCAAGCGGGCGGCCAAGGGCAACACATTTGACGGCGTCATCCCGGAGACCTTCCTGCGCGCCGACGAGGACGACTACGCCGTGGACTACTACCTGGACGCGGAGGACGGCCAGGGAGAGCGCCTCACCGGCGTGGGGACCGCGGTGCTCCCGCTGCAGTTCCGTGTCACCCGGCCGGAGGCGGCCACGGCGCGTGCGGGCACGTCCCAGGGGGAAGGCGCGGAGCAGGCCAGGCGCGTGGCGGCGGTGGTGGTCCCGGTGGTGCTGGGGGCCGTCTCCCTGGTGGTGGTGGCAGGGGTGACCGGGGCGGTGCTGGCTTTGACGACGCTGGATCCCGGCGCAACCCACCTCTGGCTGCGTCGCTTCCAGTAGCTCAGCCTTCCGCCTCGTCGACGTCGGCGCCGTGGGAGGTGGAGCCCATCTCCGCGATGTAGGTTTCCAGCAGCTTGCGGTCCTCCGGCGCGAGCGAGAGGAAGCGCACGCCCATGCCCAGACCCTCCTTGTGGCCGGGGGCGGAGACCACCTGCCCGGCCGTCTCGATGATGCGCTCATGGCCGGGGATGGAGAACTTCAGGGTCAGCCTGGTGCCCAGCTTGTGGGGGATGGTCTGCTCGAAATAGACGCCGCCCAGGGAGAGGTTGCCCACCCGGCGGAAGTACATGTCCTCGCCCTGGAACTCCTCCATCCACAGGTCCATGGGTGCGCGCACGGAACGACGGCGGTCGGTGGTCCTGCGCTCCGCGCCCCGTCGACGCTCCACGGCCACCGTGGCGTTGCCCTTGCGTCTGTCGCGGTTGCGTCGGTCCTTGGGGGAAGTCATCCAGCTCTCCGTCTCACTGCAGCGCGTCCGGGGGTGCACCACCCGGGTCCGGGACCAGCATCATAATCGAGCGGCCGATCAGGATCTTGTCCCCGAGCTTGAGCTCCATGGAATCAATACGCTGACCGTTGACGAATGTGCCGTTGGTGCTGGCCAGATCCCGGATGTGCACGTGTCCGGCGTGGGTGGTGATGCGCGCGTGCTGACGGCTCACGCCCTCCTCATCCAGCACCACCTCCAGGGAACCATCCCGGCCAATCAGGATCTCCCCGTCGCGTGCCAATGGCAGCTCACCGCCGCGAAACCTGCCGGCGATGAAACGCAGCGCCACCGCTCCGTTTGACTGGGTCAAGACAGCACCATCCAGGGCCAGAACCGGCATCCAGCCTAGAGCCGGCCTTGGGTGGTGGGCAATATTCGTGAGGAGAGATTGGCGCGCGATACTGGATTCGAACCAGTGGCCTTCGGCTTCGGAGACCGACGCTCTATCCAGCTGAGCTAATCGCGCGTGGGCGGCGTCTATAACCCATGGCCTGGTGGTCGGCAATCCCGCCGACACGCCGCGGTTGCCAGGCCCGCTGAGCTTTGGCAAATCAGCGCGCCATGGCCCACCTCCACGCCAAAGCCTCGTGGGTATGCGCCGTCCTCCTCGCGGTGGCGGCGTGCAAGCCGTCCAGCGAGGGTGCACCGGACGGAAGCGCCAGCGCCGCCCTGCCCCCGCCCCTGACCTTCAGCGCCACGGACCAGAACCTGCTGTTCTCCTACGTGGACGAGACGGGCGGCCTGCGCAACGCGGACCGCGTGCAGGACATCCCGGATGATCGACGTCGCAACGTGATGGTGGTGGACCTGGCCAAGACGCCGGAGGAGCGGATGGCGGACCGCTACGTCTACTTCTCCGACGTCACCAGCCCCGGCCCCGACGGGAAATACGTGGCCAGCGTGGTGAGCCGCTACCAGGCACCCACGCTGACGGCACCCGGCCCGGCGGCGGAGCCCACGCCCACGGGAGAGGGGAAGGACGTGGTGGTCTACAGCGCCGTGTGGTGCGGCTACTGCAAGAAGACCAAGGCGTTCCTCAAGCAGCGCGGCGTGCCTTTCGTGGAGCGGGACGTGGAGAAGGACCCCGGCGCCGACCGCGAGCTGCAGGCCAAGGCACGCAAGGCCGGCGTGCGCGTCAGCGGCGTCCCGGTCACCGACTTCAAGGGGGAGCTGGTGATGGGCTTTGACCAGGGTCGGCTGGACACGCTCATCAAGAAGCACGCGGCGGCAGGCCCGTGACGTTTTCCGTCGTCACGCGGCGCCTAGCGGACCTTCTTCATCTCACGCAGGTAGTCGGGGGCGGCCAGGAAGCCTTCCACGCGCGGGTCGGTGAGCACCTTGCCGGTTGAGTCGATGAAGATGACCGCTGGCAGACCGGTGATGCCGTACTTCTGCCACAGCGCGGTCATCTGGTCGGTCATCTCCGTGGAGTCGATCTTCGCGTTCACGAAGCGGCTGGCCTCGGCGATGACGGTGGGGTCGCGGTAGGTGATCTTCTCCAGCTCCTTGCAGGCCGCACACCAGTCCGCGCCAAAGTCCATCATCACCGGCTTGCCGTCGCGCCTGCCCGCCTCCACGGCGGCGTCATGGCTCGTGAGCCAGGCAATCTCCCCACCCGCCGACGCCGTGGCCGGCACCGCCTCCACCCAGGACACCAGCGAGAACAACCCCACGCTGGCCAGCGTCACGCCAAAACCCTTGCGGACCTTGGCCGCGGTGTCGTCGTGGAAGCTCAGGTGGAGCGCGCCCACGCCCACGCCCACCACCAGCAGGATCAGTCCCACCAGCGCCGGGCTGGGCAACGCGGCCAACGCATCCGCGGCGTGCTGCAACAGCGGGACGTGCGGCTTCACCAGGTAGAGCGCCACGGCGATCATCGAGAGGCCAAGGATGCTCTTCACCGTCTCCATCCAGCGACCACTCTTGGGCACGCGGGACAACGCGCTGGAGAACGTGCCCAGCACGAGGAAGAGCACGCCCATTCCCAGGCTGTAGGAGGCCATGAGCGCCACGCCCAGCCCGGGCTTCTGGCTCTTGGAGATGAGGCCCAGGATCACCGCCAACACGGGCCCAGTGCACGGCGCGGCAATCACGCCCGCGGCCAGGCCCATCACGAAAGCGCCGCGGTAGCCGGAGCCACCCGCCTGCGCCAGACGGTTCTGCAACGACGAGGGCAACGTGATCTCGAACGCGCCGAACATGCTGGCGGCCATCACCAGGCACAAGAGGCCAATGGCGCCCACCACGGCGGGCATGGCCATGAGGCTGCCGGAGACCAGGCCCAACGACGCGAACGTCACGCCCAGGCCCGTGTACAGCACGCTCATGCCCAGCACGTAGAGCGCGCTCAACGAGAAGGCCTTCAGTCGGGACGAGGCCTGGCGCGCGCCGAAGATGCTGATGGTGATGGGGATCAGCGGGTAGACGCAGGGGGAGAGGCTGGTGAGCAGACCGGCCACGAAGGACAGCGCCCCTGCGGCAATCCCGTTGTCACGACACAACGCCGCCAGCAGGCGCGCCTTGATCATGACGTCGGCGGCGGCACCCTCGGCGGCGGCGGGCTCGGTGCATTCCCCGTCGGGCGAGGCGGCGGCGGTGATTCCGGCAAGCGGAAGGCTCGCGGCCAGCGCGTAGGTGGGCCAGGCGCTGGTCAGCACCAGCACGCCCAACGCCATCATTGCCCCCAGCATCCGTTGCATCATGGCTTGCTCCCTGCGTTGCCCTGGCCGGTGCGGGCGTCATGCATCAGCTGCTTGAAGGTGGCGTCGTCACGCAGCGCGGCCAGATCCGCGTCGGACTCGATCCGGTCCGCCTCCGCGAAGCCCTCCCCCACCGCCTTGCGCAGCCGCTCCAGCGCCGCGGGACGGTTGCGCTCACGCATGTCCAGCTTGGCCAGGTCAAAGTGCGCCATGCCACGAATGCGCCACTCCGCGTCGAGGTCCGCTTCCACGATCGCCTTCTCCAGGATGGCCCGCGCCAGGGGTCGGTTGTCCTGCAGCAGGTACACGTAACCAAGACGCAGGTACGCCACCGCCACCTTGGGATCCTGCTCCATCACCTTGCGCAGAACCGCCTCCGCCTGCGGGAGCTGCTTGGCGTCAATGTGGCGGCTGGCCAGCTCGATGCGGAAGGTGGGGTCGGCGGGGGCCACGTCGACGGCTTCCTGGGTCCGGGCCAGCGCCTCATCCATCTTCCCCAGCCGCGCCAGGGAGTAGCCCAGCTGCGTGAGGGCCCAGGGCTGCGCCGGCGCCATCTCCAGGTACGCCTGGAACTCCTTCTGCGCCTCCTCGTGTCGACCCAGCTCGTTGAGCGCCTGCCCCAGCGTTCCGCGCGCGTGCAGGAAGTTGGGACGCTTGGTGATGGCGTCGCGGAGGCCCTTCACGGCGTCGTCACGCTGGCCGGCGCGCCACCGGGCCCAGAACGCGCCCAGCTCGGCCAGGTCGGGCGACTTGCGCGCCTTGCCGGCGGCGGCCAGGTGGGTGAGCGCGTTGCTGGTGTCGCCGATGAGCGCCTCGGCAATGCCCAGTCCCTCCAGCGCCTCGGGGTAGTTGGGGTCCAGCGCCAGGGCGGCCTGGCAGTGTTTCTGGGCCTGCACCGCGGCGGCGCGCGGCATCACCGGTCGGGCGCGCGGGCCCAGGCTCTGCCAGGTCACAATCTCCCGACACAGGGTGGCCTGGTGCCACGCATACACGCTGCGCGTCTGCATGCCCTGCTTGGGCGGCGCAATGCCCACGGCGTCAAAGATGGCCTTCCCGAGGATGCCATCCAACGTCAGCGCCTCCTCCAGGTGCACCAGCCCGGTGGCCTCCTTCACCACCGTCCCGGAGACGGCATCCAGCACGCGCACGCTCGCTTTGACGTCGGGCCAGCGGGCGCTGAAGGTTCCCAGCACCACAAACCGTGCGCCCAGAGACCGCCCCACGGCGAGCGCCGCCTGGTCGGTGTCCACGGCGGTGAGGGCCTGGTCGCGCTCACGCAGGACGGCGCCCCACTGGCGGATGGAGAGGGCGTGCACGTCGGGGCTGCGGGCCAGGCGCGCCAGGATCAGCTCCGCCAGGCCCAGGCCCAGCCACTGGTACTCGTCGGGGGACGCGGAGGTGAACGGCGCCACGGCCACCAGCGGCTTGCCCAGCTTCACCGCCGCCCCCGACGCATGCGCGGGCCCCGCGGCAGACATGAGCCCCACCGCCACCCC
>JBFMGU010000267.1:0-14363 GCA_040752415.1 Myxococcota bacterium
CAGGGCCACCGGGGTGCTGCCGGAGCTGGAGGCGTCAAACGCAATCCACACCGGCTCGGGCGCGGGACGACGCGCGGCCAGCAGCGGCGCATGCGGCGCCAACGACGCCGGAGCGGCAAACGTGACCGCCACCGGCGTCCCGTGCTGGGTTGCGGCCCGCGCCTCCGGCAGCGGGGTGAAGCCGGCGCGCGGCGCGGGCACGCTCAGCTCCAGGCCGGCATGCACGGAGTCATTGGGGTTGAGGCCGTTGAGGGCGCACAGGTCGCCCAGGCTGACCTTGTGACGACGCGCCACCGCGAGCAGCGTCTCTCCCCGGCGCAGCTTCACCTTCTTGCTGGCCACCGCGGGCGGGTCGGCCTCACCGCGGGCCTTCAGCGCCTGCACCACCGCCGCGCCCTTGCCCACGGGCACCCGCACGGTCAGTCCCCTGGGCAGGCGCACCTTGCCGGCCAGCGCGTTGGGGGTCAGCGCCGGGTTGAGCTCGGCAAGCCGGTCGCGGGTGATGCCCTGGTCCAGCAGGTCGCGCACCGTGGCGCTGGTGGGGAGGGCCACCGCGTCAAAGGTCCAGGGCGGGAGCGGCCTGGTGTTGGGGAAGTAGTGGTCGGCGTGGGTGATGACGTGCAGGGAGGCCAGGAACTCCGCGTAGTAGTTCTTGGCGGCAAACCCGAAGCTGCGCGTCTGGTACTCCCGCAGCACACGCTCGATGTCGGTGGTGCCGAGCTGCGCACGGGCGCGCGCCATGCCGTTGGCGCCGTAGTTGTACGAGGTGACGGTCAACCCCCAGGAGCCCAGCCGTCCCTTGGCCGCGGACAGGTAGCGCGCCGCCGCCATGGTGGCCAGCACGGGGTCCTTGCGCTCATCCACCACGTCGTTGATGACCAGGTACTCGCGCCCCGTGCCGGAGAGGAACTGCCAGGGACCCACCGCGCCGCTGGCCGAGCGCGCGTGCACGTCCAGCAGGCTCTCGGTGAACGCCATGGCCACCAGGCCCTCCGGCATGCCGGCTTCCCGCAGCGCCTGCTGGATGGCGCCCAGGAAGCGACCACCCTGGCGCCAGCCATTGGCAAACCGGTCCTGCAGCCCGCGCTGGGAGCGCACCCGGCCGGCGGCGGCGCCAAAGCGCTCGGGGTCGTCGGAGCGGTGCTCCCAGGCCAGGAAGACCTCGCGCTGCAGGCCGCCCAGGCCCCGGGCGCTCTCGGGGCGGGTGACGTCCAGCTCGCGCAGCGCCTCGGCAATCTCCTCCCGCGCGGCCTTGACCTGCTCGGTGTAGCGGTCGGCCTTCTCGTTCTTCAGGGGCCAGTCGTCGCTGGGGCGGGGAGCGAACTCGCTGAGGTCCAGCACGCGGTAGATGACGTCGGGGTGGGCGCTGTCATGGATGGCCACCTGGTAGGTATGCCACTCCGCGTAGACCCGGACCCAGAACCCCACGGCGGGCGTGAGCGACTCCGGCATCTCGAAGGGGTGCGCCTCCGCGGCGCGCGCTGGCGCCACGGACAACAGCACGCCCATCAGGATTGCGGTGAGCCGGGCCATTCCCCCGCCGTGATGCAACATCAGGGGTCACCTCCGCCCGGGACGGTCTGCGTGGCGGCGGCCGGAGAGTCCAACTGCGCCGACTGGCTTCCACCCAGGCGCGCCGCGCGACGCGCCAGGACCACGTTGTAGTCGGTGTCCCCCGCCAGCGCTGCGCCAATGCGGTCCTGCATCTCCCAGCCGGTGCTGGCGGGCCCGGACAGCCCGTTGATCATGATGCTGAAGGCCACCGTCTCCCGACGTGGCGTCTCCAGGTACCCGCTGAGCGCGCTCACGCCAATCAGCGTGCCGGTCTTGGCGCGGAGCTGTCGCTCGGCCAGCGTGGCGCCCATGCGGTGGCTGAGCGTCCCGGAAGCCCCGGCCACACCCAGGGAGCCCACGTACTCCGGGGCCAGCGTGGGGTCCTGCGCCATCTTGCGCAGCAGGCGCACCAGCTGCGCGGTGGTGAAGCGGTTGACGTCATTGAGGCCGCTGCCGTTGCCCATGATGTAGCTGCCGGGCGGGATGCCCACCTCACGCTCCAGGAAACCCTGCACCACCTGCAGCCCCTTCTGGGTGGTGCCCGGCGCACCGTAGACGTGCGCGCCCACCGCCTTGAGCAGCATCTCCGCCACGAAGTTGCTGGAGTGGTGGTTCAGGTTGGTCACGATGTCCTTCAGCGCGGGGCTGGCATCCAGCAGCAGCTGGCGCGCGTTCTCCGGTGTGACGCCCGGGCGCACCCGTCCCTTCACGTTGATCCCGCGCATCCTCAGCATGGCCATCAGGCTGGAGCCGAAGTGCGAGGAGGGGTTGAAGATGCGTCGCACCACGCGCTCGGCCGGCTCATGCACGCCGATGACGCCCTGCACCACCACGCGGGTCTTGTCGCCGTCCGGCAGGGTGCGCACCCAGAGGCGGCGGCCAAAGCGCACCGTCATCACCTGGCTCTCCACGACGAAATGGTCGCTGGGCGGCTCCACCTGGACCTGCGCGGGAGCGCCGCGGTGGGTGCCGGGCCGGACCCAGACCGCCACGGTGTTGGAGGTGAGGCTGAGCGCGCCGGCGGGCGCGGCGTAGGCGCGGTCAAACTGGGTTTCCTGCTCCCAGCCCGGGGCCTCCCAGACCTGGTCGAAGTAGCTGTCGTCGAGGATGATGTCGCCGGTGATGTTCTGGATGCCGCGGGCGCTCAACTCGGTGGCCACGCGGTAGAGGCGCTCCTGCCCGATGGTCGGGTCGCCCACGCCGCGGACGATGAGGTCACCCTTGAGGGTGTTGCCCTCCAGCGTGCCGCGCACCAGGTACTCCGTGCGGAAGCGGAACTCCGGGCGCATCACCCGCAGCGCGGTGGCGCTGGTCACCAGCTTCACGCACGAGGCGGGGTTGAGCTGGGCGTCCTCGTTGAGCGTGATGAGTGGCGCCCCGTCGGAGAGGCGGGCGGCGTAGACGCTGACGCGCGCGCCCCGCAGCGCCGGGTTGCGCAGCGCTTCCTCCACGGCGGCGCGCAGCTCCGGCGAGACATCCCGGGCGTAGGTGGGCCGCGGCGCCTCCAGGGGAGGCAGCGGCGCGGTGGGCGTGGCCACGATGTCGACGTCCGGCACGGTGGTCTGGGCCTGCGGGGGACGACCCTCCGCAACACGTGCCCCCAGCGCGGTGACCGCGGTCACCATCACCACCAGCCGAGAAGAACGCGAGGAGGTCAACATCGACTCTTCAACACCAGACACGTCAGGGGGATTGTCTCACACCATAACGGTGGCCCGATCCGGGCGCGAATTTTGATCCGAGCTTTGGAATCCAGCGGTAGGTGGCGACTATGATGCGCCTTCCCGGGCCGGGAGGCCATGGGACGAACGCGCGATGGTGGCATGCCGAAGAGGGCACACGCTCGCAAGAAGACAACCGCCGCTCCCGCTCCGGTGAAGCCGGCGCACGTGGGAGGTGAGCCCACAGGCCCCGCGGCCCGTGCGCGCGCGCGTTCGACCCTGCTCTCCCTGCCCCCCGCCACGACCAGACAGCTGCCCGGCAACGGCAAGCTGCGCGCGGAGAAACGGGACGCCGGCGCGCCGTTCCTGCCGTGGCAACCCCCGGCTCCCGCGCGGGTGCGACCTTCTCCCACCCCGGCGGCCGGGCAAGATGCCACGCGGGTGGGGGCGGGACCCACCCCGTCGTCGGCCGAGGGGGCGGGTGGGGTTGCCCTCGAGGCGCCTGCGCTGGTCGAGCCGGCTGTCGGCCCGACGGCACTGCCGTCCCCGGGCGCCGAGGAGGCGCCGCCCCCGACGGTGCAGGTCGCTCCGCCCGTCGTTGAACGGCGCGCGGAGGCACCGGCTGCGACGGAGCAGGCCGCTCCGCCCGTGGTTGAACGGCCCGCGGAGGCGCCTGTTCCGACGGAGCAGGCCGCTTCGCCCGTGGTTGAACGGCCCGCGGAGGCGCCGCCGCCGTCGCAGCCTGTCGCTGCGTCCCCCGGGGAGCGGTCCGAGGCGCCATCGCCGTCGGTGCTGGTGGCTGCGCCCGTCGTTGAACGGCCTGACGGGCCACCGCCGCCGTCAGTGCAGGTGGCTCCGGCCGTCGTTGACCGGCCTGAGGCGCCGCCAGCTTCGGTGCTCGCCGCGGCACCCGTGGCAGGGGTCGCGGGGGACGTGGCGGGTCCGCCCGACACGGTGGCTCCGCCCCGCGAGCCGAGCGCCGAAGCGCGGCCGCCTCCGACGGACCCAGCGGCCCCGCCCGTCGAGACCTCGCCCCTGGATGCCTCGTCACCCACGGTGCGGACGCCCGCAACGGTCGAACCGGCGGGTGTGGACGCTTCGCCGCCGCCGGTCGTCGCCGCACCGCTCGACGATGGGGACGCGCTCCCCGCGGCGGCGGACGCGCCCGTCACCGCGCTGGTCACGCTTCCTGTTCTTGGGGAACGGGAAGCCGGCGCCGCTCCGGCTGCGTGGGATGGGCACGCCGCGCATGAAGCGGTTTCCGCCGCCGCGGTGCCCGCGCCGCCTGCGCACTTCGACGTGCGGGCCCTGACCGTGGTGGGACCGGTGGGCGTCCCGGCGAGCTTTGAGCTCACGCGTGAGCCCGTCCCGCCGGCGGGGGGGCCGGCGCACTTCGAGGCGCCCGCGCAGATTGCGGGACCGCTGGGGGTGCCGGCGAGCTTCGAGGCCCCGTCGGTTCCCACCATCCGCGCGGCCATCCCGCACAACGACGCGAGCCTTGATGCGGCCGTGGCCGCAGCGCGTCGTCTGGCGGCGGGACGACGTCAGGCGTGGCTGGTGCGTGCCCTGGGGCTGCTGGCCATGCTGGGCGGTGCCGGCGGGCTCGCGGGCTACCAGTGGCACCTGCGCACCCTGGCGGAGGAACGCGCCGCGGTGGCCGCCGCTGCCGCTGCCGCGCGACTGCCCCCGCCGCCGATCTACGTGGACCTGGCCCGCCCGAGGCCGTTGCCGGCGCGGGAGGCGTCATTCGAGCCGTTGTCGCCGCGCCCGCAGCAGGTGGTGATCAAGGGCTCCGGCACGTTGCCCAAGGTTGCGCTCACGTTTGACGCGTGCAGCACGCACAGCTTCGTGGGCTGGGATGACCGGGTCATGGACATCCTGGAGCGTTACGAGGTGCCCGCCACGTTCTTCCTGGGTGGCCGTTTCGTGGCCGAGCGCCCGGAAACCGCGCAGCTTCTCGCCGAGAACCCGCTCTTCGACCTGCAGGGTCACACCTACTTCCATCCCCACCTCCCCGAGGTCACGCCCCGCAAGGTGGTGCAGGAGCTTGTGGAGACGGATTGGGCGGTGTTCTCCGCCACTGGTCGACGCGCCACCATGTTCCGCCCGCCGTACGGCGAGTACAGCGTGGAGGTGGTGAAGGCCGCCACCGCCGCCGGCTACCTCCCCATCCAGTACGACGTGGCCAGCGGCGACCCCGACCCCTCCTTCCACGCCGGGAAGCTGCTGGAGAGCCTGCTGACGCAGGTGCGTCCGGGCTCGATCGTGGTGCTGCACGCCAACGGACACGGACAACACACGCCCTCCGCCCTGCCTCTCATCATCGACGCGCTGCGCGAGCGCGGTTACGAGCTGACCACCGTGGGTGACGTGTTGGCCGAAGGAGATTGGGAGGTGGACGACGGGCGGAAGGGGCCGCGTCGCAAGAAGCCCCCGCCGCCCCCGCCGCCGTCCAGCGCTCCCGAGGCCACACCCATCAGCGCCGTGGCTCCGGTCGGGGAGGGACCGTGAGACACGCCTGGCTCCTCCTTGCCCTGGTGTTGCCGCTGGGGGCCTCCCCCGCGTTCGCGCACCCGCAGCCCGCCTCGGTCTCGACGACGCGCGCGGCCGCCAAGCCGCGACCCAAGCCCAAGCGCAAACCGCCCAAGAAGCGCCCCAGGAAGAAGACCGTGGTGCCCCCGGAGCAGGCGGAGCAGGCCCTGCACGCCGAGCGGCTGGCGGTGGTCACGCGCCTCAGGGACGTGAACCGCGACCTCAAGGACGCCGAGCTGGCCGCCACCGTCGAGCGGCTGGAGGAGAAGGAGCGCAAGCGCCACGAGCTGGTCCTCAAGGTGCTGGCCGCGGAGGCCGCCAAGGCCGCGGAGGACAAGAAGTGATGCCCGTCCGCGCCCGTCCCCCGAGGAAGAGCCACTGGTCGGCGCGAGCGGTGCTGACGGCGTTGGCGTTGTGGAGCTGTGAGCCGGAGCCGGAGCTGGCCGTTTCCCTGGCCTCCCTGCGCGAGGACGCGCCTCCGGAGGCCGCTGGCGGACCTACCCTGGATGCCGGCACCTCCGACGGAGGCCCCAAGTCCGCCGCCGAGCTGTTGGCCGAGCGCCTGGAGCAGGAGATCACGTCGGGCAACGCGTTGCAGAAGGCGCGCGAGCTGGAGTCCGAATTGGACAAGGAGATTGGCGCGTTGGAAGCCCGCCTCTCCCCCGTGGAGGTGGAGCTGGAGGAATGACGCAGGGCATTTGCCTCCCCCCCCCGCCACGGCCTGCAGCGCCACCATCCTTCCGAAGATCTTCGAGAGCTCCTCGCCTCTCCCGAGATGCTGGCTTGCCCGAAGGGTAGGGCCTCCGCGTACGTCCAATTGAGCGCTGGGTCGCGGCGCGCGGCGTCGTGATTCCTGCCGTGGGTGCCCAGCGAGAGGTACGCGCGGGTCCCCAGCCGCCATTCCGCGACGTCTTCACTGCGGCTCCCGTGAAGCGCTTTCAGTCGCGGCGCCGGCCCCCACGATGACCACGGTTGCCAGGTGGAAAACCGGCCTGTAGACGTCCGGGCCCTTCAGCCAACAGCCCCGTCGTTGGGCGCGGGAGGACCCATGACCACCAACCAGGAGCTCCGTTGGGAGGATCGACGCGAGTCGCTGCGAGTGCCCGTGGAGATGCTGGTGCGCTCCTATGACCAGGACACCTTCGAGGTCTGCACGGGAGACATCTCCCTCGGAGGCGCGCGCATCAACTTCCGTCGACCGCCGCGCGACCCGCAGGTGGAGGTGCTCCTGCAACTGGGCGGTCCGTGGGGCGAGGTCCGCCTCCAGGGAGACATCATCGGATTCCGCGCCGTGGGGAATGTCTATGAGGCTCGCGTGTGCTTCGTGGATTGGGACACCATGGATGAGCTGGCGCTGGCACGCATGATCCATGAGGTCTCCCAGGGCTGGGAAACCTGGACCGCCGACGCCGCCTTGGTGTGACGACGGGGCCGCTGCCGGCAACCTGCGCCACTCCCTGCCCCCAAAAGCGGGTTGGGAGGGCAGGACGCTTCAACCGGAGAGTCAACCTCACGCCTCCCACCATGCTTGCGCGGAGCGGCCTCCCCCATGCACTGCCGCGCGAGCGCGCTGCCCACCGCTCTCCACGACCGGCGTGACCAGGTTCTCTCGTCGTGCCAACAACCCGGCCAGCTCCAGCTCCGTCACGGCACGTAACACCTCCCGCACTTCCAGCCCGGTTGACAGCACCAGATCATCCACGGTGCGGGGCGCGGGCTCCAAGGCGTCGAGAACCAAATCCTCGGCGCTCTTCCGGCGCGGGCGTCCCGACGTCGCGCCTTCCAGGTGTGCGTCGGCAACGGGTTGATCTCGACGCTGCAGGAGGTCGCCTGGTGTGCAGTCCAGTGCCTCACAAAGCGCCTCCAGCGTCGAAAGCCGGATGGCGTGGGCACGGCCAACCTTCAGGTTCCAGAGACACTGACGGGAAATGCCGACCCGTCTCGAGAGCGCGTCGAGGGACATCCTTCGGTCCAACATGACCTGCTCGAGGTTGACACGGATCATGGGGCGCGCCCCGGCCCGGTCCGAGGGGTCTCCGGTCGCCATGTCATGTGCGAGCTGACAAATGTCATGTGCGAGCTGACAAATGTCATGTGCGAGCTGACAAATGTCATGTGCGAGCTGACAAATGTCATGTGCGAGCTGACAAATGTCATGTGCGAGCTGACGTGCCCCGCAAAGGGGAGGGGTGAGCCGGTCATCATGGCCCTACTCCATCCACCCGAGGCCGTCGCACCTGGGACACAGGGCGTCGAAGCGGGGGTGGCGCAGCTTGCCGCTGCCGGAGCATTGGTCGCAGTCCGGGGCTCCTTCCGCGCGCCGGGGCAGCAGCGCACCCAGCTCCGGGTACAACGCACGACCCCACACCAGCGCGAAACGCTCCTCATCCTCGTCGTCGACTTCCCTCAACGTGGAGGGCCACGGACCGTCGCAGGCGAACTTGACCACGCGGCCCTCCCGCGTCACCGCCAGGCAGTCCGCCAGGCCCACGTAGATGGGCAGCACGTCATGCTCTTTCACCAACCCCACCATCCACGGCCACGAGCTGCGATGCGCCTCGAGCCAAGCCTCCTGCCACTCCGAGAACCGTGGAAACCGCTGGCCAACGGGCGCTCTCATGTTCACGCCTCCGCCTTGCGGTCCAGGGCCCGGTACTGCACCGCTTCCGCCACGTGGGAGCCTCGCACGTGTTCGCTCCCGTCGAGGTCCGCGATGGTCCGCGCCACCTTCAGGATGCGGTCGTGCGTGCGCGCGCTCATTCCCAGCTTGTCCACCACCATCCGCAACATGCGCCGGCCGTCCTCATCCGGTTGGCACACGCGACGCACCATGGCCGCCGCCATCTGCGCGTTGCAGTGCACGTGCGGCGCGTCCTTGAACCGCTCCCGCTGGATGCGGCGACACTTCTCCACGCGCGCCCGCACCGTGGCCGAGCTCTCCCCGCGCTGGCCCTCCAGGTCCGTGGAGCGCACCGGCGGGACCTCCACGTGCAGGTCAATGCGGTCCATCAGCGGGCCGCTCAGGCGCGCGCGGTAGTTGGTCACGTCCGGTGGTCGACACGTGCAGCGACGACGGGGATCCGTCAGGTGCCCGCACGGACACGGGTTCATGGCCGCCACCAGCACGCAGCGCGCGGGGTAGGTGATGCTCATGACCGCACGGCTCACCGTCACACGCCCCTCCTCCAGCGGCTGGCGCAACGCCTCCAACGCCGAGCGGCGGAACTGCGGAACCTCGTCCAGGAACAACACGCCGTGGTGCGCCAGGGAAACCTCCCCGGGACGCGGCGGTGAGCCGCCACCGCACAACGCCACGTCGGAGGCGGTGGAGTGCGGAGCGCGGAAGGGGCGCTGTCGCAGCAAGCCGTCCCCGGGCGGGACCAGCCCCATCACGCTGTAGACCTTGGTGGCCGCCAGCGCCTCGTCAAAGCTCATGGACGGCAGCAGCGTGGCCAGCCGCTGGGCCAGCATGGTCTTGCCGCTTCCCGGCGGGCCCACCATCAGCAGGTTGTGACCACCCGCCGCCGCCACCTCCAGCGACCTCTTGGCGTGGTGCTGACCGTGCACATCCGCCAGGTCGACGCCGAGGTCGTGATGGCGCGCGTCGGGGATGTTGTGCGGCACCACCGGGAGCTCCCGCATGCCCGCAAGGTGCTCGATGGCTTCTCGCAACGTGGCCACCGGACGCACCCGCACGCCCTGCACCACCGCGGCCTCCGCGCAGCTCTGCGGCGGTAGCAGGAGGTCCCGGATGCCGCGGTCGCGCGCCAGCACCGCCAGCGGCAACGCACCCTTGATGGGCCGCAGCTCCCCCGTCAGCGAGAGCTCCCCCGCCGCCATCATCTTGTCCATGGCCCCTTCCGACACCGCGCCCTGCGCCGCCATCAGACCCAACGCGAGGGGCAGGTCGAAGGCGCTGCCGTCCTTGCGGATGTCTGCGGGCGCCAGGTTCACCGTGATGCGTTTGAGCGGGAATTGAGCACCGGAGGCCTTCAACGCGCTCTCCACGCGCACCTTGCTCTCCTTCACCGCTCCCTCGGGCAACCCCACCGTCACGAAGTAGGGAGACCCATTGGCCATGTCGACTTCCACCGCCACCGGAATGGCGTCCACGCCGACGATTGCTCCACTCCACACCGTGCTTTGCATGCCGCACGCGCAGAGCAAGGTGCACGCCAAGGCGAAAGAGCCCGCATTTCCGAGGAGAGCACACGGACGGGCCCGCGCGGGAGGTGTCTGAATTTCAGACAGGGTGTCCGAATGCCGGACAGGTGCGAGGTGAATCCGCTGGCACGTTCCCGGCTCTCATGGGGAGGAGCCGCGGACATGGTCCGTTCCCCATCCACTCCCAACCCGTGTCCGGCGGTGGTGCCGTGGTTGGTGGCGTCGCTGACCCTGGGGTTGGCGCCGTTCACGCCCGAGCCCCACCTCCTGGGCAAGCTGCGCTGGGTGGCGGGCGGCGCCGTGGGCATGGGCGCCACGGACTGGTTTGACCTGGTCCTGCATGGCGCGCCGTGGGCGGGACTGCTGGTGATGCTGGCCCGCGCGCTCCGCGCTCGTTGGAGCGGCGGGTGACCGGCGGAAGGCGCACCTGCTAAGCGGGACGACATGCGCCTGCTTCTCCTGTCCACGCTCGTCGTTGCGCTGCTTCCGGGGTGCGGCCATGAGTTCGTCAGCCTGCCCTCGTCACGGCCCACACTGGTGATCCGCGGGGTCGCGGTGTTGGATGCACCGGGCGCGGCGCTGAAGCCGGGAGTGTGGGACGTGGAGGTGAAGGAGGGGCGCATCCACGCGTTGCTCCCGACGGGGCAGGGGCAGGGAGAGCGGGTGGTGGAGGGCGCGGGGGCCACGCTGCTGCCGGGACTCATTGACCTGCACACGCACTGCAGCGGCGGCTCCAATCCGCCCTGGGTCAGCGTCCTCCCCGACGAGAAGGGGAACCTCACCGCGTTCCTCTACGCCGGCGTCACCACGGTTCTCGACGTGGGCAACCTGCACCCGGACATCTTCACGCTGCGCCAGCAGCTGCGGGAGGGGCGCGTGCTGGGGCCGAACCTGTACGCCGCCGGTCCACTCATCACCACCACGGGAGGCCATCCGCTGGTCCTCCTGGACGAGTTGATGCCGAGCCTGCTGCGGTGGTGGCTGGCGCCCAAGCTCGCCGCGGTGGTGGATGCGCCGGAGGCCGCCCGGGGCGTGGTGGAGGGGATCGCGGTGCACAAGCCGGACGTGCTGAAGATTGCCGTGGATGAGCTGCCCGCGGGCGCCACCCGCGTGCGCGCCGACGTCATTGCCGCCATCACCGCCGCGGGGCACGCGCAGGGGATCCGCAGCGTGGCGCACGTGGGACGCTCCGTGGACGCGGTGGATGCGGTGCGCAACGGCGTGGATGCGTTGGTGCACGGCGTCTACACCGAGGAGATCTCCGACGAGGCGGTGAACGTGCTGGCGGAGCGCAAGACGCCGGTGGCGCTGACCATCAGCGTCTTTGACGCGGTGGCCCGGTTTGCCGCCAGCACACCCCCCGCCCTCTCGCCGCTGGAGCGCGAGGTGGCCCCACCCGCCGTGGCGGAGGGCCTGTACCCGGTGCCGGAGAGCTACCGGGAGAACATCATGAGCGGCTGGATCAAGACGGTGGCCGCGGCGCACGCCGCCCGACGGAAGAATGTGCAGAAGATGCGTGCCGCGGGCATCCCCATCCTGGTGGGCACCGACAGTCCCAACGTGGGCAACTTTCCGGGCGCGGCGGTGCACGTGGAGATGCAGAAGATGGTGGAAGCGGGGATGACGCCGGGGGAGGTGCTCAAGGCCGCCACGCACGACAACGCGCGCTTCCTCTCCGGCGAGACCGCCGACTACGGCGAGGTGGCTCCGGGAAAGCGCGCCGACCTGCTGCTGGTGGAAGGCGACCCCACCGCCGACATCCACCAGACCGAGCGCATCCGCGCGGTCATCAAGGACGGCGTGGTGCTGGAGCGACACCTGCGAAGATAGTCATCACGCCGCGTGGGCCTGGCCCTTTTCCGCCACGGCGTAGACCTGCACCGCCTTCATGCGCCCGCGCACCGGCAGCGACTCCAGCGCCTGCAGCTTGAAGCGTCCCTCGACGAGCTGGGCGGTGCTCTCACTGATCAGGATGCGGTGCCCCACCGTCTTGGTCATCCCCTCCAGGCGGCTGGAGAGGTTCACGGTGTCGCCAATGACGGTGTACTGCAGCCGTTGCGTGCTGCCGATGTTGCCGGCGACGAGCTCTCCGGTGTGGATGCCGATGCCGATGTCGATGGGGGGCTCACCGGCGGCGGCGCGCTCCCGGTTGAGCTCGGCCAGGCGCTCACTCATGCGCAGCGCACACGAGACGGCGGCCACCGCGTCCTCGCGCGGACTGCCCTGGCTCACCGGCGCGCCAAAGACGGCCATCACCGCGTCGCCAATGAACTTGTCCAACGTGCCGCGGTGCGTGATGACGCAGTCCACCATCAGGTCCAGGTAGCGGTTGAGGAACGCCACCACCTGCTCCGGCGCCATCTCCTCGCTCATGCGGGTGAAGCCGCGGATGTCGGAGAAGAGGACGGTGGCGGTGCGTCGCTCCCCGCCCAGCGCAATCCGCCCCGCCAGGATCTCATTGGCCACCTCCCGCGCCACGTAGCGGCCAAACGTCTCCCGCAGGAACTCCCGCTGCTTGAGCCCCTCCACCATGTGATTGAAGCTCGACGACAACAGGCCAAAGGTGTCCAGGCCGTAGATCCGCGCGCGCGTGTCCAGCTTCCCCGCGCCAATGGCTTCCGTGCAGGTCATGAGGTGGCCAATGGGGCGGGAGACGCAGGTCAACACGCCGCCGGTCTGCAGCGCGGCGAGCAGAAACACGAAGACGTACAGGTAGGGCACCAGCCAGGGATGGGACTGGGGCACGCTGGAGAGCGCCTGGATGCACAGCGGGAAGATGAGCCCGTACATCAGCACCAGCAGCGTGATGTGGTGGAACGCGCGCAGCGGCAGGAAGGGCTGCAGGTGGGCCAGGGATCCGTGGGCGAGCAGGATGGGCGCGATGTTGCGTCGCACCAGGATCAGGAACGCGTAGAAGGTCAGCGCGCTGGCCGCCACGCCCAGGCACGCGGCGCCCAGCACGGTCTCCAGGCGGATGTACTTGTTGACGGTTGATTGCAGGATGGACGCGGTGACGGGAAAGAGCAGCACCGAGAGAAGCCAGTTCACCAGCGTGGCAGCGGTGGCGGGATAGGCCACGCTTAGCGCCTTCTTCACGTCCAGGGCGGGGAGCGAGTCCGGCGGCGTTCCCGCGTCGAGCGCGGCCTGGAGACGACGCAGCGGGCGCAGGGCCAGCCGCAGCACCGCCACCAGGCTCACCATGCCCACCGCCATGATGCCCACGCCGTAGAGGATGGTGAAGCGAAGCGGTCCATCCGGGACCTTGGCCATGGCGAGCGCGAGGTAGCCGAACAGGCCCAGGGTCACCGAGGCGTTGACGGCCTGGTGCGTGGCAAGCAGGGTCCGGAAGCCGGGCAGCCGGGGCGGATTCATGTGGCACGACGCTATCGCGCACGGACGCGCGCCTCCAAGCAGCCCAGCGGTGCCGTGGCCTGGGGCAGTCAGCGTCTTCCGCCCCGTGGCAAATCCGCGCTAGGACCGGTCCGACGCATGACCGCAAGACCCCGCCTGCTGGCCCTGGACCTGGATGGCACGTTGCTGCGCCGCGACGGCACGGTGGACCCCCGCGACGTGGAGGCCATCCGCCGCGCCCGCCACGCCGGCATCCACGTGACGCTGGCCACGGGGCGGCTGGTGCACGGCACCTTGGACACCGCGCGCACGCTGGCGCTGGAGGGCAGCCTGGTGTGTGGGGATGGCGCCACCATCGTGGACGCGGTGACGGCGGAAATCCGGCACGCCGAGCCGGTGGACACCCGGACCACGGTGGGGATCCTGGAGACGCTGCGCGCGCACGGCGCGGTGGCCTTCGTGCTGTGCCACGGCGAGGTTCACGCCGACGAAGAAGGCCGGCGCTTTGACCGCTGGGTGCGCATCTGGAGCGAGCGCGTGCACTACCACGTCAGGCTGGAGCAGGCCGGCGAGTGGCAGCGCGAGGGTGCCGTGGCCATGACGCTGGGACTGGGTTCCGAGTCCGTCATCAACGCCGCGCACGCGACGATGGAGACCCGGTGGTCCGGTCACATCCACAACACGCGCTTTCCGTTCAGCGACGTGCACGCCGTGCGCACGTACCGCGCCGGCTGCAGCAAGGGCTCCGCGCTGGAACGCGTGGCAACCGAGCTGGGCGTGGAGCGCGCAGCGCGGGTGGCCGTGGGGGACTGGTACAACGACGTGTCCATGTTCGAGTGGGCCGGGCGCTCCTTTGCCATGGGGGGCGCGCCGGAGTCCGTGCGGGCCGCGGCCACCGACGGGCTGCAGGCCATGGCCGGGACCGGCGGCGGCGTCGCGGAAGCCATCCACAAGCTCCTGGACGTCTAAGTACGTGGCCAGAAGTTCTTTCACATGTGGAGGAGCTCCGGTGAGCCCGGACAGCCCGAGCCAAAGCGGTATTTCAGACCGCACTCCCAAAGGTGCGGGCGGCCGCGCGTCCGTTCTTCGTCAGAGCGCCCG
>JBFMGU010000268.1:0-14257 GCA_040752415.1 Myxococcota bacterium
GAGACCGTCTGTGGCACGGGGGCGCGGGGCGGCGCGGGCGGCGCGGCCCGGGGCGCCGGAGGAGGCGGTGGGGGCGGTGCGGCGGCGGGCGGCGGCGCGCGTTTGCCCTCGCGGCGACTGATCTCCCGCTGCTCCGCCTCCCGGATGGCAATGAGCAGGCGCTCCCCCGGGCTGCCGGCGGGCACGAACGCCACCGCGCCCTCCCCCAGCGCCGCCACGATCTGCTGCGGGAAGCTGGGATCATCCACCAGGATGAAGCGCACACTGGGGTGGACCGCCTGCGCGGCCTTCATGAGCTCCAGGCCGGAGAGGTCCCCCAGGTCCAGCGTGGTGACGACGAGATCCGGGCTCAGCGTATCCAGCCCGCTGAGGGCCTCCACGCCGCTCTCCACCACGGTGACGTCGTAGCCGGAGGTGGCCACGGCGTTGCGGTACATGGCCGCGGCGGCACCGGCCAGCAGGACCCGCAGCGGCGCCCCCAGGACCACCCCGCCCGCCATCGAGAGCTCGGCGGCGGGAGGGGGAGGCGGCGGTGGCGGCGTGGGGGCGCGGCGGGGCGCGGACGCGGACGCGCCAAACGGATCGAAGTCCAGGGCGTCGTCGGCCGGCGCGGGCGCGCCCACGGGCTGGGGTGGACTCTCCGCGAGGATGTCGTCGAACATCAAGCCGTCCGCGGCCGGAAACCCGGGCGGACCGGCATTCACCGCTGCGTCCTCATCCTCGTCGATGGAGAAGCCGTCGGTGTCGATGTCGAAGGCGGGGCGCTTGGGATCGGGAGGCATCACGGAGGCTCAACGCCGCCCTTCACCAGCGGCAGTGGCGACCCTAACACCTGGCAGCGGACACGCGAAGCCTTTGTACGCCCCCGAAGCGGCTTCGCGCGCAACCAGTGAGAACCGGTCAGGCCTTCTTGGCGGCCTTGGCCGGGCCCGCCAGGTCCAGCAGGCGCGCGCGGGACAGGCCCTGCAGCTCCTGACGGAGAGCGTCCGCGGCCTTGCCCGTGGCACCGCGCTTCTCGACGATGGCGCCCACCGCCTTCTCGGTCTTGCCGCCAAAGCGGGCCGTGAACTGATCCTCCACGCGCTTGAGCTTCAGCAGCTTCGCATTGCTGAGGGTCTTCAGGAACTTCTGGAACTGCTCCTTGGACTGACCCTCCGGGATGTCCATCGTCGACGCGAGCTGGGCCGCCAGCTTCTCCTTGGTACCGAACTCCGCCTTGACGATGGCCAACGGCGCTTGCCTGGACATGGGACTCCTCCACCACGGGACAAAAAGGGGCGTGCTGCCTAGCCACGGACACCCTTGCCTGTCAACTGGCGCAGGCGGGATCCGGGCCTTCCAGGCCGCCCGGGTCGGGCCCACGTGGTTGGGGCGGGCTTGCGCGCGGCGGCGCCGGTCCCGCAGTGTGCGCGTCGTGCCGCACGTCACCGTGGATGGACTCCCGGTCCGCTACCGCGAAGAGCCCGGTCCCGCCGGCGCGCCCACGCTGGTCCTGCTGCACATGGCTGGCGGCGGCAGCAGCGTCTGGGGACCGGTGGCCAGTCGGCTGGGGCGCCGGTTCCACGTGGTGGCGCCGGACTTCCCCGCGCACGGCCAGTCCGCGCCCAATCCCCACCTGGATCAGCAGCCCGGCGCCATCACCGGCGTCCACCCGCGCATCACCGCGCTGGCCCGCTGGACGCTGCAACTGATGGATGCGCTGAAGGTGGAGCGCGCAATTCTCGCCGGACACTCGTTGGGCGGCATGGTGGCGCTGAGCGTGGCGCTGCTGGCGCCGGCGCGGGTGGCGGGGCTGGGACTGGTGTGCACCAGTGGGCGCTTGCGGCTTGCGCCCGGCCTGCTGGAGGCCATCGAGGCGGACTTCGAGGGCTTTGCCCGGACCTTCACCGCCGCGGCGGTGCCGGCCAACCTGCCCACCACGGACCGCACGCGCGTGCAGCCCATCTTCCCCCAGGCCAGCAAGGCGGAGGTGCTGGCGGACTTCCGCGCCGTGGACGGGCTGGATCTGCTGCCGCAGCTGGGCGGGGTGGGCGTGCCGTGCGTCGTGGTGGCGGGGGTGCAGGATGTGCTGACGCCGCTGGCACACGCGGACGATCTGTGTCGGACGCTCAAGTCCGCGCGCCTGGTGCCGATGGAGGGGTGCGGTCACCTGGCTCCCCGGGAGGCTCCGGCGCGGGTGGCCGAAGCCTTGCTGGCCCTGGCCGACCGGTAGACGCGGAAGAACAGTGCTGCCACCCGGAGCCACAGACGCGGTCGGGCAGCGGAAGCATTCCGCTCACTGCGTTGAAAAGGCAGGGAAAATGCCTCGTTGACTTGCCCCCATGTCGCTCCTAGAACCACCGGCCGTGCTCCGGCAATTCCTTGTGCAGAACGTTGATACCGCGGCCCGCGTCATTGACGGGCAGGCCGTGGTGATCACGCCTCATGACGCCGTGCTCCACACCCTCAACGAGGTGGGCACGTTCATCTGGGCGCGCGCCGACGGGAAGCGGACCGTGCAGGAGATCCTGCAGGACGTGGTGGCGGAATTCGAGGTGCCCCTGGAGGCCGCCACCGAGGACGCGGTGTCTTTTGTGGACACGTGTGTGCGCAAGGGGATCCTGGAGCTGAGCAGCAGTCCCAGGCCGGTAGACCTGTCCATCATCCACGCGGGGGGGGCCATGCCCTGAGGCAAGGTGGTCTGGCCGACGTCGGGGGCGGCGGTACGCTTCTGACGGGTTGGGTTGCCCCGCTGCCCCACGCGTGTCCCCTGAGGAATGCCATCATGACCATGACCACCGGTTTCCTTCCGTCTCGTTCCTTTGCCCGCACGCGCGCGCGTCTGGGCACGCTGGCCCTGTCCGTGGGCCTGCTGGGCCTGGGCGCCTGCGAGGGGTGCCCGCTGGTTCCGCCCGGCACGGAGGACGCCGGCGTGGTGACGCTGCGCGGGCAGCTGTTCTTCTCCGCGCCCTCGGACAACGCCAACCTGACGCTCGCCGACGACGCGGATCCCAGCCAGCCCGGCTTCCAGGTGCAGGTGGAGGTCCGCGGCCAGGGCGTGGCCGACGGGACGGTGGTGACGTTGAAGGTGGACACGCGCCCCGGGGAGGAGCTGACCGACCGGATCAACGGCGGCATCGTGCGGTTCCGTCCCACGCTGGCGGGCGGACCGTTCCCCGGCGGCAAGGCCAACAAGCTGGAGGTGAGCGCGCCCGACGCCGACGGCGCGGCCATCACCGTCAAGGTCATCGAGAACACTGCGGCCTCCTGCAGCTTCCGCTCGCCCGCCAACGGCGCCAACCTCTTCACCGACGGGAATACCGGTGAGCCGGGGTTCCAGACCGACGTCACCGTGGCGTGCGCCGGCACCACTGTGCAGGCCGAGGGGCCGGTCCGCCTGGAGGTGTTCCAGGGCCTGCAGACCACCGGCACGCCGGTGCTGACCGTCCCGCTGGCCTTGTCCAACGGTGAGGCCACGTTCCAATCCGTGACGCTGCCGGAGGGCGACGTGACGCTGCAGGCTTCCGTGCGCAGCACCTCCGGGCAGCAGGTGGGCCACACCTCCATCCGCGTGCGCGTGGACACCGGACGCTGCGACGCGCAGATCATCTCGCCGCCGGCGTCGTCGGTGCTCACCACGCAGAACAGCACCGACCTGGATCCCAGCACCCCCGAGACACTGGACCTGAACTTCACGGTGACCAGCGTGCTGTGCCCGGGCGGCTCCGTCAGCCTGCAGGTCAACGACGCCACCGCCACGGGCAACCTGAGCGCGGGCACCGGGGTGGTGCGCGTGGCGCTGCCGCAGGGAAGCGTGCAGGTGGTGGCCACCATCGACGACGGGGACGGACCGCGCCAGCCCGGCGACAGCCCCGCGGTCAGCTACACGGTGGACACCCTGGCGCCCTGCCCCGCGCTGACCGCTCCCGCCGCCAACGCCATCCTCACCGCCGGCGACGACGAGGAGGTGCCGCCCAACGCCGCCAACGGCGTGACCTACACGCTGCGCGGCACGGTGACCAACGCGGAGAACACCAGCCAGGTGAACGTGAACGTGCTGCGCGGCATGCAGAGCTTCACGCAGGTGGCCGTGCCGCTGAGCGGCAATGAGTTCAGCCTGCCGCTGCAGAACATGACCGCCAACCGCTACACGGTGCGGCTGAGCGCGGTGGACACCTACGGCAACGCGTGCAGCGCGCCGGACCAGTCCTTTGACGTCAACCTCGACGCGGCGGCGGTGACGGTGGCCATTGTGAATGACACGCAGCCCGCCGACACGAACCTCATCCGCATCGAGGACGCCAGCGCCACCGACGACGGCATGCAGGCGGTGGTGCGCGTGCGGCTGCAGAACGCCAATCCCTCCAGCGGGCAGGCTTCCGTGACGCTGGCGCTGGCGGGCGGCGCGCCCATCGAGCTGGGGCCGGTCACGCTGGCGGGCGACGGGACCGCGGAGTTCACCACCACGCTTGCCGACGGGGACTACTCGGTGGTGGGGGTGGTGTCCTTTGGGGACGGTCGCCCCGCGGTGGCCACGGTGGCGCCGCTGGACATCACCGTGGACGGCACCCCGCCCGAGCTCAGCCTGCTGCGCCCCGCCGACGGCGTGACCATCAACACCACCAGCGTCGACGTGGAAGTGCAGGTCACGGGCACGGACCTCAACGGAAACCCGGTGCTGACCTTTGGCGCCCAGACCCTCAATCCCACCGTGAGCAACGGCGGCGTGCACGGGTGGACGGTGACGGGGCTGGATACCGCCGCGCCCAACGTCATGGTGGTGAGCGTCTCCGACCTGGCGGGCAACCGCGCGGAGATCACGCTGACGGTGAACGTGGACACCACGCCGCCCACCGGGACCCTGTCCGGGCTCAACCCCGACGGCGAGTCGCTGACCCTCTCCACCGACATCCTGCAGCCCACCCGCCTGGACATCAGCACCACCGAGGGTGCGCTGGCGCTGGACTACAACAACAACGCCGCCGACGGGCTGCAGTACGGCTTCGCGGTGGAGCTGAGCCTGGAGGACTGCGCCTCGCTGGGGGCCAACCCGGTGGCGGTGCTGGACCTCCCGGGCAACGACGTCGACGAGGTGGTGGCGCTCACGACGGTGGGCGCGGTGTGTCGGGGCACGGCCAACAACGGCGGCGCGGGCTACACGCTGCCCGACGGGTTGGGCGAGGCGACCCTCACGCTGGTCGACGTGGCCGGCAACGTCACGGTGATCACGGTGTACCTGGACGTGTACCGCGCGCCGGCGTTCGTGCGCATTGACTCCCCGCAGGACAACGCGCTGGTGAACGGCAACGGCCTGGTGGTGCAGGGCAGCACCAACCTGAGCGGCACGGGCACATGCACGTTGGTGGTGGATGGGACCGACGGGCCGAGCGTGGCGCTGGCCAGCTCCCTGGCCTTCCCGGGCGTCGACATCAACAACGGCGCCAGCGTGCAGCTGCTGGTGCGTTGCGCCAACGCCCAGGAGACGGTGACCAGCCTGCCAGTGACGGTGCTGGCGGATTCCCTGCCGCCGGCCAACGCGGCGCTGCGCCTCAGCAACGGCACGCCCATCCCGCCCGCGTTCAACCTGGGCTACCGCTCCGAGGGGCAGCTGGGCAGCGGTCGCTACACGCGCACCATGGCCGTGGAGGTCGACGCGGAGGGTGGTTGCTCCCGCCTGCGCGGCGCGGTGCTGACCACCACCCCGCAGAACACCGTCTACAACGCGCGCGGCGACGGCACGGGCGGCACGTTCTGGCAGTACTCCAGCACGCCCACCGAGCGCTGCACCGCGTTCTTTGACGACGTGGACTTTGGGCTGGAGAACGAGCCCGGCTTCACCACCACCCTTTCGGCGACGGTGGCGGACAGCGCGGGCAACAGCGCCACGGTGCAGGCCAGCGTGCTCACCGACCAGGTGGCGCCGGAGCTGGGCCCGCGCACCTCTCCCGTCAACACCGTGCTGGGCTCGTCCGACGACGCGGTGGGCGACCTCAGCGACGGATTCCAGGTCACCTTCACCGTGCCCATCACCGCCGACGGGCGGGCCGGGACGGTCACGTTCACCTGCAGCGGCAACGACGCCGAGACCAGCTGCCCCGCACCCCAGGTGGTGGCGGCGGACGCCACGGAGATCTCCGTCACCGTCACCGTGGCGGACGGCAGTGGCGACGCAAGCGTGACGCTGACGATGGACGTGGTGGACGCGGCTGGGAACGCTTCAAGCTCGTCGGTGGGGCTGGCCATTGACCTCAGCGCGCCCGTGGCGGGCAACCCCGCGCTCACGCTGGACGACGGGACGCCGCTGCCCACGACGCTCAACGCCACGATGCCCTCGCAGGTCAGCGGGACGGGGCGCTACCTGCGCGACCTTGGCTTGGAGCTGGACGCGGAGAACGGCGCCTGCGACACGCTGGGGACTCCGACGCTGAACGTGAGCAACGTGCAGGGCAACACCGACTACGTGGCGGGTGCATACACGTTGGTGGGCGGCACGCGCTGTCGCGCGCTGTTCGACAACGTGGACCTGGGCGACGAGCAGGAGGACGACCTCACCAGCACGCTCACCGTGACCCTGAGCGACGCGGCGGGCAACCGCACGCAGGTGCTGAGCGGAACCGTCGTCCTCGACGTGGTGGCGCCCCAGTTGGGGACGCCCACGCCCGCGGACGGGACCACGCTGGGTGCGTCAGGCGACTTCGACTCGAACCCGGGGAATGGAATCCAGGTGCAGCTGAGCGTGCCGCTCTTGAACGCGGATGGTCGGACGGGGGACGCGTCGCTGGCGTGCACCGGGAACGACGGCGAGACGAGCTGCCCCACGGGACAGGCGGTGGCGGGCAATGCTTCCGACGTGACGCTGCTGGCAACGGTGGCGGACGCGAGCGGCGACGCCAATGTCACGCTGACCCTCACGGTCACCGACGGCGCGGGCAACAGCGCGCAGGTGGTGGTGGCCCTCACGGTGGACCTGACCGCGCCGGCGGCCGGCAACGCAGCGGTGGTGCTGGGCGACGGAACGGCGTTGCCGGCGGCGTTCAACGCGAGTGCGGTCTCGTCGACGGTGGGGAGCGGCCGGTTCACGCAGGACCTGGCGCTGGAGGTGGACGCGGTGAACGGCAGCTGCGACGACGTGTCCAGCGCGACGTTGACGGCGACGCCGACGCCGGGCGGAACGTCGGTGCTCTACACGGCGGGCTTCACGCTGGTGGGCGCGCGGTGTCGCGCGGTGTTCCCGGCGGTGGACCTGGGGAGCGAGGGTGACGCGGGAACGGTGAGCACGCTGGATGTCACGGTCACGGACGCGGTGGGCAACACGGCTCCCGCGGCGTCGACGAGCCTGCTGCTGGACCAGGTGGCCCCCGTGCTCGGCAGCTACACGGCGCCGCGCGCCCTGTTGCTGGGCCTCGCCGACGATGACGACGACGTGATCGCCAACGGGTTCCAGCTCACGCTGGATGTGGCCATCACCAACCCCGACGGACGAACGGCGTCGGCGCAGCTGACCTGCACGGAGGGGGCCAACCAGACCGCGGGCGAGGTGCAGTGCCCCGCGACGCCGACGAGCCTGACCGCGGGCGCGACCTCTGCCGTCCTCACTGGCATCACCGTCGCGGACGGCAGCGGGGATGCCAGTCCCACGGTGACCCTGGTGGTTTCCGATGCGGCCGGCAACGTCAGCAACAGCGTGGTGGTGTCCCTGACGCTGGACCTGACAGCCGCTACGCTAACGCTCACCAACCCCACCGACCAGCGCCGGTTCAAGGCCGCCGACGACGCGCGGCCCGATCCCGGATTCCAGATGCCGGTGGTGGGCGTTGCCCCAACCACGTCCGCCAACTCCAGCCTGGAGATTGCCATCAACGGCGGTAGCTTCCAGGAGGCGTGCAATACCGGCGCGGGAACCAATTGCGCCGGTGCCGTCACGCTCCCCGACCCGCCGGATGGAACGTACGCCGTGGTGGCTCGGATGCGAGAGCTCTCCGGCAACACCAGCGCTTCCATCAACCGTACCGTCTACGTCGACACGCAGGCCCCGGTTGTCACCAGCATCACCGTCGTGGCCGACGTGAGCGGCAACAATGACGGGAAGGGCACGCTGGTGGATGAGAGCGTCGCGAATCAGGCTGTGGCGGGGTACCAGACGAACATCGTCGTCACGGTGACAGGAGTGGAGGACAACCAGCAGCTGACTCTCAGCACCAACGTGGCGGGCACCAATCCCCAGACCGCAGCCGTTGTGGGCGGTCAGGTGACCTTCACCGTGACGTTGTTCGATGGGGCCCACACCCTCCAGGCCGCCGTGTCCGACCTGGCTGGCAACCCGGGGTCGGGCATGCAGGCGTTCCTGGTGGACGTCACCGCGCCTACGGTGAGCATCACCCAGCCCAACCCCTCCACCACCAGCATCCTCACCTCGTCGTCCGACGCGGATGGCAACAGCGCCACGTCCGGCTACCAGTTCGGCAACGGGGCCTCGGCATTGGTGGCCAGCACGTCCGCCGCGGACGGTGACACGTGCACGCTCCGCGTCGTCAACGACGGCACGTTCACGCCGGTCGCGACGACGGCGAGCGGAGCTCAGGTCGCGTTTGGGCTCGGCACCCGGGTGCCGGAATCAGCGGCGCTGGGCGGCACCACCCAGCTGCAGGTGCAGTGCACGGACGCGAATGGGAACGTCGGCGTGTCCAGTGTCTTTGCTCCGCAGGTCGACACGCTGGCGCCGCAGATTTCCGCCGCGAACCTGGTGGTCCCGCTCCTGGACCCGGTCACGCCGCTCAATGAAGACGATACGGGGGCGAGCATGAGCGGCATCCAGGCGCGCATGCGCATCACGCACGACCCGCTGGAGGGTAACCCCCTCCGCTTTGTGTCCGTGCAAGAGGGCCTCCTGGGGGCGGCGGAGGTTGCTGGCGCGCCGGTCGGCTCCACGGACATGCGCCTCACGTTCTTCTTCGAGGCGGTCCACAATGTGTCCGTCTACTCAGAGGACGCCGTTGGCAACTCGGACGTGTTCAACTTCCAGCTGGACATCCGCACGGGCACCATCAACGTGACCATCACCCCACGGGACACCAGCGGAACCGGCCTACCGGTCTACCTGGGCCTCGCGGACGATCAGGATTCCGGGAAGGCCGGGCTGCAGCCCCTCATCTCCGTCGAGACCAGCGAGTCCGGCAGCTACACGGCCACGCTGGAGGTGGGAACCACTTCGGGACTGACCCAGGTGCAGAGCAAGAACGTCACCGGCACCACGTTCAGCTTTGACGTCAGCGCCTTCCCCGCAAACATCCTGGAGGACGGGCTGCGGGAGATCCGTGTCACGGTGAACAACGGCATCATCGGCGGAGAAGCCACCACCTACTATTACGTGGACACCACGCGCCCGGTGGTGGCGTTCACCGCAGACGGGGTGCGCGACCTCTACAACCTGACCCACGACGAGCTGCCTTCCGCGGGATTGCAGACCACCTTGAAGGTCACGGTGTCCGACTGCGGCACCAGCGGGTACGCGGGGGAGCTCGTGGTCAGCACGTCGTTGGGCGGCGGGACGTTGGCGACGGTGTCGATCTCGTCGAACTACGACGCGACCTCGCCGTTGCTCGTGCCGGTCACGCTGGACCACGGCAATCACACCCTGACCGTGACGTGCACTGACGTGTCCAACAACACCAACCAGCCGGCGCTGACGTACGCCACCGCAGTGGACGCCGTCGCTCCAACCAACAGCGGCCTGACCTACACCGCCATCGACCGCCGCCGCGCCAGCCTCAAACTCAACTTCACCGCCGCGGGTGACGACGGAGATCAGGGCGCCACCGCAACCTACTCCGTGGCGATGTCCACCCAGCCCATCACCACCGACGCGCAATTCACTGCGGCCACACCGGTGGCGTTCACGCATGCTGGATTGGTGGCGCCGGGCAACCCGCAGGTCTTTGACGTGACGGACCTGGCCGTGGAGCAGCAGCTCTACTTCGCGGTGCGCGCCGAGGATGACCAGGGGAACGCATCCATCATCACCAACGCCAACGTGGTGGATCTGCGGCTGCTGACCCGCACCGTGGTGGGCAGCGACGGCGGCACGGGTCTGTTTGGCACCGCACTGAACCGCGTTGGCGGGGACATCAACGGCGACGGCTTCGAAGACATCGTCGTGGGCGTGACGGGCAACGACAGCGGCGCGGGCGAGGTTCACGTCTATTACGGCAGCGCGGACATGGCCCTGGGCGACACCACCATCAACCCGGCCGCCATTGCCACCACCATCCTCAAGCCAGCCACCGGCAACAACACTGCGGGCTGCGGCGCGGGTGTGTTCATCCTCGGCGACCTGGATGGCGACGGCTTCGACGACGTCATGACCCGCTGCGGAACAAGCCACAACAAGGTCTACCTCTGGTACGGCGCCTCTCCCCGCATCTCAGATGGTGCAGCGCCGGTGGTCATCTCCGAGACCAGCGGCGGTGCCACCACGGCGCTGGGCTTTGGCGCGGCCGGAGTGGACTTCAACGGCGACAACATTCCCGACCTGGCCATTGGCGAAGCGGTCCGGACGAGCAGCTCGCCGGTGCAGGGCACGGTGTGGATCCTGTACGGTACGGACTCGGGGGGCGGGGGCGCGCCCTACGACCGCCTGAGCACCGTGGACCTGGCAACCCTGACCGGGACGGCAACGCGGGTGCGCGGGCCGCTCAACGCCTACTTCGGCGCGGCGGTGACGCAGGTGCCCAGCTTCAACTCCGAGGACACCATCCCCGACCTTGTGGTGGGCTCGCCGTTCCACGACGGAGCGAACACCGACATGGGCCGGCTCTATGTCGTGCGCGGCCGCACAGGGGCGGCGGGGAGCATCATTGACGTCAGCACCGACGGCACCAACACCGAGGTTCGCGAGGTGACCGGCAGCAACGGTCTGCGTCTGGGCTACCGGGTCATGACAGGAGACTTCAACGGGGATGGCGTGGTGGATGTGGCCGCGGCGGGCGAGTCCAAGCTGGTATCCGGCACGACCTACAACGGCGGTGCGTACATCTACACCGTTGCGTCCGGCGGCGGTCTGGCGGCCAGTCCCATCACGCTGCTTCCCAGCACCGGTGTCCAGGCACTGCAGATTGCGTCGCTGCGGGACTTCAATGGCGACGGAAGCGATGACCTGGGATACGGCATCGGCGGAATTCTGTCCGGGTTCACCTACCCCGAGCAGGGCCTGGTGGTGCTCGGCTCGACGGGCCTGGCGAACCGTCTCGCCACCGACCCCAACACCCACGTGGCGGACTACGCCTTCTCGCTGGACCTGGAACCCAATGATCCCTTCCTCACGGTGGCCGGCGGCAGCGATGTCAACAATGACGGCTACCCCGACCTGATCATCGCGAACAAGGGCGGAAACGGGACGAACGGGCAGTTGCTCATCAAGTACTGAGTGGTTCTCTAATACGTGGCAGGCAGGAGGCAAGACATGGGCAACACGCAGACAAAGGCCGCTGGGGACGAGAAGTCGCCCAAGCGGACCTATGCGCCCCCGTCGGTGGAGAGTGCGGAAGCGTTTGAGCGTGCCGCGCTGGGCTGCACCCAGGGCGACACCACGAACCCAGACAAGTCACCCGAGGACTGCGGCGGAATCGGAGTTCCCGCCAGCTGAGCGCGCATGACAGCAGTCCACTTCCTGGAGATAGCGGATCTGGGGGTCCGGTTGGACCTGCTGGACGACGAGGAGCCACCGGGTCCACGTTTTGAGCCGTTTGCTGCCCTGTCGCGGACCCGGGTGGACGTGGTCCTGAGGCAGCGGCTCTCGCCTCCCGACGAGCGAAGCTCCTGGCAGTACCACCGGGAGAAGGTTCTTCACCTTTGGCAGTGCGGTGATGGGGAGTTCGAATTCCAGCGTGTCCGGGATGTCTCCATCAACCCGCCCTACAGCCACACGGACCTGGCGCTGGACACCGGGTTGCGCGTGATCCTGGCGCGCTTCCTGGCCACGCGCGGAGGCCTCCTGCTCCATGCCAGCGGTTGGCGACGGGACCGGACCGCCGCGGTATTCTTCGGGATGCACGGCGCGGGCAAGTCCACGACGGTTCGAAGCGCCGCCACGGGTGAATACCTATGCGACGACGGCATCATCATCCGGGCGTCGACCGGAGGATGGCGCGCCTACGGAACCCCGTTCCGGGGCACGGACGGCCGACCGGGCTCACCCGGCGGCGGCGCGTTGCACGGATTGTATGCGCTCCGAAAGCAGGCCGGCCCCCCGGTGATCCGCAGGCTTGAGCAACTGTCCGCCCTCAAGCAACTGATGCGTTGCGTGATGCTCCACGACGAAACCACGGTGGAACGCGAGGGCAGCCTGGACACCGCCACGCGTCTGGTGCGCGATGGTTGGGTCCGCGAGCTGGCGCTGGGCCTGGGCACCAATCCGTGGGACGCGCTCGCCGACTGGGCGAACTGAAGGGGCGGCCGTGGCCACAACCAGCAAAGCACCCCGACCCCGCCGCGCGATGCTCCATGTCACGCACCGCTGTGACCTGGCATGCCAGCACTGCTTCCAGACGGAGGAAACCCACCCGCACGAGCAAATGAGCCGGGAACAGATTGCGCACCTCCTCGACGAGCTGGCAGCCGCGGGTGTGCTCTTCCTGACCCTGACGGGCGGTGAGCCGTTCCTGCGTCGCGACCTGCTGGACATTGTGGCCGACGCACGGGCCCGGCGCTTTGCGGTGATCATCAAGACGGCGGGACACCACATCACCGCGGAGAAGGCGCAGCGGCTGAAACAACTGGGCGTGCACGAGGTGCAAATCAGCCTCTACAGCCATGACCCCGCGGTGTCGGATTCCTTCACGCAACGCAGAGGTTCGTGGCAACGCACCGTCAACGGCCTCCGCCTCCTTCGCCAGGCGGGCGTACGCACCAACGTGCGCGCTGCGCTGACGAGCTTCAACCACGACCACGTGCGGGAGTTGAAGGCCTTGGCGGAGAGCCTGGGGGCCGAGATGCAGTTTGGCGCCGGCGTGGACATCCGCACCAACGGCGACCGCTCCGGCTTGCGTTTCAACGTCACGGCGGAGCAACGCGCGCGCGCCGCGGAGGAGATGGGAGCAACGCCTGAGAACGTCATGAATAACGCCGAGGCGATCTGCGCTGGCGACGGATTCTCGATGAGCGACCGGCATCTGTGCTCCGCCGCGCGTGACCTGGTCTCCATCAGCGCTACTGGCGAAGTGCATCCGTGCATGCTGCATCCTCGCTCGGGCGGAAACGCGCTCAGCCAGGGGTTCCGCAAGGTCTGGGAGGAGAGCTCGCTGCTGAACGATGTCCGCCGCATCACCTACGGCGAGATGGCGCGGACGGGTTGCGCAGGGTGCGGGTACCAGAGCTCATGCAAGCCATGCATGGCACTGGCCGCGAGCGAGAACGGCGACAGCCGCTCGTGCAACACCTCCAGCCATCTGAACGCCCAGGCAACCCTGCTGCTGGCCCGCGCGCGACTACCCACCCCTCCCGGCGGGTGGCCAGAGCCGGCACCGCCGCCCCACCTGCGCAATGGGCGCGGTCTGCTTCGCGTCTTGTCGTGAACCGGAGCGGGCCGCCGCGAGGAACGGCGACGACCCGCACCCCACCGTGCTTACTTCGTGGGCTCCGCGCTGGCTTCCACGGCGCGGTTGTCTTCCACCTCCGCGCTGATGGGCCCGCCAATGCCCGCGCCCAACGCCGCCAGCGGCACCGCCATGCCCACCACCAGCGCACTGGTGATGGCCAGGGCCTGCGGCGTGTTGGAGGTGATGTCCCCGCCCGCAATCTGGTTGCGGAAGGAGCGCAGCGGCTCCGGCACGTAGGTCACCACCAGGAACGACGTCACCAGGCCCAGCACGGTGCCCACGCCGCCAAAGAAGAGCGCGCCAATCACCGCGCCCAGCAGCGACGGCTGCGGGCCCATCAGCGGCCGCACGATGCGCTGCACCACCGCCGAGGCCAACACCGCCAACGAGAGCACCACCGCTACCACCGCGCCGGTGATGAGCATGTTCAGCGGCACCCCCAGCGGCTGGATGGACTGGATGTCCTGCGGAAGCACCATGGGCAACAGCGCCAGCGGCGTGGCCACGCCCAGCCCCAGCACCAGGATCACCGCGGCACCGGCCACGCCCGTCACCGCGTCCATCAGCAACCGGTTCCCCAGCGGCGCCTTCTCCACTCGGGCCACCGGCGCCGGCGTGGGAGCGGGCGGAACCGGCTCAGCCGCGGCGGCGGGCGCGGGAGCGGGGGCGGCCGCGGCGGGCGCCTC
>JBFMGU010000269.1:0-14126 GCA_040752415.1 Myxococcota bacterium
CGAAGAAAGGGCACTCGCGGCGCCCGCACCTTTGGGAGTGCGGTCTGAAATACCGCTTTGGCTCGGGCTGTCCGGGCTCACCGGAGCTCCTCCACATATGTGCAAGAACTTCTGGCCAGGTACTTAGGTGACGCGGGCCGCCGTTGCAGGCACTGCGGCGACACCTCCCGTCACTGCCCCTCTTCCGGCGGGACCACCCCGGTGCGCAGCAGGTCCATGGGAGACGGGTTCACGGGCAACGGTCCACCCACCGGCATGTTCGCCGCCCGACGGGCGGGAGCCAGCGGCGGCGCCGCGGGACGCTCGGCCGGGGCTTGCGCCAGGCGGTCCTCGTCGGGCGGGAGGTCCCACATGCCCACCACCGGGCTCGCGGGCGGCAGCTTCTGTCCCGGCGCCGCCACCGGCGGATTGAACGCACCGACGACGAACGCCAACGCCAGCCGCGACATCTGCAGCTCCAGCTCCGCCTGCGCCAGGTCCAACGCCGCCGTCACGACGAGCTGCTCGGCATCCAGCACCTCCAGGTTCGTGGCCGCGCCCACCTCGAAGCGGGCGCGCGCGTCGCGGGCGGAGGCCTCGGTGAGCGCCAGGCTCTCACGCTGCAGGATGAGGTTCTGCTTGCGCAGCTCCAGCTCACGCAGGTTGCCGCGCACGCCCAGCTCCAGGCGTTGCCGCGCCTGCGCCAGGGTCAGCTCCGCTTCACGCACCCTGCTGTTGGCCTCGCGGTAGGCGGTGTAGCGCTCGCCACCGTCGTAGATGGGGATGGAGGCGTTGAGCACCACGGAGTAGGTGAGGGGCTCACGCTGGAAGCCGCTGACGTTGCTGGTGCCGCGCGCGTTCGCGCTGAGCTGCACGGTGGGAAGCCAGCGCGCCAGCGCATCCATGCGACCGCGCTCCGCGATCTGCAGGTTGATCCGCGCGGCCTGGATGTCCGGGCGGTCCTTCTCGGCGCGGGCAATGAGCTCGTCGGCGGCCCAGCGCTCCTCGAAGACGGGGATGGGTGGCAGCTCGCCCACGTCAAAGAGGGTCTCCGCGCCCAGCGCAATGCCCAGGCTGCCGATGGCCGACTCATACGCGCCTCGCGCGCTGCGCAGGCTGCTGGCCGCCCGCGTGAGGTCCACCTGCGCGCGACGCAACGCCAGCGGAGGGAGCGCGCCCACCTCCACGCGCACCTTGGTGCTGGCCAGGTGTTTCTCCAGGTTCTCCACCTGCTGCGCGGCAATGTTGGCCAGCCGGCGAGAGGCCACGGCCTGGTAGAAGCCCAGTGCCGCCAGGTAGAGCGCCTGGGTACGCGCGCGGTCCAGGGTGGCGCGGGTCTGCTTCACGGTGTCGTAGGCATTCAGCAGCAGCGGGAACGCGCGACCGTTGAACAGCACCACCGAGAACGTCAGGCCGCCGTTGACCACGTGCACTGGGTTGATGGCGACGTCCTGCACCTTGTCCTTCTGGCTTCGGGTCTGAGCCGCGAGCTGCCGATTGGTCTCGGCGGTGGCCGGGTTCCCGTCGGCCTCCGCCGCGGCGGCCTGTGCGTCGTAGATCCGCGCCTGCCCTTCCAGCTGCTCCTTCGAGACGGCGGCGAACTTCACCTCCGGCCACGAGAAGTTGTACGCCACGTTGGCGGAGAGGCGCGGCAGCACCGTCGACCACGCCTTGCGGATGAGCAGCTGCGTCTGCACCAGGCGTTCCTGGGCAATGCGCAAGTCGAAATTGTTCTGCAGCGCCAGGCCCATGGCCTCGTCGAACTGGACCACCGGGCGCGGGCCCTTGACGGGGCGCAGGCCGTAGATGGCTTCGGGGTTGGCCAGGCCGGCGGTGGTGGTGCGCGCGGCGGTGCTGGTCTGCGCGCGTTGGGCGCTGGCCCCACCCGCGGCCGCGTCGGTTCCCGCGCTCATGTCCGCCCCCGCCGCCTGTGCATCCGGTGCTTGCGCCAGGGAAGAACCGGGCACGCTCCACAACGTCACGCACGCCAGGCCAGCCACCGCCCCCCTCGCCAGAGAAATCCGAGACCGCGTCATCTGCAATCCATCTCCTGGTGAGTTTCCCGACGGTGAGCCGCTGCATCCGCACTGCCGGCGCCCTCGGGTCCCCAGCTCGCGCCTGGTGAAACAACCTGGGCGTCAGCTGGAGGCCGGCACTCCTAACGCCCACCGCTCAAGCTTTCAAGCCGGCCCCTCATTTTCCGTCGAGGGGGCGTGTCACCCCGGGTTCCTGTACTAGGGTCGCCGCGTGCTCGACGGCCCTGTGGTCTCCTTGGGAAATCCCCGACGTCGCGTGGCGGCGCTGCTGCTCTTCGGAGCGCTCGTGAAGCTGGGTGCGCTCTGGTTTGGCGGCGCGGATCCCGACGCCGACGAGGCCATGGTGGGCATCATGGCGCAGGCCATGCTCCAAGGCCGCTTCTCCATCTTCTACTGGGGCCAGGACTACATGGGCCTGGTGGAGAGCGCGGTGCTGGCGCCCATCCTCTGGGTCTTCGGCAGCCATGCGCTGTGCATCAAGCTGCTCGCGCTCGGTTTCTTCCTGCTCTTCCTCCACTCGACGTTGCAGCTCGGCATCCGCACCGTGGGCGAGCGCGCCGCCATCCTCGCCGTGGTGCTGCTGTGTTTCAGCCCCATGTTCCTGCACATCTGGGGACTGAAGCTGCGCGGCGGGTTCATCTCGCTGTGCGCGGCCGGGCAGTACCTGCTGTGCTGGACGCTGGACCGCCTCCGCGCCCCGTCACGACGTCCCCGCCTGGGCGCGCTCCTGCTCGGCGCGTTCATGGGGTTCCTGGTCTACTGGTACTTCCTCGCCGTCGAGTACGTGCTGCCCGCGCTCTTGCTCTTGCGCGGCGTGCCGCGGGAACGACGTCGGGTCACGCTGGTGCTGCTGGGCGTGTTGGGCTTCTGCATCCCCATGACGCTGGTGCTGGCCTACAACCTGGACCCGGAGCACCACTGGGCCACGTTCAACTACTTCGCGGAGAATCGTCTCGAGGGCTGGGACGCGTTCAAGTCCAACGCGGAGCGACTCCTCAAGCGCGCGCTCCCCACGCTGCTTGGCGTCATGGGCCCGTGGGACAAGGCCATTCCGTTCACCACGTGGCCGGAGCGCACGCTCTCCGTCGTCATCCTGGGCTGCGGGGTGTTGGGGACGTTGTGGCTGGCGTGGCGGGGGGCGCGCGCGTTTCCGTCGTGGTTGATGGGGCGGGAGGGCGGGAGCGCGGGGTATGCGCCGTTGTCCATGGTGGCGTTGGCCAGTGTGGGCGCGTTCATCCTGACGAAGTTTGGCGAATGGAATGAGCCGCGCTTCCTGCTGCCCGTCTACGGCCCGCTTTTCCTGGCGCTGGCGGACCTCCTGTTGCGACGACCCCGCGTCGGTCTCGTCGTGGCGGGGGCGCTGGGGCTGGCCACCACGGTGGTCGCGGCGCGCAGCAATCCGGCGTATTGGCACCAGCCGGTGCACCGCGCGGAGATCGACCGTCCCTTCCCGCACCCCGGCCCCTTCGCCGAGGAGTTGCGGAAGCGCCAGCTCATTACCATCTACGGCGACTACTGGTTCTGCAAGCCCATGCTCTTCCTCACCGAGAGCCGGCTGGCATGTCATGACCAGTACTCGCGCACGCCGTGGATGAAGCAGCGCGTGCAGGAGCGCTCCAGCCACGAGAAGGTCTACCTCCGCGACGAGGGACGCGCGGTCCTGGCGGAGAACCTGAAGCTGCTGGCCGCGCTCAACCTGCAGTACGAGAGCTTCACGCGGGAGCGGCTGGTGGCCCTGCACCACATCCACCAGGCGCCCGGCTCGGTGCCCTATTGGGCCATGTCGCTGCGCGCGTCCGTCAACAACGAGGAGACCCACGGCGCCAAGGACCTCGACGTGGAAACGCGTTGGACCACGCGCAAGAAGCAGGCGGAGGGTCCCTTCTGGCTGGAGGTGGGGCTGGATGCGCCGCGCGAGCTGACGGCGTTGCGTTTCTACAGCGGCACCGCGGAGGACCACCCGCGCATCCTGCGCGTCGACGGGAGCATGGACGGGGAGACCTGGGTGGAGCTGGGGAGCCTGACGCAGGACAAGCGCCCGGAGCACGGGGTGACGAGGGTGACCCTGGCGGGCGGCATCCCGGTGCAGCGGCTGCGGCTGGTGGCGGGGAAGAAGAAGGGTGTCGAGGTGTGGTGGTCGGTGCATGAGTTGACGCTGGTGGAGCGTTTCTGACCGGACGGGCGAAAGCAGTTGGCAGACAGGGGCCCGCCGTGCGAGTTGTCCGCGCGGACCCGCCGAGACTTGCCCGGGGAAGCAAGATGCAACGCTGCGACACCTGCCGTTCCCATCCCGAGCCCTATGACAGCGTCACCGTCGTGGGGCAGGGCCACTATTGCGGTGTCTGCTACAGCCGACAGCTCGCGCGGGACCTGGGCCTCCCGTTCTCCGGGGTGGACCCCGAGCCGCTGGTGTTCCGTGATTCCGCCGGGAAGACCCGCACGTTCCACCTGCGCTCCCGTCTCTACGAGGGTGGTCAGACGCTGGACGCCTTCGAGCAGGCCGACCGGGAGCGGGGACTCCACTTCCGCGTCCTGGGCGACCACACCCAGAGCGTCATGGAGCTGGTGGCGTTGCTCTACCCGCGCATCGAGCAGCAGCTGGCGCAACCGGCGGTGACGCGCAACCGTGACGGGCTCAGCATCAATGACAGCAAGCCCATCCGCGCCCGCATCCAGTGGGATGACGACGAGGACGGCAACGTCCCGCGCCTCATCATCGACGGGCACCCCGTCACCTGGGAGGAGCTGGGCCAGCTCTTGATGCGCTACGAGGGGTTCGACCTGGACCTGCGCATCCGTGACGCCGTCCTCGACGCGCGCACCCACCGCGGCCACGCGCCCGAGCTGGCCGAGCCCGACCCGGTCTGAGCACGGCGCGGACGCCCGCCAAGCAGCACAAACATCGCCGTGACCGTCCGACGTGGCGCGTGGCCGGTCCGCGCCTTCTGCCCTGGGGGTTTGGCGCCGGTATCTCCGCAGTGGAGGTCCACCATGACCACGTACATCAGCGGACCGGAGCGCCCGACCCGCCGTCAGATGCTCAAGGACATGGCGCCGGTGTTCGCCGTGCTCGCCGTGATCCCGACGGTGATGGCGCTGGGCTACGGCTTCCTGCGGCTCCTGCAGTGGAGCACGGAACACTGACTGGTCGAGCGCGTGCGTTTTCCTGACGCCCCGGTGGGGAGCTTGTTGGGCCCCTGACGTCGTCGGTGTCGGCCAAGGGGTCACGCCATGACGCGCAAGCAACAGCCAGGACACGCGTGTTCCGTCGTGGGAGGCAGCCCTCGTCGGGGAACAGGTGGTGCTCACCGCTGCGTGACTCACGCCGCGCGGGCGGTATGCGTACGCTCTGCCAGCGTGATGGCCAGCCGCGCACCCGCGGCACCGCCCGTGGGGAATCCCTCACGCGCGGAGAGCCAGGCCAGCGCATCATCCACCGTCGAGAACGCCTTCATGGGCGCGGAGGAACGGGCGAGCAGCAACACGCCGCTGAACGCCATCCGGATGGCCGCCGCCACCAGGCCCGGGCTGTCTATGACCACGGCACCGGCGCGCACGCACGACCGCGTCTCCGCGAGCAGCTGTGCAATCTCCTGGCGCACGCCCTCGTCGAAGCCGCCGCCCAGCGTGGTGAAGCGGTAGATGCCCAGGCTGTAGATGCCGGAGGGATGGGCCGCGTGCTGGGTCTGCATCCCCCGACGCAGCTCACGCACGCTCTCGCTGGTGAGCGGTGAGGTCCACAGGGAAACGGCGACAGCACCTGCGTGACAGATGACGCCGTTGGAGAGATTGCTGAAGACGGTAGGGGCCCCCATGCCCTGGAGCGTGGCAGGGCAGGGGAGCGGAGTCCACCGTCCCCACGACGTGATTCAGGGCACAACCAGCAACGCGGGCGCGCTCTCACCGCTCATGGCGGGGTCGTAGTACGCGCTGGCCTTCACCGGGGCGGCCGTCACGCGTGCGCTGAGACGGGGACGCAGGTTGTACGTCAGCGTCATCGGCGCGTCGGAGCGCAGCGCCGGTGCGTAGATGTGCAGGTGCTCACCCACCACCTCGGCGCGGCTGATGGTGCCCGCGGCGCGCGCGGCGTCCAGCGGTGAGATGTCCAGGTCAAAGCCCGGCGGCACGGTGACGTCGACAATCAGCTGCTCGAACGAGGCCTGCGTCCCCACCGTGATGGTGGCGGTGACCTGCTCGCCCACGGCCGGCGTGGTGTTGGAGAACTCCTGCGTGACGTTGACCCGCGGCGTCTGCACCGCACCGCGCGGCGTGTAGCTGCGGCCGGCCACCTGCCACTGGAACGTCCCGGTGCCCGTGCGGTCAATCTCGACGACGTGCGCGCCCGGCGTGGCCATCTCGGAGAGGTCCACCACGCGCGTGATGGCCGCGGTGTCCGGCGTGATCTGGAACTCGCCCACGGTCTGCCCGTCCATGCGAACCGTCACCGTGCCCTCGGAGTCCTCATTGCTGCCGCCCACGCTGGCAATGAACGCCTGCAGCGAGCGGATGGTGGCCTGCGTGCTCTGCCAGGTGCCAAAGCTGTCCTTGTTGCGCGTGAGGTACGTGAGCGCCTTGTTGGCCACGTCGGGGCTGCGCTGGCTCTTGATGAGCGCGTGGGCCGCCAGTGCGGTCACCTCCAGGTCGGTCTGCTCCGTCGGGTCGCCGCCACAGGGGGCCAGGGAGCTGGGCGGAGAGTTGGGGAAGGTCACCGCCTCGTCCTGGTCCACCGCCATCGCCACCAGCGAGCTCGTCGCCGTGTCGAGATCCGGCTGGTCCGGGCCCACGGTGGCCAGCAGGTTCGCGTACACCGCCATGGCGTACGGGTCGGTCTCCGTCGCGGCGCGGGTGCGCAGCCAGGAGAGCGCGCGGTCCACTGCGGCCTGCTGCTGACCGGTGCGCTGCAGGGCCCACGCGAGGAACGCGGTGGTGCGGAACACGTTGCGCTCGTACGCGTTGATGGCCCCTTCGGCGATTCCGCCCGTCGTGGGCTCGAAGCTGCCGTCGGCCTTCTGCTGACCGGCGAGCCAGGTGGCGGTGCGCGCAATCAGCGCCTGGTCCACCGGGAACACCTCGGACATGTCCACGAACTGCATGAGGCCGTACGCGGTGAGGACGTTGTGCGCGGGCGCGTCGCCAAACCAGGAGAAGCCACCGCCGTCCACCTCGTAGCTGGTGAGCTTCTGGTAGCCCTCCTGCAGGTACGTGCGTGCTTTCTCCTCGACGTCGGGCATGCTCTGCCCGGTGAGGTGCAGGTAGTTGAGCACCAGCACGTTGGGATAGTTGCTGCTGGAGGTCTGCTCGAAGCAGCCGCTGGGCATCCGCAGCATGCTGTCCAACCCGGTCACCACCTCCGACTGCACCCCGGGATGCACCTTCACCTGCAGCTCGGTGGCGCCCGCGGTGGCGTCGGCGGGAATCTCGACGGTGGCGGTGGCGCGCGTGTTGAGCCGGTCGCTGAAGGTGAACGGCTTCTCCTCGCCGGCGGGGCGCACGCGGATGATGCGGATGAGCGCGTCCTGCACGCCCACACCTTGCGCGGAGAGCTGCAGCGGGAACTCGCCCACCTTGCCCGCGCGGATGCGCACCGACGCGCCGCTGACGCTGACTCCGGGGACGGTGACCGTGCTGCCCTGGCCGCTCAGCACCTCACCCCACGTGCCGGTGTCGACGTTGAGCGTGATGGTCTGCTCGGTGGGCAGGAAGTTGTTCACCACCGCGGTGATGGCCACCTCGTCGCCTTCGGTGAGCTGGGTGGGCACGTCGAGGTCGACGAAGAAGTCCTGGAACACGCGCACCGCGCCAGCGCCCGTCCCCATGCGACCCACCATGTCGGAGGCCACCGCGCTGACGCGCCAGCTGGTGATGCTGTCGGGCAGGCCCAGGGTGACGTCGGCGTGGCCGTTGATGTCGGTGAGGAGCAGCGGCTCCACCAGCAGCGTCTCCGGGAACTCCCGACGCGGCGCCTGCACCGCCGTGTTCCCACCGCCACCGCCGGTGTTCGCTTCGCCCGCGGCGGGTTCCTCCGCGCCCGCGTTCGGGGGGGCCGGTGCGCCACCCTGGAAGCCATCGTCGGCGTCGCGCTCATCCACCACGCCGCCCCAACCGCCGCCGCTCACGTAGACGTACGCGTTCACGTCGTCGGCGCTCTCGCGCTCGTCGGGACCCAGGCTGGCAATGAGCGCGTAGTAGCTGTTGTTCTGGTCGGTGACGACGTACGCGTTGCCCCACGGATCCAGGAAGCCCTGCGCCCGCAGCCAGTCCGCCAGCGCGCTCCCGTTGCTGCTCCACGGCTGGATGCCCGCGGCGGCGGCGGCCTGGCCCATGGCCGTGGCGTCGTGGTTCACCAGCCCGGAGGCCTCCGCGCGCGCGCGGTCACGGTTGCCCTGGCCCAGGTCCACCGTCAGCACGCCGCCCGCGTTCTTCCCGAACGCCAGCAGTGCTCGTGCATGCTCCGTCTCCGCGCCCGCCACCAGCGTCGTCGTGGGATCGATCCCGGCGGGCGCTTCCACTGCGTCGCCCTCCGCGAAGGACTTCACCGGCCCGCTCACGTCCGCCAGCGCGAACACCGCCTCGTCGACGACGGTCAGCCCCAGCGCGGCGGGCACGCCGGCCCCGGTGGCGTCGGTCACCTGCACGGCGAGGGCGGCCTCGGTGCGCGGCTTGTAGCTCTCCGCGCCCGCGGTGATGCCAATGCGCAGCTCACGGTCCTGGCGTGCAAACGCCGCCGCCTCACCCACCGCGCCACTGCCCGACGCGCGGGCCACCAGGCGCAGCAGGCCGCCCGGCGCATTCGCCACGTCCACCGTCCCCGCGCCGTTGCTCAGCGTCACGGTGCGCTGCTCGCGCAGGGTGCCGCCCGCGTACACGTCGAGGGTGGCCTCGTCGGTGCCCGCGGCTTCCACCTGCACGGTCAGCGTGTCACCCGCGCTCACCACCGGCTGCAGCGCGCTGACGCGCACCGTGGTGTTGCCGTTGGGGACGGAGGGATACGCGTACGCGCTCTTTCCGTCGCGCGAGGTGACGTCGAGGTACAGGTAGCTGCCCGGCGTGAGACCCTCGAGGTCCACCGCCGCCACACCGTCCTCGTCCACCGCCACGATCTCCGCGTTGCTGTTGCTGTAGCCGTTGGTGATGCGCACGCTCCCGTCGGTGGGCGTGCCCGCGGCGTCGGTGAGCAGCACGTAGAGGCGGTTGGTGCCGGACACGTTCGCGCGTGGGTTGTCCCACCACGTCGTCAGCACCAGGCCCTCCGGCACCACCGCCACGTTGGCCGTGCCCGTGGACGTGCCACCCGCGGCGTCGGTCACCTCGACAACCAGCTGCAGCGGCGTGGCCTTCCCGTCGGGCGAGGAGGGGGCGGTGAGCGTGAAGGTGGTCTCACCGGTGTTGGAGAGTGCGTTGAACTGGTCGGCAAAGAGCGAGCCGCCGAGCGAGGCCTGCAGGTGCGCCTGACCGCCCTGGAGCGCCACGCCAAACGTGTAACCCGCCTTCACCGCCACCTGCACCGTCTCACCGGGGCGGACCTGCGTGACGGTGGGCAGCACGTCGACCTTGAAGCGCGGAAGCACGTACTTCTCGACGGTGATCTGCCGCGCCACCGCCGCGGTCCGACCATCCGCGCCCAACCCCACGCGCGCCTTCCACACGCCCTCGTTCACGCGCCGTGCAATGCGGAAGCTCGCGCTGACGACGCCAAAGTTGTTGGTGGTGGCGCCCTGCTTGAAGAGGAGGTTGCCCTTGGCGTCGCTGACCTCGAACACCACCGGGCCCACGTACGGCGTGCGGTCCGCGCCGGTGAAGCACAGCGCGCGCAGGTGCATCTGCTGACCGGGCTGGTAGCGCGGCTTGTCCGTCGTGAGGAGCACGTTGCGCGACTGCTGCAGCGTCACCGCGCCTTCCCACTGGCCCAGCGCGCCGTTCTCACCCACCTCCACCCGCAGCGAAGCGGACGCGCTGCCATCTTCCGGGGTCTGCAGCTCCAGGGAAGCCTCGCCGTTGGCGTCGGTGGTGCCGGTGACGGCGGGGAGCACGTTGTCCGGTGACGTCGACAAGCGCGCCACCACGGGCACGTTGGCCTCCACCGTCCCGTCGTTGTTCAGCGTGCTGATGCGCACCGCCAGGCGCCCGCCGGAAGCCACGCTGGCCGGCGACATGACCCGCACGTCCAGGTAGCGCATGAGACGGAACAGGTCGGTGCGGATGCGGGTGATGCCGCCGTGGTCCTCGGCCTCCACCACCAGCACGTAGCGCCCCAACGCGCCCAGTCCCTCGGCGGCGGTGAACAGCGGCGTGGCGGGGGTCAGGTCCAGCTCGACGGCGTCATTGGCCACCGGCAGCGTCACGGTGGTGTCGGCGGTGGCGCGCAGCTCCTCGGTGCGACCGTCCAGCACCAGCACCCGCACGCGCGCACTGGAGGGCGTCTCCTTGCGCACCGGCACGCGCACGCGCAGCCCCGTCTGGGAGAGCGTGGCGCTCAGGTCCCTCTCGCTCACCTGCGGCGCGGCGGGATCATGCTTCTCGGTGTGGTCGCCGATGATGGGCGTGGGGTCCACCGTCCGCGGTCCCGAGCTGGTGGATGCCACGTCCGGACACCCCCACAGCCCCGAGCAAACCACCAACGCTGAAGCCGCCCTGGGCAGCACTCCCACCTGGCGAAACCGCATGACCACCTCCGCTCCCGGCGTACCGGGCATTGGGCGCGCTCGAGATCGCAAGAAGCACGCCGCGCGGGAGGTGGCGCAAATGCTTGATCAGACAGGGATGTAGGCCCCACGTCTCGTCGAGAATGTGAGGTGTCCTCAGTTTTCTGAGGCATCATTTTCCGGGCAACCGGTCATCACCCCTCGGCGCGCTCCTCGTCCCGCTTGCGCCGGCCCCGACGCACCACTGCCACCACACCCGTGGCCAGCACCACCGGGGTGGCCAGCGGTCCCACCAGCCACGCGGGCTCCTTCACCGTCTTGGCGCCCTGCGGCGGCGGGTCCTTGAGGTACGCGGCCAGGCGCTCCTCCTGTCCCTTCAGCTCGGCCAGCCGCTCGCGCAAGAGCGAGTTGGCGAACGTCTGCGCCGTGGCCATGCGCTTGTCCTCCGCCACCTCCACGTCCTTCTGCAGGCGCGCGTAGAGCAGACGGATGGCGCCACCCACGCGCGCGAACGCCTTGGCCTGCAGCCAGTAGAGGCTCTCCAAGTGGGCTTTCACCGTCGGGTCGCTGAGGTCGCCCAGGACGGTGTCGGGATCTTCCTTCTCGGGGTCGTAGGTGACGCCGTAGCGGCTCATGCGCGGGTGCATGGCGCCGGCCATGTGACGGTACACCTCGCCGCCCTCGCGGCTGCTGAAGTCGATGAGCCGACCGATGATCAGCGTGGCAATCGGCAACCGACCGCCCGCCTCCGGCTTCTCCTTGGCCACCATGCGCGCCAGCGCCATCTCGAGGTCGCTCTTGAACTGCGCGTCGTCCTGGCCCAGCGCGGCCAGCGCGGCCTGGATGGGCTCCGGCACGGGCTTGCCGGCCAGCGCTTCCCGCAGGCGCTTGTGGTTGAGCTCCTCGCTCACGACGTGGTGGTTGGTGAGGATGTCAATGCCCACCTTGGTGAACGGGCGCAGCTCACCCAGGTAGCCGCCCAGCGTCTTGAGGCTGTGGCCCCAGGTCTCCATCTTGGCGGTGAAGAAGAAGTCGTAGAAGCCCACCTGCACGGTGTGGATCTGGTTCCCCACGTCGCCCAGGTAGTGCAGCGACTGGCCGAAGAAGAGCCGGGACAACGCGCGCCCCGACGGCGTCCCCGACAGCATCGCCAACACCGCCAGGTCGTAGTGGGCCTGTCCGTACTCGCGCGCGAACGTGCGCACCGGACCCGCCGGCCAGCCCGCCGCGAGCGCAAAGCGACGGGGGTCGGTCTTCAGCACGTCGGCGTCGCTGGAGAGCTGCACGTCGGCCAGGCCGTAGTGCGCGTGCGCTTGAGAGCTCAGGCCCGTGGCGTTGCCCATGTTGAGGACCAGCGGGTCCAGGGGAACCTCGCGCCCGTCGACGAGCTTGAGCGGTTGCCCGTCGGGGCCGTGGGCCAGGCGCTCGCGGTTGCGCCAGTCGCTGTCCGGTTGGCTGCTGCCCTTCTGGATGGCCTGCAGCGCCGTGCCCGGCAGTCCCTCCGTCTTGTCAAAACCGTTGAGCGCGCGGCGCTCGTTGAGGCCCAGCAGCGTCTTGAAGGCCACGCTGTCAAAGCTCTCCGGCGTGGGCCAGCGACGCACGTACTCCGCGCGCACCTTCTCGTCGGGGTGGGCGCGGAACAGCCCGTCCACGTAGCGACGGAACGCCGCCAGCTCCTCCTCGGTCACGGCGTTGAGCTGCTCGCTCTTGAGCGCGGGCTCACCGGCCAGGGCGCGCTCGGGGAAAAGCTCGTGGATCTGCTCGTGGTAGGCGGCCGCGGGCGAGGGCAGCAGGGCCACGAGGAGGGCCGCGGTGAGGGGCGCACGGAAACGCATGGGTCTGCTCCACGTCAGGACGGGTGCCGCAACGTAACACGCGGTGGCCCCATGGCCTTGGAACACGCCGCGCACTAGAAGGTTCCGTGCTGCCACCCATGACCAGAGCGCAACCGGACCCCACCGCAGAGCCCGCCCAAGAGGTCGCCCCCGACGTGGTTCCCACCCACGTGGTGGTGGCGCAGAGCCGCGGCTTTGGCTGGGTCAGGCCCATGGACCCGCACACGCGCATGCCGCTCCCGGACCCGCCGGCGTCACGCATGCTGCGGCTGCGTCCCGGCGTGCACGTGGTGGTGGGTGACCGCGTGCGCGTGGAGGATGACCTGGTGGTGGGCGTGGCCCCGCGCGCCAACACGCTCAAACGCGCGCACCGCACCGGTGAGAAGCTGCTGGCCGCGCACGTGGACCGCATGGTGACGGTGCTGGCGGTGGGTCGCGCGCTGCGCGAGGGGTTTCTCATGCGCACGCTGGTGGCCAGCACGCTGCAGGGCGTCCCGCCGCTGGTGGTGGTCAACAAGCTGGACCTCGACGACGACGGGGAAGCCGCCGCGCGCGTGGAAGGCTGGCGCAGGACGCTGGGGCTGCGTTGCATCACCACCAGCGTGGTGCGTGGCGACGGCCTTGGCGACCTGGCGGAGGCGCTTTCCCACGGCACCAGCGTGCTGCTGGGTCACAGCGGCGTGGGCAAGAGCAGTCTCATCAACGCGCTGCGCCCGGGCGCGCAACGACGCACCGGCGAGCTGGACTGGCAGGGCAAGGGCAAGCACGTGACGACGATGGCGGAGGCCATTGTGGCGCCCGGCAGCATGCTCATTGACCTGCCCGGCGTGCGGGAGTTCGGCCTCTTTGACGCCACGCCCGACGAGGTGCTGGTGGCCTTCCCCGACGTGGCGGCGGCCATGACGCGGTGTCGCTTCCCCACCTGTCAGCACCAGGGAGATGAGGGGTGCGCGGTGGAGGAGGAGATGGAGGCGGGACGCCTGGACCCGCAGCGCGTGGCGTTGTGTGAGCGCATGCGCACGTCGGTGGCGTTGGGGACGGAGGGGGGCGGGCGCATCTGAAGGGCGCCGCGGGGTGTGTCAGAGCAGCTTGAGCTTGAAGGCGCCGCTTTCCTTGCCAATGACCTTGAACTCGCTGCCGCAGGTGAAGCAGCGGATTTCATCGCCGTGCTTGAAGCCGTCGTCGAGCGGGTTGTTGGCGGTGCACTCGGGGCACTCGAACTCGGTGAACCTGCCGCTGGCGTCGGTCTTCTTCGGGCTGTCTTCGTCGTCGTAGCTCACTTGGATTCTCCCACGAACTTGGCGTTCACCCCGCCCTCCTTGGGCGGCTTGCCCAGCTCCATGATGATGAGCTTGTTCTCACCCGGCTCGATGGTGGCCTGGTAGGTGTACTTCACGCCCTCCTTGGTGACGAAGGTCAGCGTGTGCTTGCCAGGGTTGACCTTGAGCGCCTTGGCCTTGGGCACCGGCGTCCACTGCTTGGTGTCCTTGTTGTCCAGGAACACCTGGCTGATGGGCTTGGTGTTGATGAGGAGCTCCGCGCTGCCCGCGGCCGCCGCGGCCTCCTTCTTGGGCTCTTCCTTCTTGGGCTCCTCTTTCTTCGCCTCGGCCTTCTTGGGCTCCTCCTTCTTGGGC
>JBFMGU010000027.1:0-60124 GCA_040752415.1 Myxococcota bacterium
TCTTGGGCGGCGGGTCGGAGGCACGGGCGCCGGGGCCCGCGGTGCGGGTGTTGTCCTCCGGGGCGGCGCCGGCGGGCTCCAGGGGCGCGGTGTTCTTGCGCGCCGCCGGCTTCTTCCCAGCCTGGGCGCGGGCACCATCCACGACGGGCTGTGGTTTTCGGGAGGACGCCAATGGACACCCGGGCCTGGGATCAGCCCCCGGTTCCGAGGAAGCTGCCGTCAGAGGATACCGGCCGGAGCAGGTCACGATCAAGAAACGTTGCCCGGACAAGCAGTTACGGCCCGGCGCCACCCGTCCCGTCGGCAAGCCCTGCGCGCACGCCGTCCCACCGGGGGTCCGCTCCCGTCGGTGAAGCCCACCGGCCGATAGGGCCCCTCCATCGACGCGGCCCCGACGCTGACGCACGGGCTGGCGCTGTCACGCGCCTGCAGGCGCCGGGGATGACGTCGTCAGCGTCGCAGCGGTCGGGACGCGCTCGCGGCCTGGTGCTGCCGCCAGTGTTCCGCCAGGAGCACGCTGCTGGCGCAGGCCACATTGAGACTCTCGACGAGACCGGAGCCGGGAATGGCCACCACGCCGTCGGAGAGCGCCATGAGCTCACGGCTGAGGCCGTAGGACTCGGAGCCCATGAGGAACGCGCTGCGGGGCGGCAGCTCCGACTGGTACAGGTTGACCTTCCCGAACTGGCTGGTGGCAAACACCTTGAACCCGGCGCGACGCAGCGCCTCCATGCCCGCGCGCACATCCGCCACGTCGACGAGATCCACGTGCTCCGCGCCGCCCTCCGACGTGCGATACGCCGCCGTGCTGAGTCGCGCGGGCGTTCCACCGATGCTGAGCACCGCCGCCGTGCCGAAGTGCGCGCACACGCGCAGGATGGCGCCGAGGTTGTGCGGGTTCTCCACGTCCTCGAGGAGCAGGAGTGACGCCGGTCCCGGCCCCACGCGGGAGAGCATCTGGCCCATGGCGGGAGAGGGCTTCTGGCGCGCCAGGACGCAGATGCCCTCGTGGTGCATGCCGCCGGCCACCTTCTCCAGCTCGCCCACCTCGATGACCTTGTACGCCTTCTTGTTTTCCGCGCAGTGCTTGAGGAGGTCACCAAAGCCCTTGATGCGCTCCTGGGTGAGATAGACGCGGATGACGTCGTGGGGGCGGGTCTTGAAGAGGGCGCGGCAGGCGTTGACGCCGCACACCTTCACCTCGTCGTCGGAGGGGCGGGAGGGCTTCTGGGGACGGGATGGTTTCTGCTTCATGGTCGTGAGGTGGCAGTGCCGGTGCGGAATTCCAGCCGGTTGCGCCCTTTCTGGACGGCCTGCTCCACGCGGCCGCGGAATTCGGCGTAGTCGCCGGGTTGGATGCGCGCCACGTCCACGCGCGTGCTGCGGGTCAGCTCCATGGTGCTGCCGTTGATGACGACGTTCTGCGCCACCGCGAAGCCCGGCCCGTCGACGCGGAAGCTGCGCGGTCCCCGCACCACCTGGGAGCCCAACGGCATCACCACGCGCAGCACCATGCGCTCGCGCAGCGGCCGCGAGAGCAGCAGCGGTGTCTGCCGGGTCCCCACGCGCAGGTACTCCTCGGGCGCGAGCCCTCCCACCACGCCGCGCAGCATGGGTTTCTCGACGACGCGGTCCCACAACATGACGTCGCCGGCGGAACGCGCCACCGCGGGCGCGGTGAAACGGACCTTCAGCTCGAAGGGCCCGCTGCGCGCCGCCACGTCGGAGGTGCTGACGCCCTTGACCTGCACGCCGGGGAAGCTCTCCAGGAGGATGCTGCCCGCCCACTGCTGCAGCTGCGCCGCGGTGGCCTGCCCCACGGCCTGTCGCAACATGGGCCCCAGCGGTCCCACGAACGTGGCGGTCAGCGTGCCGGTCACGTCGCCACCGGTGCCCAGCGCGACCTCCAGCAGCGAACGGTTCTCCCACACGTTCTCATCGGGCGGAGGCAGTGGATAGGTCTGACCCAGGCGGCCCACCTCGTCGCAGTCCGCTTCCACCGCGTCGTGGCTGGCCAGGTTGGGAGGCACTGGCCCTTCCAGAAGCCAGGGCCCCACGCCACTGAGCAGGATGTCGCCCGTCCCCGTCGGAACCACCAGGATGCTGACGTCGTGGGAGCGCGGCGTGACCATCTCCACCTGCGGTCCCAGCGCGGAGCGCGCGATCACAATCCGGGCCCGCACGCCGCCCAGGCGCAGCAGCGCGCGCACCAGCGAGAGGTGATGACCGCGACCACCGGCCAGGACCTCACTGGCGTCCACGGGATCGTTCGCCGGCTCCACCGTCGCGCGCACGTGGTCCAGCACCGCGCTCACCAGCTCCGAGACGTCGCGTGCGCCGCGTTTCAGCTGCTCCGCCAGCGCCACCAGCTCCGGTGTGGGCTGCGCGGTGGAAGCCATCCGACGACACTCCCGACGCGCGTCGAACAGCGGGTCCGGGCGCAGGGCCACCATCACGCGCGGCGCGTACTCCACCGGCGGCGCGGAGAACGGCTCGGCCTGGATGGCGGGGATGCGCTCCGCGCGCCACACCGCACGCATCACGCCATCACGCCGCGTGACGACGGGCGCGGGGGCGCCACGCGGAAACATCCGCAGCTCCTGCACCACCTCCTCCGGCGCCTCCACGACGTATTCCGCGAGCAGCACCGGGTCGTTCCCCGCGAGGAAGAACGTTTCCAGGAAGTTCCCCTCCGGCGTGTGCGTCTGGATGGCGGACACGGTGCGCGTCTCCAGGAAGTCCCCCGGCGAGAGCGCGCTCATGCTCACCTCCGCCTTGCCCTGCCCCGCCTCCGGCTCCACCACGCGACCGTTCGCCTTCCACACCCGCACAATCCGCCGCTCGTCGCCCGCGTCGAAGGAAAGCTCGCCCATCTCGTCGGCGGCCTCGCGGGTTCCCACGCGCACCAGGCGGTGCTGCACCACGAATCCCCCGCCGCTGCGCTTGAGCACGCGCCGCATGGCGTCCAGGACCACCACCGTGGGATGCCCGCGCAGCAGCTCGTCACCCGCGGCCTCCGCGGCCAGCAGCTGGTCGATGAGGGCGCGCGCATCCGGCACGGGCACGTCGTCACCCAGCTCCACGCCGCTCAGCTCCGCGTCCACGCGGTCCGGGAAGATGCTGGAGGGACTGAGGGTCCGCACGCGTTCCAGGCAGCCGCGGAGCCCTCGCTGGTCTCCCAGCGCGCGTTGCGTGGTGCAGAGTTGTTGCAGCGCCTCACCGTCGGCGGGGAAGCGCTCCAGGTGGGCATCCAGGGCCGCGCGCAGGGCGTTGTTGTCGCCGGTGCGCTCCAGGATCTGGAGACGGTCGCCCTGGTCCGGGTGGTCGGGGTGGATGCGGAGGAGACGTTGCCATTCCTCCAGCGCGCCAGCGTCGTCCAGCTCCTCCGCGCGCCACTGCGCGGTGCGGGCGGAGAACAGGTTGTCCTCGGACGCGGCCCAGCGCTTGCGCAGCTCGCGAGCACGCGGCACGTCGCCCAGCGCGCGGAAGAACGACGCTCCCTCCTCGAGGAGACGGTCCGGTGCCCCCAGCTCCAACGCTTGATCCAGCGCCTGCGCGGCCTCCGCGTTCCACCCGCGGTTGCGATACAGCTCGAAGAGCGAGCGCCATGCGGTGGCATGTTCCGGCTGCGCCTTCACCACGTCCTGGAGGATGTCCTGCGCCTCGTCGGGACGGGAGCTCTGGGACAACACGGCCAGGCGGTGCCGCGCCGTCGACAAGCGGGAGGACCTCTGCAGGGCCGCCTGGTACGCCAAGCGCGCCGCGGCGGAGCGCGTTGCACCGGGGAGACCGTGGTCCTGCTCCAGCGCCTGCGCCAGCGTCTGCTGCACCACCGCGCTCCCTGGAAACTCGTTGGCAAGCTGCTCGGCCAGTGCGCGCGCGGCGGAAGGATGACGACGAGGGAGCCCGCCATGCAGCCACACCGCGCCCAGGCCCGCTTCCACGTCGGCGGGGTCGGAGGCGTGCTGCTGTTCCAGCGCCGTCACCGCGTTGGGCAACGGCGGCGCACGCGTGGCGGCGGGTGAGAACGCGGTGCCGTCGGGCAGCTGCGCGGACTGGATGTCCATGGGCGCCAGTCCGTTTTCGGAGAGCAGCCGCACCTCGACGGCGTCACGGTCCAGCACCGCCAGCTCCAGGCTCACCCGGTGCCAGCCCGGCGCCGCCACCGCCGTGGCCGTGGCGCGCGTGGTTGCCGACGAGGCCCAGCGGTCCTGGGTGACCAGCAACACGCCGTCCACGTACGCGCGTACGGAGGCGGAGGTGCGCAGGTCCAGCAGGAACCTCGACGGACGGGCCAGGTGCACGTCGGCGTGGGCCACGTAGATTCCCGGGGTGGCGTAGCGCGCGGGACGCAGGACGCCGTCGGGGGCCAGGCGCAGCGAGCGGGTGAAGAGGCCGCCGGCGGGGAGCGGCGCGGGTGCGTCGGGCGGAATCCCGGAGGCGCCCAGCCCCGCCAGTGCGCGGAACGCGTCCACCTCCGGCACCGCGTAGGGACCCGCCACCGTCCACGCCGTGATGCTGCCACCGCGGGAAAGCGCCGACTGGTGCAGGCTCACGTCCTTGGCCTGACCGGCAATGGCCAGCACATGCGTCATGGCGGCCGCCGCCAGCTCCGCGCAGCCCCTGCCGCCCTGCTGCGGACACCCGTCGACACCCCGCACCGCCGCGGTGGCCATCCGCCCGGAATACGCGGGATGCAGGCCGCGCGTCTGCGCCATCAGCGCCAGCGCCACCTCCGCCTCCCACGACGAGGGCGCACGCTCCACCACCAGCGCGCAGCGCTCCAGCACGTCGCCACGCTGGGCCAGGTGGTGGGCCAGCGTGCAATGGAACAGCAAGGACCGCGGGTGGGACGGGTCCGCGCGCAGCGCCTGGCGGATCAGTGAATCCGCCGTGTCGACGTCATTCCGCACGTGCAACGCCGTGACCGCCTGCCAGAAGAACGCCTCCGCGCTCCCGGGCCGCTGCGTTGCCACCTTCTCGCGCAGACGCGTGATGCCCACCCCCTCTCCCTCGGGGAAACGCGGGCGGGCGCCGGCGGTGGAGGGGCGCGGCTCGGCCTCGTGCTTGGGCGCCTCAGCGCGGGGTGAGGCACCGCGACACGCCAGGAATGTCGACGTGATGACGAGCGCGAGCGCGAGGTGGGGGACCGGGCGACGAGACATGAGGGGTCGAGCGCACCTTACGCGGGAGGCATGGGGCTGTCCTAGGCAAGAGCGGCCGGGCCGCGCTACATGGACGCCGTGGCCTGGGAAGTCATTGTCGTCTTTGGGGCACCGGTCGCGGCGTACGTCGCCAAGCGCTACTTCGACGCGGTGGAGAAGGGCCGCACGCCCCTGCAGGTTGCCAATCCGCTCGCGGACAAGGAGCTCAAGCAGCTGCGCGAGACCAACGCCGTCCTCGACGAGCGGGTGCGCAACCTGGAGTCCATTGTCTGCGGCCTGGACTTCGAGCTGAACGCGCGCCTGGCACGGTTGAAGACCGCCGCCGGCCTGCCTGCGCCAACCACGCCCAGCAACGGCACGGGCGACCCCGCCACCACGCCCACCCTCGTCGGACCCGCGCCCGCCACCACCACGGGGCAGCAGGCTGGCGCCACCACGCTGGACTTCCCGGCGCGCGCCCCCACCCCCGCCGAGGTGCGCTACCTGGAGACGCTGCCGCGCATCACGGAGCTCTCACCGGGGAACATGTTGGCGGGGCGTTATCGCGTGGAGCGGCTGCTCGGTCGCGGGGCCATGGGTGCGGTGTACCTGGCGCAGGATCCCACGCTGGGTGAGCCCGTTGCCGTGAAGGTCATCTCCAGCATGTGGGTCCACGACGCGGGCGCCGCCACCGAGCGCTTCCGTCGTGAAGCCAGCGCCGCGCGACGCATCACGCACACCAACGTCATCCGCATCCATGACCTGGGTGAGCAGGACGGGCTGCTCTACATGTCCATGGAGTACTTCCCGGGACGCACGCTGGCGCAGCTCATCAGCGCGCGCGGTGGTCTTCCGCTCGGGGAGGCACGCCAGATCCTCACGCAGGTGTGCGCGGGACTGGGCGCGGCGCACCAGGCGGGGATTGTCCACCGCGACCTCAAGCCGGCCAACGTCCTCGTCGGGGAAGGCCAGGTGGTCAAGCTCATTGACTTTGGTCTGGCCAAGGCCATGTTCCTGGAGGGGATGACGGCCACCGGCCTCATCATGGGCACGCCGGAGTACATGGCGCCGGAGCAGGTGCGGGGTCAGCCCGTGGACGCGCGCGCGGACATCTATGCGCTGGGCGCCATGGCCTACCACGTCCTCACCGGGAGACCTCCGTTCTCGGCGGACAACCCCATTGCGCTGGGCTTCGCGCACTGCTCGCAGAAGCCGGTGCCGCCGCGGGACCTGCGAGCGGACATTCCCGCGACGTTGCAGGACGCCGTGCTGGCGGCCCTGGCCAAGGAACCCAACGCCCGACCGCGCAGCGCCGAGGAGTTCGCGCGCGCACTGGCCTGAGGAGCGCTCATGACGCCGTTGCTCCTGGCCTTGCAGGTGCTGCTCGCGTCGCCGGACGGGGTGGTGACCGCGCCGGTGACGTCGACACCTGCCGCGGAACAGAAGAAGGCCGAGCAGAAACCGCCGCAGCCCTCGTGGAGCACGTGGTTCATGGTGCGGCTGGCGCACGTGGTGGATGCCAGCGGGTGGGCCGGAGGCACGGTGGCTGGCGCACTGGCGGCGCAGTTCTTCCTGGGGTTGGCGGCGAGCGCCGCGGCGGGGCTGGTGGCTGGCGAGGCGATTTCACGAGGACAGAGCCTGCCCGCGCTCGACCTGGGACCGTATGGGACCGGCGTACAACCGAACGCGCAGGGAGGCGTGGCGGTGTTCTTCCTGGCGTTCCTGGTGGCGGCGCCGTGGATGGCGCACCTCTGGGACTTCGTGGGGTTCAACGTGGGCGCCTCGGTGCTCGGCGTGCCGTCACGTCAGCGACAGCTGGCATTGGTCTCGTCGCTGGTGACGGGCGCGCTCTCGTTGGGGATGAGCATCTTCGCGGCGCTGGGAGCGGCGGTGATGGCGGGTATCTTCCGCAACGCGTACGGGTTGACCTCGTTCCTGCCGGACAAGATCACCTACCAGGCGGGGGAGCGGCCGAACGACTTCTACGTGGCGTCGGTGGCGGGCGGCGCGCTGCAGATCCTCGCGCTGACGACGGGAATTGCGCTCCTCGCAGTGCCGCTGGTCACCGGGCTGGCCACCTTCCTGGCGCTGCGCCCTCTCGCGTATCTCGCGGTGCTCGCCATCGACGAGCGCGGTCCCACGTCGGAACCCGAGCCGCATCACGTGCCCTGACTCGCGACGTCACGGGCGGAACATCAGGTAGACCGGCACGAACAGCGCGGCGAAGAACGTCGCTGCCGCGGCCAGTGGCATCGTCACCGAGAACCCGGCGGACATGATCACGACGGAGATCGTCGTACCACCGAACGCGATGAGCAGGGCCACGCGCATGGCCACCCACCGTCCCAACGTCACCGTCGCCCTCAGCCGACGCAGTGCCTGACGCTGGCGCACGTTCAGGGTCCGCCAGACCGCGCCGTGGGTGGCCCACCTCTCAAACGCGCGCGACGCGGCGGCGTTGTGGTCCAGGAGCTCATTGAGCTGATGGAAGCACCGCTCCGCCTCGTCGGGCGTGGCGTCCTCCATGCGCGTGCCCACGTGGTGCAAGAGCTGACGGACGTCTGCCTCCTCCGTGCCCATGGCCCACGCACGAATGAGCGGGGAGAGCGCCCGGGCGTGAGTCGTGACGTCGTCGGCAACCTGGAACGCGTCCGGGGTGGCCACTGCGCACTGGCGCGGCCGACCGGGGTTCACCATCAGCCGCACACCTTCCGGGATGATCTCGACGGCGGGCCACATCACCATGGGGATGTCGGCCCAACAGCGGTACGCGCGGCCCGCCACGACGTACTCGATCTCGTACAGCGTGGCGAAGAAGGGATTCCGGCGCAGGATCCGGAAGGGGTGGGCTTCCCCGCCGACGAGGACACGCCAGCGCCGCAACGCATACCGCAGTCCCCATCCGGACGCCGCGGCGATCAAGAGCACCATGAAGAGCACGGCCACGAACTCCACGTCGTGGAAATGGTCCGGCTCGTCGTCGACGTGGAGCGCCAGGAACGTGGGCTCGGCGGGGTCCACGCGCGCGGTGATCACCTGTCCCTCGGACAGCGCCAGCAGGTCCGTCCCGAACGCGTTGCGCTGCACCAGCTGGACGCGGCCCTCCACGGTGACCGCGAGCTCGATGGTGGGCGGCCCCGGGAGGATTCCGTCGTCATGAAACGTCCGGACCACCCGCGCGGGAACAACCAGCCCCTCCTGCCAGATGCGTTGCCGCCGCAGCTCCTCGACGCGCTCGCCCACCAGCGCCACCACCAGCACCGGCGCCGCCGCCAGCAGCCCCACCGTCAGCACGACGAGCAGCAGGAGCTGGTTGCGGACCGGCGGGCTGAGGCGACGGACGCTGGACATGCCGGGATGACGCCGCGAAGAGCGCGTTCAGAGAAGCTGGCTGCCGAGCGCGGCCGCCGCGCCCACGACGGCGACGGAGACCGCGATCATGCCGGTGCCACCCGCCGCCGCGGCGAAGACGATCCACGCGAACCACGCCGCCTGGAACACCGTGGTCAGCGCGTTGCGGTCGTACCGCACCTCGGAGCCCACCGAATCCAGCGCGTAGTAGCTGTAGCCGAACGTCGCCAGTGACCCGGCGGCACCCGTGGCGGCCACCAGCGACACCACCAGCGCCACCGCCGCCACCGCGAGCAGACCTCCCCCCGCGGCGAGCACTGGGACGCGCTTGACGGGCGGTTCCTCGTCGGTGGGCTCGGCCACGGGCGGCGCGGCCTCCTGCGCGGGCGGCGGCGACGGAGCCGGCGTGGTGGCGGCAGGCGCCTGCGGCTGCGGACGCTGGATGATGTACACGCGCGGGGACTCGGTGCGCGGCGCCGGCGAGGGCGTTGCGGTGGCGGGCGGGGCACTCTCCGGGGCGGGCTTGGCCGCGGCGGGCGGCGATGCGGCTGGTGGCGGCGACGCGGGTGGCGCACTCGGCGGCGCGGCCACGACGGGCGGAGGCGGCGCGGTCACCGGTGGCGTGGCTGCAACGGGCGGCGGCTCCGGCTTGGGAGTCAGCTCCTTGATCACGGCGCTGCTCTGCGCCGCCGGGACGGGAAGCTCCAGCGGCTTGACGGCGTCACCGTTGCGGGCCACCGGGACCCCGCGGCGGTTGCGCGCTTCCACCACCACCTCCAGCTTCCCGCTCCGCGCCAGCTCTTCCCACAGGTCCAGCTTCGCCAACGGCGCCCGCCCCACCGCACCTGTCAGCGGCACGTCAAAGGAGCGGTACGTGGCCTCACCTGCCGCGCGCACAAACGCCACCACCTTCCCGACGTCACGGACGTTGCCGCTCAGACCCACCACCAGGTCCTTCCCCTCCAGCCTGGGCGCGCCAACGCTGACGCCCTTCTCGCGCTGGTAGGCCTCCGCGCGCGCACGGAACGCCGCCCGCAGGTCCGGTGGCGTCTCGAGACGATTGGGCTCGAAGAGGGGACGCAGCGTGAGCAGCGCGTCGAAGGAGCGGTCCGCTTCCGCGGTCTTGCCGAGCTGGAAGTAGGTGGCACCGCGCGTCCAGTGCAGCTCAACCAGTTCCTCCTCGGTGATCTCCGGGGAGCGCTCCGCCCGCTCCAGGCTCACGAGCGCGGCGCGGTGCTCGCCCCGCTGGAGGGCGGCCTTGGCGGCATCCAGGTCCGGATGCGCCTGAACCACGGTGGCAGCTCCCAGCACGGCAAGAAGAACGAGGCATCGAACCCGGCTCGAGCGCATGCGGCGATGCTAACGAGCCCGACTGCGCCGAAACAAGCGCTGCGCGGTGGCACGTCAATGCGGACGCGTGGCAACCTGCGGCGCTGCCCTCCGGAACGAGGAAGAACCCGCATGCGTTCCCCGTCTTCGATGGTCGTGCTGCTCTCCACCGGGATGATGCTCGGCCTCCTCTCCGGCTGTCCGCCCCCGGTACCCAAGGCGCGCTGCGCCGGCGACAACGACTGCGACCAGAGCCGCCACCTCTGCGGCGCCGATCGAATCTGTCGCCCCACGGCAGAAGTGGAGGCCGAGCGCGCAGCGTCCACCGCGAGCGGAAGCGGCAGCTCCTCCTCCAGCTCCACCGGGAGCGGCTCGTCCGCCAGCAGCACGGGGTCGTCCTCGTCGTCCGCCTCGTCGAGCAGCAGCTCCGGGGCCACCACCACGTCGTCTTCGGTCTCCGGGAGCAGCAGCTCGGGAACGTCGACCAGCGCGAGCTCCACCGGTAGCAGCAGCACGGGCGCGTCGTCGTCGAGCTCGGCGGCTTCGTCATCCGTGTCGTCGTCGTCTTCTTCGTCGGGGGTCAGCTCCTCCGGCGCGGTGGACGGTGGCAGTCCGGACGGCGCTCCTCCGCCGGTGGATGAGTGCGCACTGCAGACCGACGATTGCGACGACAATGCCATCTGCACCGACGAGGCACAGGGGTTCTCCTGCGCCTGTCTCACCACCTTTGCGGGGGACGGACGCGCCTGCACACCCAACGACTGCGCCCTCGGCATTGCCGGGTGCGACCCGCGCGCCACCTGCACCGACTCACCCGAGGGATGGACCTGCGCCTGTCCCGCCCCGCTCACCGGCGACGGTGCCCACTGCCACGCCCCCTACCAGCGCCTCTCCGCCGGACTGCGCCACACCTGCGGCATCCGTACCGACGGGACGCTGTGGTGCTGGGGCCACGGCGAGTCGGGCCAGCTGGGCGCCACTCCGTTCGAACCCGGGGTACCCGTGCAGGTGGGTACGGATGCCGACTGGACCGACGTCTCCGCGGGCGGTGAGCACACCTGTGGCATCAAAGGCGCCGGAGAGCTGTGGTGCTGGGGCCGCGGCATCGACGGGCAGCTCGGCCGCGGCGACAACGCGGGCGCCAACGCGCCGGTGCGGGTTGAGACGGCGAGTGACTGGATCGCCGTGGCGTCGGGCGCGCGGCACACCTGCGGCCTCCGCCAACCGGGAACGCTCTGGTGCTGGGGCGACAACAGCGTCGGTCAGCTTGGGAATCCCTCCGACGCCAACACCTCCTCACCCGTCCAGCGCGGCGCGCTCACCACGTGGACCGCACTCGACGCCGGCGCGGAGCACACCTGCGGCCTCACGGCGGGGCAACTCCACTGCTGGGGACGCAATACGGAGGGTCAACTCGGCCTGGCGTCGACGGGCGCGCCGCAGGCCATCACGCGCGTGGGCCTGGCCAGCGACTGGACGCGCGTGGTCACCGGCGGACAGCACACCTGCGGCACCCGCGGTGCCGGGTCGCTGTGGTGCTGGGGGAAGAACGAGAGCGGCCAGATCGGCTCCAACGACTTCCTCGACGTCAACGCCCCCAGACAGGTGGGCACCGCGGTGGATTGGTCCGCCGTGGCGCCGGGAAGTCGTCACACGTGTGGCGTGCGGAGCAACGGCCTGTGGTGCTGGGGAGGCAACAGCCAGGGGCAGGCGCTCCTCCTCACCGGCGTGAGCCCGCAGCCCGTACAGGTGAACGCGGCGAGCTGGGACTCCGTGGTGGCGGGCGGAGATCACAGCTGCGTGCTCAGCACCGACGGCGTGACACTGTGTTGGGGCGCCAACGACGTGGGACAGCTGGGCCTGGGCAACGAGGCGCGGGCGTCGACGCCGACGAGCGCGGGCGTGCCGTCCGGCTGGGCCACTTTGGACGTGGGTCAGGCGCATAGCTGCGGCCTCCGTGACGACGGCACGCTGTGGTGCTGGGGGAACAACCTCAACGGGGAGCTGGGCGCGGGCAACCAGGTGGACCAGCGCCGGCCCGTCCAGGTTGGGCCTGCGGCACGGTGGACCCAGGTGACGGTCGGGGACTTCCACACCTGCGCCGTGCGCGCCGACGGCCTGCTGCACTGCTGGGGCCTCAACCAGTCCAACCAGCTTGGCGACAACTCCACGACCACCCGCCTGGTGCCGGTGCCCGTCGGCCCCGGCGCGACCTGGCAGGACGTCTCCGCTGGCGCGTCGCACACGTGCGGGGTGCAGAGCAGCGGGTCGCTGTGGTGCTGGGGCAGCAACCTGGAAGGTCAGGCGGGGCCCTCCAACCTGGGCGGCAACATCGCGCAGCCCGTCCGCGTGGGCACCGACGCTGACTGGCTCATGGTGGCCGGCGGCGGCTCCCACACCTGCGCGCTCAAGCGCGACCGGAGCCTGTGGTGCTTCGGTGGCAACGGGTCCGGGCAGCTGGGTGTTCCGGGCGCGGGGGCGGACGGCGTTCCGGTGGCGGTGGCTCAAGGGCAGTTCTGGCAGACGGTGACGTCGGGGAGCGCGCACACGTGCGGAGTCACCGTGGACGGAACGCTGTGGTGCTGGGGCTTCAACCTCGACGGGGAGCTGGGCCTGGGCGACAACGCCAACCGCGACGTCCCCACCGCGCTCGGCGCGCCCGGACCGTGGCTGCAGGTGGAAGCCAGGGGATTCTCCACCTGCGCCGTCGACGTCAGCGGGACCCTGTGGTGCTGGGGCGACAACACGCAGGGCCACCTGGGCGTGGGCGACGCCAACCCCCGCAACGCGCCCACCCAGCTCGCCCTGCCGGCGGAGTGGCGCGTGGGGACCGCCGCGTTCAGCCACGGGTGCGGCATTGCCGCCGACGGCGCGCTCTGGTGCTGGGGGACCAACTCCGACGGACAGCTGGCCCAACCCGCCGTCACAAACGTGGACCTCCCGGGCCAGGCGGCGGAGGTGCTCGCCACCACGATGTCGGTGGGCGGTGCGCACGCGTGCGCGATTGACGCGGCCGGCGTGCTCTCCTGCTGGGGACGCAACCTGGAGGGCCAGCTCGGCGTGGGCGGGCTGGAGCGTAGTCCCGGAGACATGCCGCTGGCGTTGGCGCCGCTGGAGGTCCCACTGATGACGTTCACCAAGGTGGCAGCGGGCGGTCAGCACACGTGCGCGCGGGATACCGCGGGGCACCTGCTGTGCTGGGGGGCCAATGACCTGGGCCAGTTGGGCGACGGCAGCCAGACCGCGCGCCGCTTCCCGGTGACGATTGCCAACGCCGCCACCAACTGGCTCGACGTGACCGCCGGGGACCGACACACCTGCGGCACCCGCGCGCCTGGCACGTTGTGGTGCTGGGGCGACAACTCCCAGGGCGAGCTGGGCCTGGACAACCAGGTTCCCGCCAACGCACCCCAGCAGGTGGGAAGCCAGACGGACTGGACCCTGGTCAGCCTGGGAGCGGACTTCACGTGCGGTATCCGCAGCGGGAACAACGGACTGTGGTGCTGGGGCGCCAATGCGGCGGGCCAGCTTGGCCTCGGCGACTCCGCCCCCCGCGACGTCCCCGAGCAGGTGATGGTGGGTACGCAGTTTGCCACCGTGGCCGTCGGCGCGGCGCACGCGTGCGCGGTGGATGGCAACGGCGCGCTCCTCTGCTGGGGGAGCAACGGCGCCGGTCAGCTTGGGCCCACCGCCGGGAACAGCGAGGACACGCCGGTGCAGATGGGCAGCGCCCAGGACTACGTGGAGGTGGCGCTGGGGCTTTCGCACACGTGCGCGCGCCACCAGAACGGCGTGGTGGAGTGCTTTGGCGCCAATGACAGCGGCCAGCTCGGTCGCGGCGTGACCAGCAGCGTCGAGGCGGACCCCGCGCCGGTGCCGACGGGGGGGCCGTGGACCTCCGTTGTCGCCGGGGGAAACACCACGTGCGGACGCGAAGCAAGCGGGAGGGTGGTCTGCTGGGGCAGCAACACCTCCGGCGCGCTGGGCGACGGGCGCGGCGCGGTGCGCGCTGCCACCCCCGTGATCACCCCATAGGCCGCGTCAGGACAAGACGCCCTTCGGCCTCGCGGACGTCGTGAGCGGGCCACGACCTGGAGTGCGGCGGGCCCTCGCCGCCCTGGTCAGCGCCGAGGGTGTCGTCAGGCGGCAATCGTGGAGCGCAGGGAGTCCGCGACGACGGAGGAATGCACGGCGGCGGCCCATGCTGGACCGTCGGCCGGGTGGGTAACCCGCTCGGCGCTGACCAGGGCGGCGAGGGCCCGCCGCACTCCAGGTCGTGGTCCACTCACGACGTCCGAGAGCCGGGGTGCGTGGGTCCTCGCACCGTGGGCGGAGGGGCGGCGACCTCACGTCACGGCACGCGGTAGAACATCCGGCTCTGGCCCATGTTGGCGATGTACAGGTCGTCGTCGCCATCGCCGTTGAAGTCGCCCACCACCACGCTCACCGTGTTGTCGTCGGAGACCGGGAGCTTCTCCGCGGTGAAGTCCTGGAAGTTGCCGTTGCCCACGTTGACCAGCAGACGGTTCGGCCGGCCCGTGGTGCTGCCATTGAAGCTGTCGGTGTAATAGCCGTCGTTCTTGCCCAGGAAGATGTCCAGCAAACCGTCCTTGTCCACGTCGACAATCGCAGCACCGGTGGTGGCATCCACGCGCGCGGGCAACGACGAGAGCGTGACGTCGCTCAGCGAGCCGCCCAGGTTGAGGTAGAGCCGGTCGTCGCCGCCGTTGATGACGTAGACGTCCTGGTCACTGTCGCCGTCGGCGTCAAACAGCAGGGAACGCAAGCCGAAAGGAGCGCTGGGCAGCCGCGAGGTGGTCAGGTCCTGGAACCGCCCGGAGCCGCCGAGGTTGAAGATGACCAGGTCCGTTGGATACGGGTTGTAGTAGCCGTTTCTCGTCAGGAAGATGTCCGGCCAGGTGTCCCCGTCCAGGTCGCCCACGGAGACGCCCGCCGTGCCAAAGCTGGTCCCCTGGATTCCAGCGCAGCCCATGGTGCCCGGCAGCGTGTCCAGGCCGGAGCCCGGCGTCACGTCCATGAAATAGCCCGGCCCCACGTTCTGCCACAGCCGCACCATCTGGTTCGTGGCCACCAACACGTCCGTGTGGCCATCCAGGTTGAAGTCGATGGTGGAGATGGCGAACGCGTTGTCCAGGTCGCGGTTGCCGCTGGGCAGGCGCAGCTGCGAGACGTCCTCGAAGACGCCGGTGCCGTCGTTGAGCAGCAGGTAGACGTAGTTGGGGTTGCTGCCGGGGTGGTAGGTCTGCACCACCATGATGTCGGTGTCGTTGTCGTTGTCGGCGTCGAACAGGGCCACGTCCGAGGCTCGCAGGTCCAGCGCGGGCAGGCGCACCGCGCTCTCGTCGAACAGGTTGCCCGCGCCGTCATTCACCAGCAGCCGCAGCGCGCCGCCCGTGGCCACCGGCGGGCAGTAACCGCTGAACCCGGTGAGGACCACCTTCACCACGTCCATGAAGCCGTCACCATCCAGGTCGGCGCCGCGCGCGTTGGTGGTGAACTCGTTCTCCTCCGGCAACACCGTCTGCGTGCGGTAGCGGAACACGCCCGCGGAGCCCACGCCGTAGTTCTCCAGGAGGCGGTTCTGCGCGGCCTCGTTGACGAGGATCAGGTCCGCGTACCCGTCGGAGTTGAGGTCGTAGCGGGAGGCCTCCGCAATGTTGTCCACCGCCGTCCCCGCGGGCCGCTTGGCCACCGCAAAGGCCACGGTGTACTCGCCCAGCGAGGCCGGCAGGTTGGTGGCGGTCAGGTTGGAGAAGCGCCCCGCGCCGTCATTGAGATAGAGCCGCGGCCGCGAGCCGTTGGTGCGGATGGCCGCCAGGTCCGCGTCTCCGTCGCTGTCCACGTCCACCGGGATGATCTGCTGGGTGGCGTCCGTGTCCGAGGGCATGTTGCCCGCCGAAGAATCCGTGAACGTGCCGAAGCCGTTGTTGAAGAAGATGCGGTCCTGCTGCCCGTCGTTGCCCAGGATGATGTCCAGCTTCCCGTCGCCGTTGAGGTCCCGGGTGGCCGCGGTGGTGGAGTTGCCCGCGGTGATGGGGAACTGGATGCCCGGGGAGGTGGCGATGAGGTTGCCGGCGCCGTCGTTGAGATAGAGCTGCTTCTGCTGGTCGTAGTAATTGGCCACGAACAGGTCCAGGTCGCCCTCGCCGTCAAAGTCGCCCAGCACCACCGCGGTGGTGGCGTCATTGAGGCCAAAGGTGGTGACGGTGAAGGTGCCGGGGCTGGCCGCGTTGTTGATGTACTTCTGCTCCTGGCTCTGGAACCCGCCCACCACGAAGTCCAGCCGTCCGTCGCCATTGAGGTCACCCATGGCGCCGGTGCGCACGTTGCACACGCCGTACATGGCGCCGCCGGAGGGCATGGCAAAGGTGCCGCCGTCATTGCGCAGGATGGTGCGGTAGCAGTTGCCCACCAGGATGACGTCGTCATCCAGGTCCCCGTCGATGTCGCCCACCAGCGCGTCGCGCACGTCATCATTGGGGACACCGGTCCAGTTCACCGCCACGCTGGTCACGTCCACCAGCGTGCCGTTGTCATTGCGGTGGAAGAAGGGTCGGTTGTTGGCGTTGGTGTTGGCGCGGACCAGGAGCATGTCGGAGTCGCCGTCGCGGTCCCAGTCAAAGAGGACCCCGCCGCGCTTGGCCCCACCGCTCTCCATGGGGAGGCGCTGGCCCGCGGACTGGTAGCGGCCGCCGGCGTTGTAACGGAAGCCGTTCACCGCCGTGTAGTACTGCGTGTCCGGGTTGGTGATGGTGACGTCGACGAGCCCCGCGGCGTGCGGTGGCGTGTCGGCGGCCAGCGCGGTGGGGCCCAGCCAGACCACGTTGGTGGCGGCCAGGCCGCCCACCGTCAGCTGGGCACCGTTCTGGATGCCCCGGCCGGACACCGTCATCCGCGTCCCGCCCGCAATGCCGCCGGTGTTGGGGCTGATGCCCAGGATGACCAGGGGCGGAAGCTGCTGGTCGGGCACGTAGGTGAACGCGGAGGGCAGCGAGGCGGACTGGTTGTCGGGGTTGGTGATGGTGACGTCGACCGTGGCATTGGGCGTGCCGCCGGGCGCGCGACAGGTGAGGTTGGTGGAGGAGATGACCACCACGTCGGTGGCCAGCGCGCTGCCAAAGCGGACCTCCAGGCCCACCTGGAAGCGGTTGCCGCGGATGGCCACCGTGGTCCCGCCCGCCACCGGGCCGTAGTTGGGACTGACGCTGGTGACCGAGGGCGGCGGCACCGGCACCAGGTAGGTGAAGCCCCCGGCGAGCGAGTGCGTCTGCCCGTCGGTGTTGGTGACGGTGACCGCGGCGGGACCGCCGGCTCCCGCGGGAGTGGTGGCGGTGATGGCGGTGGCGGAGACCACGGTGACGTTGGTGGCCAGGTTGCCGCCCACGCGCACCTCGGCGCCGGCGCGGAAGAAGTTGCCGGTGACGGTGATGTCCGTGCCGCCCGCGGTGGGACCGCTGGTGGGCGAGACCGCGTCGACGTAGGGCGCGGCCACGTAGGTGAATCCGTCGGGCGGACCGCCCGGCAGGGTGGCACTGCCGCCGTTGACGTTGACCACCGAGATGGCCGCCGGCCCATCCGAGCCCGGCGGGGTGACCGCGGTGAGCAGGAACGGCGAGAGCACGTTGACGTCGCTGGCGGCCGCGCCGCCCACGTACACCGCCGCGCCGCTGAGGAAGTTGCGACCGTTCAGCGTGATGGTGGTGCCGCCCACCGCAAAACCGGTGCTGGGATTGACGGCGAGGATCTGCGGCGGCGGGATGATGTAGTTCCACGCGTCCTGGAGCGTGATGGACTGGCCTTCCGCCGTGGTCACGGTGAGGTCGAACACGCCCAGGATGTACGGGCCCGCCTGGAACTCCAGCGTGTTGCCGTCGACGAACGTGCTGTCCTGCGGCACGCCGTCGATCAGCACGAACGACCCCGCCGTGAACGCCTGGCCGCTCACCGTGGCGGTGTCGCCGCCGAAGATGGAGCCGGAGTTGGGCGTGACGTTGAAGGCCTGCGGCGCCGGCGGCAGCGCGTCGGGCGTCAGGTAGGTGAACGCAGCGGGGAGCACCGCGGACTGGCCGTCCGGGTTGGTGATGGCCACGCGCAACGCCGGACCGGCCACGCCGGGCGCGGTGACCCCGGTGGCCCGCCCCGCATCCACCACGCGCGCGTTGCCCAGCGGCCGCGGCCCCACAATCAGTGTGGCGTTGTTGACGAAACCGGTGCCGTAGAAGGCCATGTACGTGCCGCCCACGTCGGGACCCTTGCTGGGGTTGATGGAGGTGAGCGTGGGAGCCTGCCCCAGCGACGCCGGGTTCACGTAGGTGAAGGTGACGCCGCCACTCTGCTGCCCGTCGGGATTGATGACCACCACCGTGGCGTTGCCCGCCGTGCCCGGCGGCATGGTCACCACCAGCGTCCCGTCGTCCGCACGGTCCACGGCGGCATCCACGCCACCCACGGTGACGCGCACGCCGTCCTGCAGCTCCGCGCCGGTGAGCACCAGCACGGTGCCCCCGGTGGACGGCCCGGTGGCCGGCGTGAGCGAGGTGACGGAAGGCGGGGCCACGTACTCAAAGCCGGCGCTCAGCGTGGAGGCCTGCCCGTCGGGGGAGACCACGCGGACGTCCACCAGTCCCTTGGGACCGGGCGGCGTGATGGCCTGCAGCAGCGTGTTGGACAGCACCTGCACCGACGGGCTCTGGCCCGCACCGAAGTAGACGGCGGAGCCCTGGTGGAAACCGCTGCCGGAGACCAGCACCTCCGTCCCGCCCGACGAGGGGCCCCGGGGCGGAGACACCGCCGCCACCGACGGTGCCTCCTCGTACAGGAACGCGTTGGTCAGCGTGGCGGAGCGCCCGTCGGGGTTGGTGACGGTGAGGTCGGCGGGACCAAAGGGCTGCGGGGGAGCGGCGCCGCGCAGCAGACCCGGGTGCATGAACAGGATGTTGGCGGCCACCAGGTCGCGCACGAAGAAGATGGCGCCGGCCTGGAACCCCGAGCCCGTGATGTAAAGGCTCGTCGAGGTGGTCTCCGGGCCCCGGTTGGGCGTGGCGCCGCTCACGCGCGGGGCCGGCGTGGTGTACGTGGCCGGGTCCACGTAGGTGAATCCGCGCAACAACGTGCCGTACTGCCCGTCGGTGTTCACCACCACCACGTCGACCGCGCCGGGCATTCCGGCGGGAGTGACCACCGTGGCCTCGGTGCTGGACACCACCGTGGCGACGGCCCGGCCGGTTCCCAGCTCCACCGTCATGCCCGCGGAGAAGTTGGTGCCGCGCAAGAGGAGCTTGGTGCCGCCCGTCGCCGGGCCCCGGTCAGGGAGCAGGCTGGCAATGGTGGGCGGCGGGGCGGGCACGTAGCCCGCGCGGTATTCGAACGCGGCGGGAAGCGTGGCGGTCTGCCCGTCCGGGTTCTGCACGGTGACGTCGACAAAACCGGGGTTCCCCGCGGGTGCCACGGCGCGGATGGCGCCGGAGTCCAGCGTGGTGGAGCCGGCGAGGAGGCCGCCGAAGTAGACGTCCGCCCCCGGCAGGAAGCCGCTGCCGCTCACCACCACCGACGTGTTCCCCGACGGAGGCGCCACCGCCGGATTGACCGAGTCCACCGTGGGCGGCGGGTTGATGTACGTGAAGCCGCCCGGGAGCACCGCGGACTGACCGTCGCCGTTGGTCACGGTGACATCCACGTCGCCTGCTGCGTGCGGTGGGAACGTGGCACTGGCCTCGAACGCGCTGATGACCACCGTGTCCACGTCCACGCCGTCGACCGAGACCACGGTGGTGCTGGTGAAGTTGCTGCCGGTCACGGTCACCAGCGTGGTGTCCACGGTCAGCGCGCTGTCCGGTGAGACGCTGGTGATGGTGGGCGGGGGAGCGGTGACGTACGAGAACGCGTTGCCGAGGGTGGAGGACTGTCCGTCCTGGTTGGTGACGGTCACGTCGACAAAGCCGGCCGCGTGCGCGGGGAAGATGGCGGTGAGCTCGGTGCTGCTGACGTAGGTGGAGATGGCCCCCAGCCCGCCCACGGTCACCAGCGCGCCCGGGCGGAACCCCGTGCCGGTGATGGTGACCAGCGTGGCCTCGCCCGCGTTGCCCACCGAGGGGCGGACGTTGACGACGGTGGGCGGCGGCGGCGCCTCGTAAAGGAACGCACCCGTGGCCACGGCCTCCTGGCCGTCCGGGTTCCGCACGACGACATCCACCAGGCCCGCGTCATGCGGCGGCAGCTCCGCGGTGATGCGCGTGTCGCTCTCGACGGTGGCCTCCACCTCCTCCCCGTCGACGAGCACCACGGCCTGCGCGCTGAACCCGCTACCGGACAGCGTCACCGTCGTGGTTTCGCTGGTGTAACCCGACGCGGGCGAGACCAGCAGGAGCACGGGAGGCGGCGGCAGCAGGTAGGTGAACGCACCCGCCGCGGTGACCGCCTGGCCGTCGGGGTTGGTCACGGTGACGTCGACCGCGCCCTCCGCGTGGGGCGGGAACTCCGCCTGGAGCGTGGTGCCGCTGAGGAACGTGGTCACCGCCTCCACACCACCCGCGGAGACCACCACGCCGTCGCGGAAGGCGGAGCCGGTGATGGTCACGCGCGTGGTCTCCGTGGTGTAGCCCACGGTGGGGTCCAACGAGTCAATGACCGGCGGCGGCGGCGCCACGTAGGTGAACGCGCCGGCCAGCGTCGAGGACTGGCCGTCCGGGTTGGTCAGCACCACGTCCACCGCGCCGGCGGCACGTGGGGGGAATTGCGCGTCGAGCTGGCTCTCGCTGACGAACGTGGTCTCCACCGCCACGCCGCCGACAAACGCGATGGCGCCGTCCTTGAAGCCCGTGCCGGAGAGCGTGACGCTGGTGGTACCCTCGGTGGAACCTGAAGGCGGCACCACCGACGAGAGAACCGGCGGCGGGTCGAGCTGGGTGGAGGAATAGTAGGCGAAGCCGCCCGCCAGCGTGGCGCTCTTCCCATCGGGATTCACCAGCAGCACGTCGACGACGCCAGCGGTCCCCGGCGGGATCACCGCGGACATCACGGACGGTCCGTAGACGTAGACGCCGGAGGCCTGGTTGGGTCCGAAGTAAGAGGCTGGCCCCGGCGGTGAAGTTGGATCCGTTGATGGCCACCGTGCCGCCACCCGCCACCGGGGAGGTGTTGGGTGCCACCGACGTCACGCTGGGCGCCGGCGCCGTGCTGGCGGGATCGAAATACGTGAACCCGAGCGGGAGGGTGACGGTGGTTCCGTCGGAGGCGCGCACCTGGACGTCCACGGGCCCCAGCGGACCTGGGGGCAGCGTGAAGGACAGCGAGGTGGCGCCCAGCACTCGCACGTTGGTGGCGGACGCGGAGCCCACCGTGACGGTGGCGCCGGCGGCAAAGCCCTGCCCAAAGGCGGACACCGTGATGCCGCCGCTGGCGGGACCCACGTTGGGCGCCACGCGCGTGAGCGTCAGCGACGAGCCCGCCGGCGGAGGATGGGTCTCGTCCGCGTACCAGAAGCCACCCGGCATGGCGTCGAGCTGGCCGTCCACGTTGGTGACCACCACCTCCGCAGCGCCCGCCGCCTGGCCAGGAGGCACCACGCCGGTGATGGCCGTCTCCGAGACCACCACCGCCGTCTGCAGCGCCTGACCACCAATGACGACGGAAGCGCCTGGCGCGAAGAACCGCCCGGCGATGGTGACGGTGATGCCGCCGGACATTTCCGAGAAGCTGGGATTGACGCCCAGCAACGCGGGTGGCGGAAGGAAGTAGTTGTACGCGTCGCCGAGGATGGCGGTCTGTCCGTCCGGGTTGGTGACGGCAAAGGAGGCCAGACCGCGCGGGCCCGGCGGCGTGGTGAACGTCAGGCTGCCGTCGGCGCGCGCGGAAATCTCGACGGGAACGCCGCCCAGGAACGCACGCACCTCCGGCGAGAATCCCGTGCCGGTAGCCACGGTGGTGATGCCGCCGGCCGTGGGGCCGTCCGCGGGGACCAGCGCGGTGACCTGCGGTGCGGCGCCCGCCGTGGCGGGGTCGTAATAGGCGAACGCGCCGGGTGAGAGGTCGGAGCGGCCGTCGGGGTTGGACACCGCCACCCGGGCCGTGCCCACCGCGCCCTCGGGGAACACCGCGGTGAGGACGGTGGGATTCACAAACCACGTGGAGCGCGCCAGCCGCCCGCCCACAATGACGACGGCGCCGGGCTGGAAGTCGGTCCCCAGCAACGTGGCCAGGGTGCCGCCGCTGGCGGGCCCGGTGTTGGGCGTGATCTCCGTGAGCGTGGGCGCAGGGGCCGCACCGTCCAGCAGCGTGAAGTAGGTGAAGCCGCCCGCGAACGTGGTCGAGTCGCCGTCCACGTTCTCCACGTGCACATCCACCGGCCCCGCGGTCCCCGGCGGCGTGGTGAGGGAGAGCGTCTGCCCGTCCGCCACGATGACGTCGGTGGCCTCGGCGTCACCGAACTTCACCCGCACCGACGACGCGAAGTTGTAGCCGCGAATGACCAGCACCGTGCCGCCCAGCGAGGGGCCCTTGTTGGGCTCCATTCGCGTGATGCCCACCGGCGGCGGAAGCTCCGACGGCGTGTGCGCGTTGGCGGAGCCGTCTGCCTGCCCCGTGGTGTCCGCGCCGGGATCCGGAGCGGAGAGCGGGGAATTGCCACCGCAATTGCACGCGTGGATGGTCAGGAACGCTGGAATCATCAGCGCCCGGAACACGACGGAAGTATGCACGATGCCGCCCCGTTGTGATGTGGATTGAACCCAGTAGAGCCAGTGCGTCTGATCGTTGTCAAAGCCTGTGGCAATCCCGCGCGGCTCATGCGCGGTGTGAGCCTTCACCCACATTCACCGCGGAAAACGGGTGCCCGGGTAGAGCGTTCCTCGAATCACGACGTGATGGAGCCTGCCGAGCCCTGGCGGCGCATTCACGCACGGGCGTGGACGGGAGCACGCGGTCCGGCGGCGCGGAACCGCGGGATCAAGAAGGAGGCCGCGCCTCACCCACCACGCGCACCTTGTGGGCCATGCGCCGGTCGGCATCCACGAGCGCGGCGCGGAACTCCGCGTAGCCCTTGGCGGGAATCCGACGTGACTTGAAGTGGGTGACCTCGTCGACCGTGTACCCGTCGGGATTCACGGTGATGGTCTGCGTGAATTCGAAGTGCGGCGTGCTGACGCGCGTGGACTGCGGGAGGTTCTCCGCCTTCATGCCGGCAGGGAGCACGAAGCGCATGCGGTTGCGTGTCATCGACGGAAACGAGAGCACCAGGTCATGCGTGCGTGAAGCAATGCTGCCGTATTCCTGCTCCAGCTGGTGCGGGTACAGCGTGATTGGCAAGAGCATCGCTTCTCCGTCGGAGCCGCCGAACGCGGGAATCTCGGCGTCGAACCGGTACGCGACCGGCGCGTCCAGGTTGGCCATGTCGGAGAACTCCACCTGGCCCACGCGGGTGCCGGGATAGATGCCACTGAGCTCTCGCTCCAGGCGGGAACGCTGCGTGGCGCGGTCCTGGTAGTCCATGCGGATCTCCGGGGCGCGTTGGCCGGTGAAGCGCTCCTCGCCGCGCAGCCGTGCGTTCCCGTCGGCGTCAATCTCGATGACGTAGTCACTGTTGTTGGTGTTCTGCGTGGAGGGCGCCACGGCCGGGGTCACGCGCTCCACGCCACCGGATTGCACGTCCACTGCCAGGCTCAGCGCGTCCTGGTCCTGGTACGGCAGCTCCGCGGTGCCGGAGAACTCCGCGGTCCCGTCGATGAACAGCTTGCGCGAGGGGATGTACGCAATGGCGTGATTGAAGCTCCACATCGACGGGAGGTCGACGAGCGGACCCTGGTTGGCGGTGCGCAGCAGGACCAGTCGCGCATCAATGCCCGCTTCCTTCAACAACGCCACCAACAACGCCGCCTTGTCCTTGCAGTCCCCGTAGCCGCGCGCGTGCACCTGCGTGACCCGGTACGGCTTCCACCCGTGAATACCCAGCTCAATGCCCACGTAACGCGTCTGCTGCAGCACGTAGCGGTGGATGCGCCGGATCTTCTCGACGTCATCCGGCACTCCCGCCACCAGCCGCCCCACCACCGCGCGCAGCTCATCGTCGAGGACGAACTGCTCCCGCACCAGGTTGGTGTACCAGCGGCCCAGGTCCTCCCAGCGCCCGTAGCTGCTGAACATCGCGTAGGCGCCCACCTCCGTGTACGCGGGCATGTGCGGCTCCAACACCAGCGCCGGGAGGTCACGCGCGGAGAGCCGGTAGACGGTCCAGCCGTTCTTCACTTCGGTGGTGACGTCGGGAAGGCGCACGGAACGGTAGGAGAGCGGGCGTGAGGTTGGCGCTTCCACCACCAGCTCATAGCGGGCCTTGGGGAACTGCTCCTGCGCATATTCGATGAGCCCGAAGAAGTCGCCGAACAGGTTGCGCTCACCCACGGCGTCGACACGGTAGCGGAAGCGGACGATGTCTCCGGCCTGCAGCGTGCCGAAGTTGGCGGTGACCCTGCGCACGTCCGTGTACACGCCCATCTGGCGACCCACCGGATCCTGCTCCCGGATCTCCGCCTCGAAGACCTCACCCGCCGCGGTGACGCGCTCGGCACGGAGCACCTCGAACGTCTCCCGCCCCGGCACGTACGACGCCGTCAGCTCACGCAGCAGCGGTGCCTTGGCGCGGTCCAGGAGCCGGTAGGCCATGTCCACCACCTGGCTGCTGAGCCCGCTCTCGAGGAGCCGGTGCGCAATGACGTGGCCCAGCGCGTACCCACCCGCGGCCTGCGCACCCGGCGGCGGGACCATCTCCGCAAGCCGCGCGACGTCGAGCTGGTGCCGATCCTCGAACCGGTCCTCCCCGCTGAGCGCCTCCACGTGTCGACGGAGCGCGGCGTTCTGGGGACGGATGAGCAGGCTCTCCCGGTACGCGGCAATGGCGCGTGGGACGTCCTGGCTGCGCTGTCGCATCTCGCCTAGCTGTTCCCACACGTCGGGGGAATCCGGGTGTTGCGCCAGGAAGCGCTCCAACAACGCCTGCGCCTCCGCACCGCGCCCCACGGAAAGCAGCGTGGAGGATTCCTCCGCCGCCAGGCGACGGTTGTGCGGATCCAACGCGCGCGCCGCGGCCAGCTCGACGAGCAGCGCGTTCATGTCGCCCTTCCGACGAGCCACGTCCATCACCACGTGTCGCGCGGTGCGGTGGGCGGGACGGATGGAACGCAGCTTGAGCGCGCGTTGATGCGCACGGGAGAGCGCGCCGCGGTTCTGCTCCAGCATCATCAACGTCTCCAACGCCGTCACCGTGGGACGTCGACGCACCAGCGCATCCATGTCCCGCACGGCCTGGTTGGGATCCGCGGAGACGTTGAAACGCAGCTCATGCAAGGAAGCCGCGGCGGTGGTCAGCGACCGGTCCACGTTCACCGCGCGTTGCAGCAGCTCGCGGGCTTCCGTGTTCAGCTCCTGTCGCAGCCGCAGGCGGCCCAGGCCCAGCCACGCGGGGGCAAAGTTGGCGTCCAGCGTGGTGGCATTCTGGTACAGCTCGCGCGCGCGATTGACGTCGCGAGGAGCCCACTCGTCGGCCATGGCGGTGAGCAGGTACGGGTCGGTGGGTGCTTCGCGTAGCGCGGCTTCCAGGGCCAGGATGCGCGGCAGCGGCTCCACGCGCTCGTCGTCAAGGTGCAGCGCGCGACGCAGGCGGAACACTTCTTCCAGCGCCAACGCACGGGGAATGCCGGGGTCGCGTGCGCGTGCTTCCACCTCGCTGAGCGGGTCCCACGCCGGGGTCTGGGCGGGAGCATGCACCGCCGCGCGCGCCTGCGGCTCGACGGAAGGATCCAGGGAAGCCTCCCAGTCGGGCAGCGGGCTTCCGTCGGGAGCGGTGAGCCGCGCGAGCAGGTTCCATCCGCCCCGGAGCTGACCCACCTTGATGAGCAGCCGGTTCCATCCCGCGCGCAGCCGCATGGCCACGGTGTGTTGATCCAGCGCCACGTTGTGCAGCTCATCCGCCACCAGCAGCGCCTCGCCGTTGAGCATCACCTTCAGCTGGTCGGTCGAGCCCACGCGCAGCGCCGCGTCCTGCTCCACGTTGCTGCGGATGAACACCAGCGCGTAGGCCGCCACCTCGTCGCTGGGCCACAGGTGGTCGTGCAGGGCCAGGATGCCGCCGGGTCCCACGTCGTCCACGCGACGCCACGCCACGGCACGGCTCAGCCCATCCCACGTCCTGGTCAGCGTGGTGTCGTCTTCCGGACCGTGGTTCACGGTGAGCCCGGCGCCGCCGGAATTCTCGAACGGGCCCAGCACCCAGTAGCCACCGAGCAGACCAAGGGCCTTCCGCTGCGCGGCCGCCTGTGCCAGGTCGCCCTGCTCCAACGCCAGCTGCATCAGCAGGTAGCGCGCGTGGTCACGGACCACCGGGTGCGAGACGGGAGCGTTGGCCACGCGGTTCAGCCACTGGGCCAGGCTCCGCGCCTCCGTCTCCTCGTCGCGCATCTCGAAGCGGTCGTGGAGGTAGCCCAGCGCCCGCGCGTGGTCGCGTGCACCGTCGACGGCGGCTTCCAGCTCCTGCAGCCGGTTCTCGATGCCACGCCACTTGCGGGCGCCCGGCTCCGCGTTGCCATTGCGCGCCCAAACGTGCAGCGGCACGACGAGCGACAGGACCACACCGAGCGCGGCAAGCCACGGTGTCACCTGGTTTTCTCGACGGGGGAAGACGTTGTGGCGGGAGCGCGTCCTGGTCACTGGACCTCGAACGACACCGGCTCGCTCAGGGTGCGCGCGCGCCAATGCGGCTCACCCAGGCGGTCATTGGTGTGGTCGTTGTACTGGAATCCGTCCTCGTCGAAGATGGCGTAGAAGCCCACCTGGAAGAGGTTCTGGCCCGGCTGCAGGTCGGTCACGCTGGGCGCGCCGGTGAGGTCGGGGATGTCAAACTCGGTGACGTCACCGGGCAGCAGGATGGACCAACGCGGCTCGATGTTCTGGTCGTCCACACGCTCACCAATGTCCAGCGTGATGAAGCTGGCCGTCTGGCTGGGCGCGTTCCAACGGAAGCGACGACCTTGCAGCACCGTCCCGTTGCCCGGCGTGAAACCGCTGGGGAACTGGAACCAGCCGTTGATGTCCGCCTGCAGCGTCGAGACATTCCGCAGCCACACCTCGCTCTGCGGCTGCGTGTAACCCACGATGTTGTTGCCCTGATCCAGCACCGGCGCCGCGGAGATGCCGCGCAGGATGTACTTGATGTCGTTGCCGGGCGCGGGCAGCGCCGTGGGAACCACGTTCATGAAGTCGCCGGGCGAGTAGTAGAAGAACCCCGCGGCGGGCTTGGAGAACTGCGAGGTGAAGCTGGCCTGGTCGCGGATGTCGTTGAAGAACGTGAAGATGCCGCTGGCGCCCACGTCGAGGATGGCGTCGATGGTGCGCGCGGTGGAGCCCACGCCGCCCAGGGAAGGCGCGCCCGTCATGGTCATGTTCATGCCCGGCGTCACCGTGCGGTTCACCAGGATGTTGTGACCCGGGTTGGTGCCCGCCTGCACGAACACGTCCGGCTTGAGGCCCACCGCCGACGCCGTCACCGCCACCAGCCCCTCGCCTTCCTGGTTGGGCTGCTGCGGGCTGCCGGGCTCACACGCGCCGTTCCGTGAGTCGTAGAAGTAGACGGCGGCCATCAGGGCCACGCGGGTGTTGGGCGTGGCGTCGATGGTGAACTGCTGCGGCAGCGGGTTGTTGATGCCGTCGGGCGTGATGTCGCAATCCCCGTTCTCGCTGACGACGTTGAATTGACCCGGATGGATGGGGCTCAGGCCCTGGTCGGGCTCGGAGACGTAGACCACGGCCAGGCGCTTGATCTGGCCCGGTGCGGCACCTTGCGGGTAACCCGCGCCCTGGAAGTCCACGTAGCCGCTGATCTGCGCCGGCGTGGGACCAGACACCTGCGCGGGATTGATGGGCAGTAGCGCAAAGGTGATTTCCGACGCGTCGAGGCGGACGCGCGCCTGGTTCTCATAGCCCTCACGCGCGGCGGTGATGGTGACGGGACCGGTGAGCGTCTCGGTGGCGAGCACGGTCATGCCCTTGGCGTCGGTGGTGCGACGCACCGGGGCATTGGCCCACGACGGCCCCACGAACACCTCCGCGCCCTGCACGCGCTCCCCGGTGTCCTGGCGCACGACGGAGACGCTGATGTTGCGACTGATGGGGCCACCGCCCACGTTGCCGTAGCGCGTGGTGTGGTCCACGTACTCGACGTTGATCTCACCAATGGCCAGCGCGGGATTGAGCGGCTGCGTGTCCTCCACCCGGAAGCGCACCACGCCGGCCTGCTGGCGCTGCGGCATGACGACGCGCAGGCGGTTGGGGGCCAGCCAGGTGACGTTGGGAATCTCGGTCTGCTCGTCGCCCAGGGTCACGCGCATGCGACCAGCCACGAAGCCGCTGCCAATGGCATCCACGATGGTGCCGCCGGCGATGCTGACCGTGGGCGGGTCCAGCTGCGTTACGCGCACCGCCTCCACGAACTCGAACGCGTCGACGGAGGGCTCGCTGGTGTCGAACTCGCTGCTCACCGTGACGTCGACAAAGCCAATGGGATGCGCGGGGATCTTGCAGGTGATGCGGTTGGTGACCACGCGCGTGACCTCGGTGGCCTGGAGTCCGTCGAACTGCACGCCCATGCCCTCCGGCATGAAGCCTTCACCGGTGATGGTGACCAGGTCTCCACCGACGGTGGCGCCCTTGATCGGACTGATCTCGAAGATGGCGGGGCGCACGAAGTAGGTGAAACCGCCCGGCTTGGTGGACGTCTGCCCGCCCACGGTGAGGTTGATGGCCACGTCCTCGAAGACGGCGCCGTTGGCGGGTGTGTACGCCGGGATGCCCACGCGCAGTCGCCGTCCGTCGGGTGAGATGTCCAGCACGTTGGCGTCGACGTTGCCAAAGCGCACGGAGCGCGTGGCGGAGAGGTTCAAGCCGGTGGCCGCAATGTCCGTGAACCCGCCGCCCGTGCTGCGTCCCTTGCGCGGCGAGGCGTACAGCACGCGCACCGCGGTGTCCGACGCCGTGACGTAGGTGAACGCGCCGGCCGCGCGCCCCTCGTCGCCGGGAGAGCGACGCACGATGACGTCGGTGACGCCAGCAGCGCCCACGGGCGCGGTGCAGGTGAGCTTGGTGTCGCTGATGATGGTGAGGCCGGCGCACTGGCCCGTGCCAAAGAGCACCTCGGTGACGCCGGTGAAGCCGGAGCCGGTGATGGTGACCGGGAGCGTCTCGTCGTCAAAGCCGGCGTCCGGGTCCAGGCGCGTGATGCGGATGGGCGGAGTCACCTGCAGCTCCACGGTGCCAAACTCGTTGTCGCCGTTGGTGATGGTGAGCTGGTAGGTGCCCACGGCCAGCGGCGGGATGGTGACGGGAACCGCCAGCTCCGTGCCCTGCCCCACGGTGGCGTTGGCCTGCGTGGCGCCGGTGATGCGCGCGCTCAACGGCGGGAGGAAGCCCTTGCCGCGCACCGTCAACGTGGTCTCCGCGTCGGCGGACATGCGCGGCGGGTCCAGCTGCTCGATCACCACCTGCGCCACGTAGGTGAACGCATTGGGCAGCGAAGCGGTTCCGCCCGCAGCGCTCACCTCGACGGTGGCCGTGCCGCGCTGCCCCGGCGGGCTGGTGACGGTGAGCTGCTTTCCGTCGCCACTGGGCTGCACGGCAGTGGCCTTGCTGACGCCGAACTTCACCTCCACCACGTCGGCGAGATTCTCCCCGGTGAGGATGATGGGCTGGCCGCCCTTGTAGTCACCCTTGATGGGACTGACGGAGAGCAGCACCGGCGCGGGAGGCTTGGGCTTCTCCTCCGAGGGAGGGCACGCCGTCAGGAGCAACGCAACGGGAACGGTCAGCGGATATGCAAGGCGGGAGCGGAGCATGGGGGGCAGTATAGGAGGGGCCGCCGCCGGGGCCACAACCTCGTCAGCGGCCCTTCCACAGGACCCGCCCTCGCACATTTCGCGGCCCCTCCTCCGACGTGGACCAAGGCAATGCGCCCTTTTCCCTACATGGTCCGTTTCCTGACCGATGGCCTCGACCTTGCAGCCCGGACGCACCAGATTCCAACGACGCCAGGGAACCGGGGTGATTCCCATGGAGGTGATGCACGCGTGCATCAGGCACGTGCTGCCAGGTCGCATCACCGCAGCGTCGCGTATTTCCGGCCCCCATGGAGCTAACAGACATGATGCGACGACACCGTTCGACCTTCCTTTGCTTCGCCGCTCCCGTCCTCGCGACCGCGGTATGGCTGAGCGCACCACGCGCGGAGGCCTGCGGCGGGTTCTTCTGCGACGGCGGCAGCACGCCCATGCCTGTGGACCAGACCGGCGAGAACATCCTGTTCGTCACCGACGGGGCCATGGTGGAAGCGCACATCCAGATCCAGTACGCGGGTGAGCCGGAGCGCTTCAGCTGGGTGATTCCGGTGCCCTCGCTCCCCACGTTCCGCGTCGGCAGCCAGCCCCTCTTCGACAACCTGCTTGCCGGCTCGGTGCCCACGTACGGCATCACCACGACGGGATTCCGTTGTGACTCAAGCTTCTCCGGCTCCAGCGGCGGAGCGTTCAGCTCGGCGTCGTCGAGCGGCGGCGCCAGCAGCAGCAGCGGCGGAGGCGGTGCGCAGGTGGTGTACCGGGAGACGGTGGGCGTCTACGACGTCACCGTGCTGCAGGGCGGCTCCGGCCAGGAAGTGGTGACCTGGCTCAACGACAACGGCTACCAGCAGGACGTGGAAGCGCCGCCCATCCTCGACGAGTACGTGGCGCTGAACCACCTGTTCGTGGCGGTGAAGCTCATCCGTGACGCCGGGAGCAACGAGCTGCACCCATTGGTGGTGCGCTATCTCGGCGACAAGCCGTGCGTGCCGCTGAAGCTGACCGCCATTGCGTCCGTGGAGAACATGGGCGTGCGCGCGTTCTTCCTGGGTCAGAACCGCGTGGTGCCCGAGCGCTACAAGCACGTGGAGCTGAACCCGCTGCGCGTGGACTGGCTCAACCGGGGGAGCAACTACCGCACCGTCGTCAACAACGCGGTCAACGAGGCGCAGGGCGGTCTGGCCTTCATCACCGAGTACGCGGGTCCCTCGTCGGTGGTGACCACATCATTCCCCTCGGTGGCGTACAGCGCACTATGGGACTCCAGCGTGTTCCAGGACGCGGAGCCGGTGAACGTGGTCACGCTGCTGCAGCAGCAGGGCCTGGCGGGCTGCGACCCGTTCTCGGGGTCGGTGTCGTCGACGTCGTCGGGTGGGTCGGGCGGCGCGTGCCTGTTCCGTCACCCGCTGCTCATCGGGCTGCTCCGTCGGTACGTGCCGGCGCCGGAGGGCGTGATGGAAGCGGACTTCTACGGCTGCCTCTCCTGCTACGCGGAACGGATCGACCAGACGGCGTGGAACGGCGCGGAGTTCGCGGCCGCGCTCCAGGAGCGGATTGTGGAGCCGGGCCAGCACGCCCAGGAGATCCTGCAGCAGAACCCGTATCTCACGCGGCTCTTCACCACGATTTCTCCGTCGGAGATGGTGGAGGACCCCATGTTCCACGAGCGCACCGACCTGGAGGACGTGGCCACCGCGCGCAACGCCACGCGTGAGGTCCTGTGCAACAGCGAGGCTGCCGTGACCACGCCCGAGGGTCGCGTGGTGTGGACCAATGGTTTCTCCTGGCCACAGTTCGACGACGACATGCCCTGGACCCTGCGCGTCGAGGAGTTCACCGAGAACGGTCCGGTGACGACGATTGCGGACAACACCGAGGTCGTCGACGCCGAGCTGGACGCCTGGAACACGCAGAACGGCTACTCGCTCACTTCCTCGGGTGGCGCCACGTCATCCGGCGGCACGGACACCAGCACCTCCAGCGGCGGAGGCCCGTTCACGCCGCCGGGAAGCGACGATGACTCCGGCGTGCCCGCGGACGGTTCCACCTGCGCATGCGCCATCCCGGTCACCGACGTGCCCATGGGATTGGCGGCGTAGCTGTTGGGAATGCTGGTCCGTCGTCGGAAGACGCGCTGAGCTTCAGCGGCCGGCGTCCGGGCGTCGACACACCGGTGAGTCCGCAAGCGCCGACGCACAGTCTCCGGCCTCCGCCCGCTCCGTCCGACACACCAGCGTGTCCGACGGAGGATCTCCCCGCTGACCCACCCGCGGATAGGCGTCGCAGGCATTGAGGCACTCCTGCGTCGTCGGGAACGCGTCGCATTGCGCGGCCATCACGCGGCAGTAGTGGGCGCAATCATCCCGACAGTAGAAGCCGAAGTACTCCGCCAGGTGTCCGCAGTACCTCGGGTCCGACGCCACCAGGCCCACGTAGTGGATGCGACACTGCAACGTGTTGCCGCTGGTCTCTCCGGGCAGACCCGTCTCCGGGAAGAGTGCGCACGCGGATTGGCATTCCTCCGACGTGGCGTGCATGCGTTGCTCGTTCTCCGCGCAGTAGGACATCTGCACGTCGCAGTAGGTGGTGCAATCCTGTGGCAGCGTGGCAATGAAACCCGCGTCCACCCCGCCCTGTCCGCCGGGGCTCCACACGTCGCAACAGCCCACGCGCCACTCGCGCTCCGCCGTGGCCAGCACGGTTCCTTCGCGGGAGACCAGGTCCACAGCCACCTGCACCGCGTGCTCCGTCCACGCGCTGGGCTCCACGTCCTGTTGCAGCAGCATGGGAATCCCGTCGTCCTCGAAAGCGCCGTCCACCGACGTCAGCGAGACGTAGGAGCGCCCCTGTCCCAGGGAACGGTTGCTATCGCGCAGTGCGTAGCGGACCACCAGGCCACGCGTGTTCTCGTCGACACCGACGTCACCGACGCGCAGGCTCAGCCACACGTGATGGCCGCCCTGGGGACCCTCCACCAGGCGAACCGCGCCGCCGTTGGAAACCTCGTGATGCCCCTGCCCCGACGCGGCCGCCCCCAGGCTCAGCTTCCCGTCGGCGGTGCCGGCATCCGCGCCTTCTTGCGTTGGGGAGGCGCAAGCCACCAGGCCCAGCACCAGGACGCAGGGAAATCTCACGCTCTCGAGGCTACCCATCGCTCCTCCCGACGACAACAAGGCCCGATGTGCACGCTCCAGGCCAGCCTGTTATGTCGGGTGCGGGGGTTGGAGGTAGCGCATGTCCCTGAGCATCCGTCTCTACACTGACTTTGTTTGACCGTTCTGCTTCATCGCGGAGCGCAGCAGCCTGGTCAGGTTGCAGGAAAACTACGACATCGAGATCGACTGGCGCGGCTTTGAGCTTCACCCGGAGACCCCGGAGGGCGGCATGCCCATCACGCGGCTCTTCCCGGCATCCCGCGTTGGTCCCATGCATGAACGTCTTAAGAACTTTGCCGCGGAGTTCGGCATCACCGGCATGATTCCCTCCCAACACATTCCCAACACGCGGCGCGCGCTCGCCGTCGCCGAGTGGGCACGGGAGAAGGGCAAGCTGACGCCTTTCCGTCACCGCGCCATGGATGCCTATTGGCTCGAGGGAAAGAACGTGGAGGACGTGAAGGTGCTGCAGGAGGTGGCCACCGCCGCCGGCCTGCCCGCCGAGGAAGTCCCCGCCGCCATGAATGACGAGCGCTACCTCGCGCGCATCGACGACACCCGCGCCGAGGCCAACGAGATGGGCGTGACCGGCATTCCCACGTTCATCTTTGGCAACCTCGCCGTCGTGGGCTGCCAGCCGTATGAAGTGCTGGAGCGGGTGGCGCTGCGCGCCGGTGCCAAGCCGAGGAAGTGATCACGCCGCGGGAGGAGGCGTGAGGTCTTTCTGCAGTTGCGCCAAGTCCTCGTCGGAGAGGCGCCGGCTGTGGCGTTGCACCTTGGCCAGCAGCTCGGGGTCCTTCACGTACTCCACCGCGCACGTCGTGTGGACGTACGCTGCTCCGTCGGGGGGAACGGAGCCGGGCGGACGGGCCACGGCCACGCGCAGCATCCCCTTGTCGATGGGCTGTCGGCAGGACTGACAGCGTGACCGCGCCGTGGGCGCATGCTCCGCGAACGGGAACGGCGGACGCGCGGTGTCAATGGATTCGGCAATGGCCTGGTCCACTTCCGCCCGATTGGGCACCGCGCCGGTGAACGTCTCCAGCGTCTCCTTGACGAGCTGCGGCTTCTTGCGCGCGGCACAGAGCAGGTGATGCCACTGGTGCGTCGCGCCGCCTTCCGGATCAAACGCGTTGGCGGCCTCCTCACCAAAACGCAGCTCACCCTTCCCAATCTTCTCCCTGCACGTTCGACACGACGCGCGCCCCGACTTCGCCTCCTCGATCATGTGCGGCATGGCGACACCTCCACCGGGTCCTTCCCGTACGCTCAAGGTGTAGAGCCAGGCGCGCCGGGAAGCCAAGAAATCCGTCACTTGCTCTCGAACGACTCCACGCCCTGCCACCCCTCCGGCGCGCCGTGTTTGGCGTGGTGCTCACAGCGCTTCGCGTAGAACTGCGCAGCCCCGTCGGCGGGATTGCGCTGCAGCACCTGTTGGAACCCGGCCGCCGCCTCGGTGAACCGACCCGCGAAGTGGTGCTCCAGCGCCTGCTCGAACAGCTCCCGTGTGGCGTCCTTGCCCGTGCGCACGTCGTCATCGTCGCCGGCGTAGACCTCGAAGAGGAGGACGGGATGCTGCTTGCCCTTCACCCGCACGCGCCCCAGCGGCCGGCTCGCGGGGGGATGGACACTGCCGCGCAGGCTGTTCTCCGTCGCCACCACGGACGCGCCGTAGTACTTGCTGAGCCCTTCCACGCGCGAGGCCAGGTTCACCGCGTCGGAGATCACCGTCCCCTCCAGCCGCTTCTCCTCCCCCACCACGCCGAGCATGAGCGTGCCGGTGTGCATGCCAATGCCCATGCGGATGGGGTCCACGCCGCGCGCGGCCAGCTTGGCATTCACGCTTCGCAGCTCGACGAGGATGTCCACCGCGCAGCGCAGCGCGTCCTCGGGACTGGTCGGGAAGAGCGCCATGATCGCGTCGCCAATGTACTTGTCGATGAACCCGTGGTGACGCCGGATGACCGGCCCAATCTCCCGCATGTACCCGTTGATGAACTCAAAGGTCTCGCGCGGGGTCATGCGCTCGCTGCGGTCCGTGAAGGAGCGGATGTCCGTGAACAACACGGTCATCTCCAGCTGCACCTGGTCACCCAGCTTGACGTCGACAATGTTGTCCAGCTTCAGGTGATGCAGGAACTCCCGCGGCACGAAGCGCGCAAACGACTCCGCCATGTGCGTCTGCGTCTCCAGCGCCTTCTGCTGGACGGCCAGCTTCTCGCGGTTCAGCCGGTTGGTGCGATCCGCCAGGCCAAAGGAGAACAGGACCATCTGCAGCGCGGCTCCCGCTACGACGCCGTAGGAGAAGATCGCCGGGACCAGGCCGCTGCCCGCCATGGTGCTGAGGTTGGCGGCGAACATGAACGCCAGCTGCGCCACCGCAAAGTAGGAGGCAGACCGGTTGCCCTTGACCCACAGGTACACGCTGACACCGACGAGCGTCCACGGCACCGGGATCATCAACACCATGCTGATGATCAGCGACTTGTCGAACGCGACGTACGACGTGAACAGGTTGATGGGGCACAACCACAACGCAAAGCGAAGAAAGCGGTCGACGCGCGGCGTGAGCTCCCGCGTGCGCAGGAAGGTCCGACCCAGCTGCACGGTCAGGCCGATCCCGACGGTGAAGTGCGTGGCAATGAGCTGCGACGTCCAAGGCACCAGCTCCGGGAACATCACGTTGAGCATGCCGTGGTCGATGGGAAGCGTGGGCGCCATGGTCCCCACCCACAGCGCGTACCAGAGCGAATTGCTCTCCCTCAGCGCGATGCCTATGAACAGGTTGTACAGCACCATGATCAGCGCCATGCCGAAGAAGATGCCGAAGAACACCATGACCCACGCGTCGGTGGCGCGGAGGCGCGCGTCGCTGAGGAAGCGCATGGGGAAGTTGGCGTTCCACTGCGTCTCCGCGCGCACGTAGATGGCCACGTCGACGCTGCGCGGCAGGTCCAACCGGAACACCGGCTGGCGGTGACGCACGTCCGCCTCGTGGACATGGCGCAGGCCGCCGGCGTGGCGCTGCACGGTCCCGTCAGGGAGGAGGACAAAGAGCTGGATGGACTCGACGAGCGCGTTGTCCAGCATCAGCAGCCACGGTTCCGTCGTCGTGCGCTGGTTGCGAACGGTGAAACGCAGCCAGAAGGTCCCGCCCTCAAAGCCGAACGAGGGATGACCCTCCACGGGCTTGAACTGCTCGCTGACGCGGGCCTGGTCCAACGTCATCGCCGGGTCGGCGCCGGTGATGACCTGGAGCGCGGACGAGACCTCGAGCTCGTGGGTCTCGTCGGTGAGGACCAGGGGTGCTGCGGGATTCCCGTCGTGGACGGAGAGCGCGGAGGCCAGGCACAGCGCAATCAGCAGCATGACCACGGAGTAACACGACGCAACGCAACCCGTCCTCCGCGGTGCGCCGGAGCCACCACGTCAACCCGGGTTTGCTCGGGGCGGGGATGGCATCATGTGCGGCGCACGCTCGGGAGCGGCCTGCTGCGGGAACTGCTTGCGCGCGGCCAGGATGGCGTCGGCAACCTTGCGGGTGAGGCGCGTGGCCAGGCGCGTGATCAGGTCTTGATCGTCGACGTACGCGGAGGCTTCCGCCGCGGTGTCCTCACCCCACGCCAGGATCTGTCCACTGCGCTTGTCGACGAGCCGGACGTGCACGCCAATCTGCGCCATCTGGTACACGCCGGGACGGTCGCCCACGTAGTGGAACGCCGACGTGGTGCTGCCCAGCAGGACCGCATCCGCGCCCGCCAGTCCCGCGCTCACCTCGGGCAACATCTCCTGGCCGCCCTTGGTTCCGTCGGTGGGTCCCAGCGCCTGCTCCTGCAGCACGGCGGCCAACCGGCTCCGCTCGACGACGTCGACGACCTTGGTGGCCAGGAAGTACTCCTCGAATCGCTCAGCAATCTGCTCCCCGGCGGCGCGGTGCGGGAAGAACATGCGGCCGCGCATGGCGGAGTCGTCGCGGAAGACCTCCAGCTCATTGCCCGGCGTCCACGAGCTGTCACGGAAGGGCGGAACCGCCAGGGTGCGCACCGTGGCCAGCTGCTCCGGCCGCACCACCTCCACGACGGCACCACGTGCGTCCGCCTCGCGCATGCTCTGCGACATCATCATGTTGCTTGGCGGAATGGTGAGGAATGAACAGCCCGCGAGACCCACAACCGCAACCGCCGCACCCCAGCGCATGGAAGGCTCCTTGGCGTCACCAGGGTGGTACGCCATGACCTCTCAAACGCTCAAGCTCAGGGAACAGGGTCACGAAGCGGGTGAGCGCGACAACGTCGCCCTGGAGTGCGGTGCGAACCCGTTGCACATGCCACGACGTCAAGCACCGCCCTGGATCGGTCTTCCATGGCTCCTCGTCGTCAAATGGAACCTCGACCACGTGAGGGGCTGCGTCAGGAGAAGCCCCTGACGTCGCCAGCTCGCCACGGGGATCGGGCAGCCGTGAGGGCCGATCCAGGGCGGTGCTTGACGTCGTGGCATGCGCGAGCGTGTTCGCACCGCACTCCAGGGCGACGTTGTCGCGCTCACCCGCCTCGTGACCCCCACGTCGACGGGCCTACTGCTCCGACTTCAGCTCATGCAGCAGGAAGGCGAACTTGTCCGCGTTCTCCTCGATGAGCTTGCTGGTGGGCTTGCCCGCGCCGTGACCGGCCTTGGTGTCAATGCGGATGATCACCGGAGCCACCCCGCCCTGCGCCTTCTGGATGGCCGCCGCGAACTTGAAGCTGTGCGCCGGCACCACGCGGTCGTCGTGATCGGCGGTGGTGATGAGCGTGGCGGGATACTTCATCCCCGGCTTCAGGTTGTGCAGCGGGGAGTACTTCATCAGGTACTGGAACTGCGCGGCGTCGTCGGAAGAACCGTATTCGCTGGTCCACGCGTGGCCAATGGTGAACTTGTGGAAGCGCAGCATGTCCATCACGCCCACCTGCGCCAACGCCGCGCCAAACAGCTCCGGCCGCTGCGTGATGCACGCGCCCACGAGGAGACCGCCGTTGGACCCGCCACCAATCGCCAGCTTCTCCGGCTTGGTGATGCCGCTCTTCGTCAGGAATTCCGCGGCGGAAATGAAGTCGTCAAACACGTTCTGCTTCTTGTCCAGCATGCCCGCCGAGTGCCAGTCCTCGCCGTACTCGCCGCCGCCGCGCAACGTGGGCTGCGCGTACACGCAACCGCGCTCCAGCCAGGCAATGAGCGGAACGCTGAATGACGGCGTCAGGCTCACGTTGAATCCGCCGTAACCGTACAGGTACGTGCAGCGGTTCCCGTCCATGGCCAGCCCCTTCTTGTGCACCAGGAACATGGGGACCTTGGTGCCGTCCTTGGACGGGTAGAACTCCTGCCGCACCTCGTAGTCCTCCGGCTTGAAGCTCACCTGCGGCTGACGGAAGAGCGTGCTCTCACCGGTCTTGACGTCGAGACGGAAGATGGTGGTGGGGTAGTTGAAGGAGGTGAAGCCGTAGAACGTCTCGGTGTCGGTGCTCTTGCCGTCAAAGCCCATGGCGGTGCCAATGGCGGGCAGCGAAATGTCCTTGGTCTTCTTGCCGGCAATGTCGTGCAGCGTGATGAGCGTGTGCGCGTCATGCAGCCAGCCGGCGAGGAAGCCGCCGCCCAGCATGGTGACGAACTCCAGCTTGTCGGCACCCTGGGGAATCAGCTCCTTCCAGTTCTTCTTGTCCGCCTTCTTGACGTCGACAGCCACCAGCCTTCCACGCGGCGCGTCCAGGTCGGTCTTGATGAAGAACGTGCCGCCCTTGTTGCCAATGAAGTCGTACGCGCCGTCAAAGGCATCAAACAGCTTCACCACCGGCGCGCCCTTCTTCATCTCCTTGAAGTACAGGCGGTTGCGCCGGTCCGTGCCTTCCCACACGTGGATGATGAGGTACTTCCCATCCTCGGTCACGCGCGCGTCAAAGCCGCGGGTCTTGTTGTCCTTGTCCTCGAACACCAGCTCGTCGTCTTTCTGCTCGGTGCCGAGGCGGTGGTAGTAGACCTTGTGGAAGTAGTTGGCCTCCTCCAGCGCGTCGCCCTCCTTGGGCTCCGGGTAGCGGCTGTAGAAAAAGCCTTTCTTGTCCTTGCTCCACGACGCACCGGAGAACTTGCTCCACTTGATGACGTCGGGGAGGTCATTGCCGGTGGCCACGTCCTTGACGCGCCATTCCACCCAGTCGCTGCCACCGTTGGACAGGCCGTAGGCCATCAGCGTGCCGTCGTCGGTGAGCTTGAGGCCGTTGAGGGCAATGGTGCCGTCGGCGGAGAGCGCGTTGGGGTCCAGCAGGACCTTGGGCTCAGCGTCGAGTTTCTCCAGCGTGTAGAGGACGCTCTGGTTCTGCAGGCCGTCGTTCTTGAAGTAGAAGTAGCGCTTGCCCTCGTGGAACGGCGGGCTGAAACGCTCGTAGTTCCACAGCTCGGTGAGGCGCATCTTGAGCACTTCACGTGAGGTGATCTTGCCCAGGTAGCCGAACGTGACCTGGTTCTGGGCCTCCACCCACTTGCGCGTCTCCTCGGAGTCCGGGTCCTCCAGCCAACGGTACGGGTCGGGCACCTTGGTGCCGTGGTATTCGTCGACGTGATCAGCAAGGCGGGTGTCGGGGTACTTCACGGCGGGTTCCGGCGCGGGAGGCGGGGGTGCGGCCTTGGTGTCGGCGGTCGGCTCCGCCGGCTTGGCGGGCTCCTTCTTGGCCTCCGACGAGGAAGCGCAGGCCGCCGCGACGACGACGCCCAACGCAAAAGCGGAGATGACCAGGGCACGGGACATGGGAGGCTCCGGTGGATGGAGAAGGGTTGTCTGGGGCGGCTCTCCTACTTGCGGCAGCCGCGCGACGCCAGTGGACAGGTATCGAAGGGATTGCCTGGGCCTTCAGCGATGGACCTGGACCGTGGGCGCGGTGCCCTTGCCCAGCGCGGCCTCGGCCAGCACGGTGCCGTTGGAATCCACGAGCTTGAACGACGTCACACCGTCGAGCTTGCGCACGCGCTCGAAGGCGGCGGTGACCTGGGTGATGCGCGCGTCCTTGGGGAACGCCTCCAGCCACATGCGGTTGGCCAGCGTGGCCACCACCTCGTTGCCCTGTCGCGTGGCCGTGCTGAGCGGGATGTGCTCGGAGACGGCGTTGATGTCGACGGGCACGGCGGTGTGACGCACGCGCCACCACATGAATCCGCCCGCGCCGCCCGCCAGCACCATGGCCACGAGCAGACCCGCCACCAGCTTCTTGCCGCTGCCCTCCTCGGCGTCGGGACGGTGCACGGTCACCGAGGTGCGGGAGCCTTCACGCTTGACGGACGCGGCCCCCGGCAGCGCGCGCACCAGGAGGTTCTCCGGCACGCGGCACTCCGCCGCGAAACGCTCGGCGCTGGAGACGTCGATGATGCCCTTGCCCATCAGCTCCCTGGGCATCTCCACGCGCAGCTTGAGGAAGGCCTCCCACGTCTTGATGCGCGCCAGCGGCGGGACGACGGTCTCCAGCTTGAACGCGGGTTCCGCCTTCAGCGCGTCGAGGATGGGCTGCAGCTTCAGCGCGTCACCGACGGAAATCTTGTCCCAGTTCGTCTCCAGGATGTCCTTGAGCGCCGGCCGTCCCAGCTTGCTGTACGGCGAGTGCATGAACGCCAGGACAATCGCTTCCATCACGCTCTCGCGTGAGACCCGTGATGACTCGACGTTGATGTCGCCCGGCATGAGTGAACCACCTGCCCCCCGTGAGAGCAGACCAGAAAAGCCTCCCCGACGCAAAAAGGCGGTTGCCAGGCCCGTCGGGCGGGGCAGAAGTCCGCAGTCATGGACGGTGCTGCAGCGTGGCCAGGAGGCTGGTGGCGTCGTCGAGTCGGGGCGCCAGCTCCAACGCCGCCTGCGCGTCCTTCCGGGCTTCCGACGTGCGTCCCAACGCAGCCAACGCACGCGCTCGCGTCAGCAGCCTCAGCGCGGTCCGGCCACGTTGGAGGAGCTCGTTGCTCTCACGCAGCGCATTCTCCCGGTCCCGACGAGCGCCACGCCCATCCCCCGCCTGCTCCCGGAAGTCCGCGCGCATGAGGGCCCAGTCCGCCTTGACCTGGGAAGCCGCCATGGCGTCGTCAATCAGCGCGATGGCCTCCTGGTGACCGCAGGTGACCTTGAGCACGCGCAACAACGCCAAGCGCAGCACCACCGCGCCGTCCAGCGCGCTCAGCCCCTCGCGGTACCCCGACGCGGCGACTTCCCAGCGACGGAGCTGCTCGTCGATGCGTCCGCGCGCGAGGAACAGCTCGGGGTCGGGGTGGACACGAAGCGCTTCGTCGTACTGCACCCACGCCTCCACCAGGTGGCCTTGTGCCTCGTGGATGGTGGCCAGTGCCACGCGAACGTCCTTGGGAACGTCGTCACGAAGGGCCACGCGCTCCAGGTCACGCAACGCCGCGACGTGATCACCCATGCGCGCCAGCACCAGGCCACGTTCCTGCACCACCGCGACGTCGTCAGGAGCGAACGTGGCCGCCCAGTGGAGGTCCGCCAGGGCCAGCGCCAGCTCACCTTGACGTCGGTACAACACCGCCCGCTCGACGAGCGCCGAGACGTCCGCGGGGTCCTGCCAAAGCCGCGCGCTCACCCGCGCAATGTCCGCCGCCAATCCCTGGTGCGCATGAAGCGGGTGGACGACCAGGCAGCACAGGAGCGCCGCGCGCCGCATCCACTTGCGGGGGTGACGTCGGAGAATCTGCGTCACGTGCGCTACCGCGTTCCGCTGCTCTCCATGAACTTGTCCAGCCCCTTCTGCGCCATCTTGCGCACGGTGTTCTGCACCAGGGGCGTCCAGCCGAGCAGCTTGCCCTTCAGTCCCAGGGCCATGCCGGTCCACTTCCACAGGTCAAACGTGTCCTCGTGCTGGATGATCTTGCCGTCCTTGAAGCGGAAGCGCGCCTTGATCTGGTTGAGCACCGGCCGCCCCGTCCCGGAGAACGTGTAGCGTGCATCCCACCAGGCCTCGCCTTTCTCGTCGTCAGCCTTGATACCGCCGTAGGTGATGCTGAGGTCCTTTCCGCGCTCGCACAGCATGTGCCACATGGCCTTGGCGCGCTCGCCCTTCAGGCCCTGGAACACCGCGTCGCTGAATTCCACGTCGGGGTGGTAGCAGGCGGCCATGGCGGCGTGATCCTTCTTCTGGAACGCCTTGTAGAAGCTGTCGATGAGCGCTTCGTTGGGATGCACGTCGTCCTCCCTGTCATGCCAGCAGAGCCAGCGGGTTCCATTCAAACGTCTCGTCCACCACCAGGTACTGATCCACGTCGTGCAGGCGGGCGGGATCCAGCGCACTGAAGCGGAACGCCCCCTTCGCAATGCCTCGTCGCCGACGGGCCACCACGCGCGGCGTCTGCCGCCAGTTCCCGCGCGCGTAACCGTGGATCTGCGAGGCCACGTACTGGAACGTGTAATCCGCGTCGGGGTGCGCGCCGCGCTCGAGCGTGAACGGCGACCACTGCGCCACGTGCCAGCTCTCCGTCGTGGAAGGGAACACCACGTCCACCTGCAGCGCCGCGCGACGGTCCCAGAGCGTGCGCAAGGGTCCGGTGGTGCGCCAGGTCAGCGTGTTGCGCATGGCCCTGGGGAAGTGCTCCTCCATGAGCGTGGTGATGGCGTCCCGCATCACGGGCTCGCGGTAGCGGTGCGAGTTCTCGTCGACGAGCGGCGGGGCGGGATGGCCTTCCGGGTCGAACGCCACGCGGTCTTCATCCAGCTCCACCGTGCGCGCCCAGCGTGAATCCTCGACGACAGGGTCCGCTCCCTTCCGCAGCACCAGGGCCTCTCCCGGGTTGAGCAGTTGGGTGCGGAGCTCCGGCGCCACGGCGTTGAGGTCGCGGACGAACTCCTCGCGGCTGACGGGGAAGATCCGGTGGTTGAGCCAACCGTGGTGGTCCGCGGCGCGCAGCCCGGCGGAACCGGGAATCACGGTGCGCGCGCGTGTGCAGATGGCCATCTCAAGCAGCCGCTCATAACGCTCGCGCGGGAACCCGCTCTCGTCCACCCACATGCTCGCGTGCTCGAGGAGTGGGCGGTACGCGCAGAAGGCCACGTCCAACTCACCGTCCAGCCACTCCAGCGCCTCGACGACGATCCGCTGCGTCACGACGGTATCCACCACGTTCCACACCGTCCCCTCCTGCGAGCGGAACATGATGCCCATCTCGACGGCGGGCCCGTCGGAGGGTGTCGGTCGCCACTCCAGTGCGCCCACCCGTCGGAGGGACGCGTCGGTAAGCATGGTGACGTCGGAGAAACCCTCCAGGGCCAGCGCCTTGGCCAGCGCGCGATCCGGCGGGCAGAACACGGGCGTTCGCCGGTCCATGCGTCGCAGCGACGGTGGATGGAAGTGATCGAGGTGCCCGTGGGAGAGGATGACCGCGTCGGGCCGGGGCAGCGCATCCACGTCCACTTCCCGACGTGGACACGAGACCACCAGGTCACCCTGGAACGGGTCGGAGAACACCGGGTCCACGAACACGCACGCGTCGGGCGCCTGCACCACCAGGCTGGCATGCCCCAACAGGGTCACTCTCATGGCGCCTTTGTACCTCCGGATGGTTCGGGAAAGATCTTCCGCGTCGTTCACCCGTTGAAGCACCAGATCCCGGAGGTCCCATGTCCGTCCGCGTCTGGTGTGCGCTCTTCCCTCTCCTGCTCGGCTGTGCAGCCAGCGCGCCCGAATCCCGGGCCCGGTCCAGCTCCGCACGCGCGGACCTGCGCGCCGACACCGCTGGGCGGTCCATCGCCGCCGACGAGGGCCAGGCCGACCACAAGCTGGTGCGCACGGCGTGGCTCACGCTGGAGGTCCCCGCCCAGGACCAGGTCTCCACCGCGCTTGCCGACGCACGACGCCTCGCCACCTCGCTGGGCGGCTACGTGGAAGCGGAACGGACCGACGCCGTCACCGTGAAGATCCCCAATGAGCGCCTGGAGACCGCCATCGCGCAGATCGAGCGCGGCGGGAAGCTCACGCGTCGCGACGTGGAAGTGCAGAACGTCACCGCGGAGTACACGGACCTGGCCATCCGCATCGAGAACGCGCGCACCATGCGCCAACGCCTGCAAGCCCTGTTGGAGCGCACCGACGACGTGCAGAAGCTCCTCGAGATCGAGCGTGAGTTGGGCCGGGTGACGGTGGAGTTGGAACGGCTGGAAGGTCAGATGCGCCTGATGGAGAACCAGGTGCAGTTCGCCACGTTGTATCTCACCGTCGAGAAGGAGCTGCGGCCGGGCCCACTGGGCTGGGTGGTCATTGGCATGGCCCGCGCGACGAAGTGGCTGTTCATCCAGGACTGATCGACGTCGTGGCCTGTCGTCAGGACGCCGGATGCATGGGCTTCACCTGCCGGCCGCCACGTCGCCAGCAGTGCATCCCGACGAGGACAATCAGCATCTGCAGCGCATCACGCGTGCTCAACCCGCGCTCCCGCAAGTAGCGATCCAGCCGGCGCGCCGACCATCGCGCCGCCGCCACCGCGCTGTCGGCCACGCCCTCCTCCAACAGTCGTCCCAACGCGGAGGTGTCGCGGATGAGCCAGAGGAACCCGGCGCCGCGGGCACCTGGCCCGACGTACAGGATGAGCTCCCCGACGCTGAAACGCAGGTGGGGACGGCCTCCACGGGCATGCTCCGCGGCGAGCCGGGCAATGGTCTCCGCCAACGCGTTCTCGTCCTCGGGCTGAACCTGCTCCACCGCCTGCGCCATGGGCCGTCTCCGTCTGTGCGAGACGCGGACAACGCGTGTGACGGCCGCGGTATTCCGCGTGGCCCGTGTCTTCGCTGACGCCGCGGTGCGCAACCCCGGGCGGGGGCGTTGGCGTCGGAATGACTCCAGGGTGGGAGCGCGGTTGCGGTTGCGCCTACCGCCGTGGGCTACCTAAGGTCGCGTCGTGACCACTGGTCGTTTCAACGTGCTGGGCCCCTTGGGGGGCGGTGGCTCGCAGGCATTCCTTGGCACCTTCACCGACACCGGCGGTGCGGTCCGCCCCGTGGTCATGGTGTTCATCCCCGACGAGGTGGCCGACAAGAAGGAGCTGCTGGACCAGATCGTCGCCGAGACGCAGCTGGCGGTGCACATTGACCACGTCAACGTGCTGGCGGTGGTGGGACTGCTGAAGCTCGACGAGGGCGTGGCCCGCGTGGTCGAGTTTGCCGACGCGGAGAACGTGCGCACCGTCTTCAAGCGCGCGCAGCAGCTCCAGGTCCGCCTCCCCGTGGGCGTGGCGAGCAACATGGTGGCCGGCGCGTGCATGGGCGCGCACTACGCGCATGAGCTGGGCGTCACCATGACCGGCGGCCCGCTCATCCACGGCGCCATCCGACCGGAAACCCTCCTGGTCAGCTTCAACGGCGCCACCAAGGTCACCGGCTACGGCGCCGCCACGCTCGCCGAGTGGCTGATGCGCAGCCGCGGATTCGAGAAGTCCATCCGCGACCCGTACACCGCGCCGGAGCAGAGCTTTGGAGGTCGGGCCGCGGCCACGGTGCACACCGACGTGTACGCGCTGGGCGCCGTCTACTACGAGGCCATCACCGGGCGTCCCCCGTTCGGCAACGACACCGGTCTCGCCGACGCGATGATCGCCGACGAGCTCAACAAGCGCGTGGCCATGGGTCTGCCGCAGGCGGTGGCGGACATCACGTTGCGCGCGCTGCAGCGGAAGTCGCGCGACCGGTTCGAGTCACCGCTGCACATGCGCCAGGCGATCATCGAGTCCGGCGCCATGGCGTCGCAGCCCGACGTCAAGGAGTTCATGGAGGTCCTGTTCCCGCAGGATTTCCCCGCGCGCGTGGGACGACAGCAGCTGCTCAGCGGCGCCGTGGCCGCGCCCGGTCGCGCCGGCAGCGGAGACTACGCGGAGCTGGTAGGCCCACCGCGCGAGTTCACGACGTCACCACCGCCCCCCGCGTCCGCCGCGCGACTCGAGCCGGTCCCCGCGCCGCCGCCCGCCGCCGCGCCTCCGCCCAGCGCGCCCGCTCCCACCACGTCGGCACCGCGGCTTGCTCCGGTGGTCCAACCGGCACCCGCCACGTCGTCACCGCGCCTTGCGCCCGTCGAGGCGCCGGTGCCCACCACGTCGACAACGCGCGCCACACCGGTGGCCGAGCCCGCGCCGGCTCCCGCGCCGCCCGCACCGGAAGCGCCGGTCCGCACCGCAACGCCCGCAGCGTCGTCACCCGCGGCCCCCAGGCGCCGTCCCACGCGCGAGCTCGCGGTTCCCTCGGACGACACCGACCTCGCCCCCCGCGTTGTCTACAAGACGTCGCCGGTGGTCTACGTGGCGCTCGGTCTCGCGGCTGGATTGGGTGTGGCGTTGGCCGCGGTGATCCTGACGCGTCCCGCCGCTGCACCCATGGCTGCCGCCCCAACCGAAAATGCCGCGGCCCCGACGGAGAAGCCCACCCCGGAGCCTTCCCGTCCGGCCGCCGCGTCGCCCACGCCCAGCGCGCCCGAGGAGAAAGCCGCGGCCGCTCCCGAGGCGCCCAAACCCTCGCAGCTCAGCATCACCGCCTCCCCGGCGGGTGAGATCTACGTCGACGGGAAGCTCGTGGGGCGCAGCCCGATCACCACGACGGTGAAGGCCGGCCAGCACAAGGTCCGCCTCAAGGCCAAGGGCGAGGGCGTGGACATCCAGCGCACCGTGAAGGTGAACGCCGGCGCCACCAAGGAAGTCAGCCTGGAAGCCGGCAAGGGCACGCTCATCGTCGACGCGCCCGCGGGGACCCAGCTCTACATCGACGGAAAACTCGTCGGCACGCTGCCGGTGCAACCGTTGTCCCTGTATGAGGGCAGCCACCTCGCGGTCGTGAAGAAGGGCAAGGCGGAGTTCAAGCAGAACTTCGTCATGAAGCCCGACTTCGAAGCCACCCTGCACGTGGAGTTCCGGAAGGCGGGGGAGTGACCGCGTCGCCGTCGACGAGCTCGGCGCGCTGGATCTGGTGCAGGCGGAACTGACGCGGATTCCCGTCGGACTCGATGCAGTTCAGCAAGGTCTCGCTGCGCTCCAGCACCACGCTGCTGATGCGCACGTTCCGGTCGGTCACCTCGCCGTTCGCGCTCTGGTAGCGGATGCGCAGCGGACGGGCCTCGAACCATGCCTGCTCCACCACCGCGCGCACCTCCGCCGACGAGGAGCGCGCCGGCACCCCGGTGAAGCGGATGGTCTTGAGCAGCTCCGCCAGTTCCCGCTGCGCCGTGCGCGAGAGCGCGGCACGGACCTTGTCCAGGCCGGACTGCAGCGTCGTGGAGAAGGGGATGAGACGCATGTCCGTGAGGTACGCGCCGGCAACCAGCAGCGTGGCCGCTTCCCGCGCGGTGAAGTTCACCGGGGGCAGGCTGTACGTGGAGTCCAATGCGTACCCACCGCCGCGACCACGGTCCGCACGCAAAGGGAGCGCGGCGTCACGGAGTGAATCCAGGTCGCGGTAGACGGTGCGCACGGTGACACGGAAACGCCGCGCCAGCTCCTCCGCCGTCACACCGGTCCGTCGACCGCGCAGGTATTCCGTCATGGCAAAGAGCCGCTCGGTGCGTCGCATGCGCCACAACTGACACACACCTGACAGCGGGACAAGACAGCGGGGCTGGTGGCGACGTGGCCCCCCCACCCGGCCGCCTGCAGATTTCACTGATTTCACGACGTGGCGGCCGACCTCCCCCACGGCGTGGGGAGGCGTAGATGTGCCGCGCCTGGTTTCTCCAGTGGGCTGAGCGCGGCACAAGGCATCATTGAGCCCGTGCCGCCCATTGCGCGCAATTGTTCAACCGAGGCGGCACATCTACGCCTCCCCACACCGTGGGGGAGGTCGGCCGCCACGACGACAAATCGCTGCGCGCGAGGCGGCCGGGTGGGGGGGCACGTCGCCACCAACCCCGCATCTCCACCACCGCCTACTGCTTCTCCACGATCACGAACTCCACGCGCCGATTCGCCTCGCGTCCATTCGCGGTCTTGTTGTCCCCCACGGGGCGGTCCGGACCAAAACCCACGGCCTTCAGACGCTCCGGCTCCACGCCCTGCTTGATGAGGTAGTTCCGCACCGCATCCGCGCGCTGCTGGCTGAGCACCACGTTCTTCTCACGCTTGCCCTGGCTGTCGGTGTGGCCTTCCACCGCCACCAGCTTGATCTGCGGATTGGCCTTGATGGTCAGCGCCACCTGGTTCAGCAGGTTGAAGGAGCGCTTCTGGATCTTCGCCTTGGCCGTGTCGAAGTAGACCTTCTCCAGGATCTCCAGCTTCTGCTCGGTGACCTTCACCAGCGGCTTGGGTCCCTCGTCGGGGCAGCCGTCCTCGTCCTGCACGCCGTTGATGGTCTCCGGCTCCAGCGGGCACTTCTCCAGCGTGTCCGGCACGCCGTCCTTGTCGTTGTCCGCCTCGGGGCAGCCGTCGCCGTCCTCGTAACCATCCTTGTCCTCGGCGTCGGCGGGGCAGGCGTCCGCGCTGTCCAGGATGCCGTCCACGTCGGTGTCGCGGTCCGGGCAGCCTTCTCCCTGCGCCGCGCGCTCGGGGGGCGCCGCCTCCAACGGGCAGGCATCCAGCGGGTCGGCCACGCCATCCTCGTCGTTGTCCACGTCGGGACAGCCGTCCTCATCCTTGAACGCGTCCTTGTCCTCCGCGTCCACCGGGCACGCGTCCGCGTTGTCCAGCAGGCCGTCCTCGTCGTTGTCGGGCTCGGGGCAGCCGTCCTCGTCGTTGAAGTGGTCCCCGTCCTCCGGCTCCTCACGACACCGGTCATCCGCGTCGGGAACCCCGTCGTTGTCGACGTCGGTCTCGGGGCAGCCCTTGTTGTCCACCACGCCGGCCTGGTTGGGGCACGCATCCCGCGGGTCCAGCACGCCGTCCCAGTCGTTGTCCGCCTCGGGACAGCCGTCGTCGTCGGAGAACTCGTCGCGGTCCTCCGCCAGGTCCGGGCACAGGTCACGCGTGTCCGGCACGTTGTCCACGTCGTTGTCCAGCTCCGGGCACCCGTCCGCGTCGGAGAAGCCATCACGGTCCTCGGGGACCAGCTTGCAGCGGTCATCCACGTCGGGAACGCCGTCATGGTCCACGTCGCGCACGCGGAAGCCGAAGCGCAGGCCCGAGTACACGCGCCAGTCCGGGTTCCCCACGCCGGGCAGCACGCCCACGGACAGGCCCGTCACCCACTGCAGGCCCGGCAGCGGCTCGAACTTCAACCCGCCGCCCCACTCCAGCGTGTTCTGCGCGCGCACCGAGCGGAGCCCCGCCGTGTCCAGCGACGCACCCAGCCCCAGCGGCGTCACCAACCCCGTCGTCGCCACCAGCTCGACGAAAGGCATCAGGCGCACGTTCTTCAGGTGGTAGCTGACGTCGTAACCCAGGCCCGCGCGCAGGGTGGCCTCGTCGGAGAACGACTGCTGGCCAATGAAGCGCTCTCCGCGCAGCTTGAGACTGGCGTTGCCCAGCATGCGCAGGCCCCAGATGCTGCGACTCACCGCAATCTGCGGAGTGAACGTGGGCGCGGGCTCGCCCAGGTACGCCAGGCCCAGGCTGGTGGGCACCGTGACGTCGGCGCTCACCGCCACGGAGACAAAGTGCAGGTCCTGTCGCAGCAGGCGCGCCTTGGTGCTGAGTCGCACGTCGCCAGGGCCCGCGGGGAAGAGCTCACGCAGCGTGTCGCCCAGCGGCATGAGCGAGGTGTCGGTGCGCAGCTGCAGCAACGTCCCCGGCGCGTAGACACCCAGGGCCACGTGGTTGAACAGGCCGAGCTGCACACCCGCTTCCGCGCCCAGCCGGTGCCCCACCAGCGCAAGGGTGCCGGTGCCACTGCGCGACTGCAGCAACACGTTCCGCGCGTAGTTCCCGTGCGCGCCGACGTTGAACTCCAGGTGCCCGGGAATCTCCGCGGTGTCGACGGAGGCAAGGCCCTCCGGGTCCAGGACCGGACGGAACCGCTCGACCGTGAAGTTCTGCGGCTCGGCCGCGCCCGCCTGGGCCGCCAGCCCCGCCACCACGACGACGGTCACCAGCCTTCGCAGCATGGTGCGCATGGTGGCGGCAGGTTAGCGCATGCCGGGGGTGACGGAGAGTTTTCGGCGCGGATCAGTTGCAGATGTAACCGCCGTCACCCGCGGGCTGCGGCGGCTCGGCGGAGGGCGCGCACCACACGAACACGCACCCGTAACCGGTCTGCGGACACGGAGGGCACTGGCCCGACTGGCAGTTTTCACGACACACGCCAATGCCCGAGCAGCTGTAACCGGAGCGGCACACGCTGTCGTCCTCGCACGGCGTTCCGTCGCCACCGCCACCGCCGGTGTTGTCGTTCACGCACGAACCCTCGCTGTTGCAGATCTGCGGCGCGGTGCAGTTGGCGTTGCTGCGACAACCCGGACGGCACGTGAGACTGCTGGCGTGGCAGAACTGCGTGGCGGGGCAGTCATTGTGGCTGGTGCAGGTGGTGGCGCCGGAGGGGCCGCAGGTTCCGTCGGCGCGACAGGTCTCATTGGCCCCGCAGGTGATGCCGCCGTTGGTGCACGTGGGCGCCTGGCAGTAGCCGGCGGTGGCATTGCAGTAGCTGAACGGCGCCACGCACGGGCTCGGGGTGGCCGGGCACGACGGGGAGCGCTTGCAGGTCACCGCGGCCACGTCGCAGGCCAGGTCGAACGCGTCGCAGTCGGACTGCTTCTGGCACGGCGGAGAGGTCTTGCAGCGACCGGGGTTCTGCGTGGTGTCGCAGTAGGTGCCCGCCGCGCAGTCTGTGGCCTCGGTGGCCAAGGTGCAGGTGGGCGTGGGCGTGCACTTGCGCTCCGGGTTGCAGGTGCAGCCGTTGGTGCACTGGCTCTTGCCCGCGCAGTCCGCGTCCACCGAGCACTCCGGCGTGGGGTCAAAGCAGGTGTGCGTGAAGCCGTTGCACTGCTGCGGGCCCGGGCAGTCGTCGGGGCGGTTGCACTGGGCGGGCGGCGGCACGCACACGCCGTCGCGGCAGATGTTGGTGTTGGGCGGGTTGGTGCAGTCCGCCTTGGTGGCGCAGGAGCCCACCTCGTCACGGCCGCGGCAGACGCCGTCCAGGCACAGCTTGTCGTCGGTGCAGCCGGTGCTGTCGCGACAGCCCACCTGGCAATAGCCCTGCGCGGTGCAGAACTCGTTGGGGTCGCACACGTCGTCGGTGGAGCAGGGGCGCTGGCACAGGCCGGCCACGCACTCGTCAAACTCGTCAATGGCCTTGCAGTCCTCATTGGTGATGCAGGTTGCCAACCCGCTGCCAGCGTCTCCGGGGGTCTGCGTCCCCGTGGTGGTGAGACAACCGTGCAGGGCCGCCGCGGTTCCACCCAGCAGCAGCGCGCACACCAACGACCAGACACGAGCCATGTGCAACTCCAAAGCGGGCCCATTCCCGGGGCCCAAGGGAGCGACAGCCTAGCCGCTTGCGCAAAACCCTCAAGTTCACGGCAAGGGTACCGGGCACGGAGACCGTGGCGGCGGAGGCGGCGGCCCCGTAGAAGGACGCTCCCGCGCGCAAGCGGCCTGGACCCGGCATGATTCCCGTCGACGAACAGCTCACCACCCTGGAACGTCTGCTGCAGTTGGAGCGAAGCGCGGAGGAGCAGGCCCTGCGGGAGGAGCGGGCCAATGTGCCGCTGGCGTCGCAGGAGGCGGACGGCGTGCTGATGCGCCATCTCACCGTGGCGGAGGAGGGACCGGCGGCGGGCGGGTTGTGGTCGCTCACGCTGCAGCGCTCCGACGGAGGCCCCCTCCCCGCCTTCCGCGGCCGCCCCGGCGACCCCGTGGCGCTGGGCGGGCCCGAGGTGCTCGCCGAGAGCCAACGCACCGGCAGCGTGCAGGCCGTGCTGCACCGGATCGACGCCACGCGACTGACCCTCACCCTGGATCCGCGCGCCGCCGAGAATCTCCCGTCGCAGAAGCTGGCGGTGTGGCCGGAGGGGACACCGGTCACCTTCGAGCGGGCCATGGCCGGCATCCGGCGCATGCGCGTCACCACCGGTCGCACCGCGCACCTGCGCGACGTCATCCTGGGCGTGCGTGATCCCGAGCCCTCCCACGCGCTGAAGTCCCCGCCCGCCCTCACCCACCTCAACGACGCGCAACGCGAAGCCGTGCTGGGCGCCCTGTCCGCGCCCGACGTGTTCCTCATCCACGGCCCGCCCGGCACGGGGAAGACCACCACCGCCGCCACGCTCGCCCTGGAGGCGCTGCAGGCCGGCCAGCGCGTGCTGCTGTGCGCCCCCTCCAACACCGGCGCCGACGAGCTCACCCGCGCCCTGCTCGCTCGCGGCGGCAAGGTGCTGCGCGTGGGCCACCCCGCCCGCGTGGATGAGTCCCTCCACGACGCGCTGCTCCTCAACGCCATCCGCGGCCATGAGCGCTACCGGGTGGCGCAGGATCTGATCCGTCAGGCGGAGAACCTGCGCACGCGGTCGGGGCAGTCGCGGAAGTCCGCGGCGGATGCACGCGCGGAGCGGCGGGAACGCGCGACGGAATGGCGTGCGATGATCGCGGATGCGCGCAAGCTCATCAGCCAGGCGGAAGAGGAGGTGATGCGCAAGGCGCGCGCGGTTTCCGCCACCCTGACCGTGTGTGGCGGCCCGGATCTCGTCGACGAGGAGTTCGATCTCGCCATCCTCGACGAGGCCTCGCAGGCCGTCACGCCGCTGTGTTTCCTCGCGCTGGGACTGTGTCAGCGCCTGGTCCTCGTTGGTGACCACAAGCAGCTTCCGCCCACGGTGGTCTCGCCGGAAGCGGAGCGTGGTGGCCTCGGTCGCACCATCTTCGACGCACGCCACGAGGACGGCCGCATCCCGGGTCGCATGCTCACGGTGCAGCACCGCATGCACCAGTCGCTGATGACGTTCCCTTCCGCGCACACCTACGCGGGCCGCTTGACCGCACATCCCCACGTCGCGGGGCGGGGACTGGAGAACGTGCTGGGGCGCACGCTGGAGGAGCTGCTCTCGGGGCCGCTCACGTTCGTGGACACCGCGGGCACCGGCTTCTCCGACGAGCAGCCCCCCGGCTCCACCTCCTGGCGCAATGAGGGCGAGGCGCGACTGTGTGCCCTGCTGGTGCGCAAGCTCATTGACGCGGGCCTCACGCCCATACAGGTGGCGGTGATTGCGCCGTACAGCGCCCAGGTGGACACGCTGCGTGATCTGTTGGCGACGGAAGTGCGCGCCGGGCTGGAAGTGGACAGCGTGGACGCGTTCCAGGGCCGGGAGAAGGAAGCGGTGGTGGTGGGCCTGACGCGCAGCAATGAGCAGGGTGAGATCGGCTTCGTGGCGGATGGGAGGCGGTTGAACGTGGCCATCACGCGCGCGCGGGCCAAGCTGTTTGTCGTCGGGGACAGCGCCACGGTGGGAGCGCGGGGACACGGTGCGGCCCTGGTGGAACACGCCCAGCGCAACAACGCGTATCTCAGCGCCTATGCGTTGGAAGACTTCAGCGCGATCTCTGCTTGACGCACACTCGGCCCGTCCTCAACGATGCACCCACGATGAGCACCGTCTTGCGTGGACCCACCTCCCTCTCCTGCCTGCTGGCCGCGGCGCTGCTGCTCTCGGCGGGCTGCAAGGACAAGAAGCCCGAGACGGCGGCTCCGGAGCCCTCCGCGCCTGCCGCCCCGGAGGCCGCGCCGGCTGCTGCGCCCTCGCCCCCGGCGGAGCCCACCGCTGCGGCACCCGCGGAAGCCGCACCCGCCGCCGCGCCTGCGGAGCCCGCTGCCGCCGCGCCCGAAGTGAACATCGGCAAGAGCGAGGAGCTGCGTTTCGTGGAGGCCACGTCGCAGATCCTGTGTTTTGAGCGCGAGAAGAAGCGCCAGCCCAAGGACAAGGAGCGTGCGGCCATCCTCGCGGAGCACGGCTTCAAGGGGAAAGCGGGTGAGGAGGCGTACACCCAGCTCAACCTGCGCGGTGACCGCGACAAGGAATGGGGCAAGCGCATCCTGGACAAGATCAAGTTCGAGATGGACGAGCGGTGTCCGTTGAAGAAGAAGTGACGGATCACTCGCGCGCGCAGCTGGCGGTGCTGGCCGCGTTGCTGGCGCTGCTGGGTGTCTCGCTGCGTACCCCGTGGGCGGAGAACCTCCCGCTCGCGCCCATCCTCATCGCCGTTGTCATCCTCGGGGTGTGCCACTTCGTGGGGCTCGCGCTCGTCGCGTTGATTCTCGGGGAGCGTCTTTCCGAGGTCACCCTGCCCTTCCGCACCGCGCTCGCGCTCGCCCTCGGCATGACCGTGGTCAGCACGACGATGTCAGCGCTGGCAGGCCTGCAGCTCCTGTCGACGGGACCGATGTTCTTCGTCCTCGCGCTGCTCGGTGTCGGCGGTTTCCTGGGATGTCGTGTGAAGGACGTGCGGATGACGGGCGTGGGCTCCGCGCTCGTCGACACGCTGTGGCGTTCCGCGCCCCACCCGCTGCTCGCGCTGGTGGCCGCGGCGTTCTTCGCGCTGGCTTTCGTCGCGGCGCTGGCGCCCCCGCTCTATTACGACGCGCTCGTCTACCACCACGCCCTTCCCCGCCTGTACCTGGACCACGGCGGTTTCACGACGCTACCCGGCCTCATCTACTCCAACTTCCCGCTGCTCCTGGAGATGCTGTCCGCCCCTGCCATCGCCATCGACGCCACCGGGGTGGCCGCCAACCTGCTGAACACCTCGTTGCTCTTCATCCTCGTCGTGACGGTGCTGGAGCTGGGGACTCGCCTCGGCGACCGTCGCACTGGCTGGCTCGCGGCCTTCCTCGCGCTCAGCTGTCCCACGCTGCTCACCGTGGGCGCGCTCCCCACCAGCGACCTCGCGGTCTCGGCGTTCGGCGCGCTCTCCGTCGCCACGCTGCTGCGCCGTCGTGACACCGGGCTGCGTTGGCTGGTGCTGGGCGGTCTCGTCGCGGGTGCGGCCGTGGCGAGCAAGAGCATCTCCACCGCGTTGGTGCTTCCCGTGGTGGTGCTGGTGGTGCTCGCGCAGCCGGTGGCGCCGGTTTCTCGTCGGGTGATGCACGCCGCGGGCGTGGGCGTGGTGGCGCTGCTGGTGAACCTGCCCATGTACGTGAAGAACGCGCTCCTCGCCGGCAATCCGGTGATGCCCGCGCTCTTTGACGTGCTGGGCGGTCGTCACTGGACTCCGGAGCAGCACGCCCAACTCATGCGCGACGCGCACCAGGCCCCGCTCACCGTCGATCACGCGCTGCAATTCCCCATGACGCTGCTGGAGTACCTCACCGCTCCCACCGGCGCCCTCGACGGAACCTACGTGGGCGTGCTCTTCCCGGTGCTGCTCGTTCCCGCGTTTGTCGTCGGCGGCGGGCTGGCGCGACGGCTGGCGGTGGTGGCGTTGGTGCAGGCGCTGCTGTGGCACTTCACGTTTCCGCAGGCGCGCTTCGTGGGGCCCATGGCGGTGACGTTGGCGCTCTTGTGCGCGTTGGGCCTGCGTGCAGTGCTGGGCGTGCGTTGGGTGGGTGGCGTCGTCGTGGGATTGGCGGCGTTGTCCAACCTCTCCTCCGCCTACGGCACCATCTCCTGGTGGCAGGGCGAGTTCCTCCCGGTCTCGCTGGGCCTGATGGACCGCGACACGTACCTCGCCAACCGGCTGGAATACGTGCAGGCCGTCCCCGCCGCGCGACAAGCGCTCAAGCCCGGCCAGAAGCTCCTCATGTTCGGCGAGGGCCGCAGCTTCCACATGGACGTGCCGCTCATTCCCACCAGCGCCCTCGACGTCAGCCCGCTCCGCCCCATCCTGCAGACCTCGCAGAACGCGCGGGAGGTGCAGCAGAAGCTCACGGAGCTGGGCGTGGGCGCCATCCTGCTGCGCCCCGGTGAGCTGGCGCGCCTGGCCAATTTCTCCACCACCTGGCAGCTCTCTCCGACGGAAAAGCAGCTGCTGGACGCGCTGTTGAGCGAGCGCGCCACGCTGACCTTCAAGTCGCAGAGCGGGATGACCTACCTGTTCGTGCTGAAGGATGAGCCCTGATCACATGCCGGGACGGAAGCGCCACATCCCCTCGCCCACCGTGCCGAACAAGATGCCGCCGCTCCCCGCCTCGGGAGCCAGCCCCAGCACGGCGGGAACGCCCACGTCCAGCGCCTGGAACGTGGCGCCGTCGTTGTAGCTGACCCACGTGCTGGCCACGCCCGGGCTCTGCGGCACACCCGCCGCCACCAGGACGCGACCCACGTACGCCAGCGTCATCACCTTCAACCCGTCAATGCTGCCGCCCGTCGACCACTCCGCGCCCTCATTGGACGTCCGGAACACCCGACCGCGCTCGGTGATGACCACGCGCAGGTTCGCGTCGGCGGAGGGGATGGCCAGACCGGCCACGGCGTCATCCGCGGCAATTCCCGTCGGATTCCATGCGGACATGGGTGCGGCGAAGAAATTGTCGGTCCGGTAGAGCGTGAAGCGCTGCGCGCCCGCCTCGTGACGAAGGGAGGCGGGGGCCAGGACCACGTAGGCCACGTCGTCGTTGCTGGGGTGGAAGGCCACCTGCCAGGGCACCAGGCTCACGGTGTTGGGGACCTGCGCCAGCGTCGTGCCGCGGTCGGTGCTGCGGTGGATCGACGCCGTGCCGTCCATCACGCCCACCACCAGCCGCTCCGCCACGCGCGGGTGCGTGGCCACGAAGAACGCGTTGGCCGCGTTGGCGTCGGACCACGTCGTGGCCTCGGCGTCCTGCCGCTTGAGCGAGCCCACCGCGGCATACGCCGTCCCGTCGACGCCAAGGGCCACCGCCACCGGCCCCAGCACCCCGGGTAGCTCCGCCGCCGTGCCCAGCGCGGTCTCCTCGGAAACCACCGCCGGGTCCGTCTCACCACGCCCCGAGAACACGCGCGGGAATGAGCCCTCCGACGTCTCCACCACGCACCCCAGCAGCACGCGCCCCGTCCGCGCCGCCACCGAGGAACAGCGATGCGCACTGCGCAGCCCCGAGGCCGAAGCCTGCGCCTGCAGCTCGGCGTGCGGCAGCCCCAGCACCGGGATCACCCCCGCGCCCTGCGTCGCCACGACGAGACCCGGCTCCACGCCGCGCAGCGCCAACGCCGCCGTGGGTTGCGCGCCGGGGCTGAGCGCCAGCACACGCGAGAATGAGGCCACCGGACGGCCCGCGGTCCCTCCGTCGCGCACGCCTCCGTCGGTCGTGGTGGCGCCGCCCGGCTGACCGCGGTGGATGCCGTCCGCCGCCACCACCAACACCTCGCTGCCGCGCACCACCAGGCCGCCCTCGGGCACCGCCTGCGCCAGGTCCGCCAGCTGCGCCGCCGACTGCACCACGCGCGAGACCTTCCCGTCGGGCTGCGCGATGATGAACGCGCCCGGGTCCACGGGGTCGGCCACCACGGCGTGGACCACCAGCGTGTTGAGGCTCTGGCTGCTCCCGTCGGCGCGGATGCGCAACAGGCCGCGGTCGGTGGCGGCCAAGTGCTCGTTGTTGTGCCAGGCCACGTCGTGGACGGTCTCACTGGCCGCGCCCAGCCGGGTGAAGTTGGCGCCCTGGTCCTGGCTCAGCCACAGTCCGCCGGTCTCCACCGCGCCGCCGTCGCGCCCGGTGGTCGTCGTCGTGGCGGTGCCCAGCGCGTAGAGCCACCCGGGATGCTGCGGCTCGGCCACCAGGCGACGCACCAGCACCCCCGACAGGCCCGCGGCCGCCTCCCACGTCGCTCCACGGTTGACGCTGCGCCACGCGCCCGCGCCCAGCCCGTCGGCCACCACCACCACGTCGGGGTTTTCCAGCGCCGCACCCACCACCGGACGCAGCACCTCGTCGGGGAGCGCCACGCGCTCGAAGCTCACGCCTCCGTTCCCGGAGCGGAACAGCGCGCCGTACTCGTCGCCGGCGGCGTAGAGAACCTCGCCACCGCCGCTCTGGGCCAAGGAGCGGATGCGGCCCCCGGAGGGCCCCAGCGCCTCCACCGTCGCGCCGTCCAGCTGGAGCGTCCCCGCGTCGGTGACCACGACCGCACCGTCGGTGCCCGCCGCGTCCCGGCCCGCTGCGTCGCCCACCGCGCCGTCCAGGGACACCGTGCCGCCGTCGCCCTCGCCGGGCCGCGGCGTGGCGCTGCCGCCGGGCAGCGGCGGGCAGGCCAGCGTGAAGGTGAGGCTGCCCAGCACCAGGGCGGAAGCGAGGGGACGACGGGGAAGGGTCATGGGCATGCGCATGGGAGAGGCAACCTGGGGTGAGACGGGTCCCGCATCAAACGCATCCGGGGCGGGCCTTGCAAGCTCCCGGACGTGCATCTCTGGGCTGACGAGGACACGGCATCCGTGATTGACTGCGCCGGACCGTGGGAACAGGTGCACTTTGGAGATTCACCACAATCCGCTGCCCACCCTGGTGATTTCCGGCGACGGCGCCCTCCACGACGCCAACCCCTCCGCGCGCTCCCTGGCCGGCCTGGCCCAGCTGGAGGTGCGGGGACTGACGTTGGAGCGGGTGTTGATGCCGGCGGAGGGTGGTCCTCGGCTGGAGCGTTTCCTGGGCGAGCTGCTCACGCGCGGGCAGGCGCGGTTTGACGGGCTGCTCCTCACCCAGCAGGCGCAGCGACACCGGATCACGGCGTGGGGCTGGCGCCCCGACCCTTCGCAGCCCCTGTTCTGGCTGCACCTGATCCCCGCGCCGCAGCCGCGCACCAACGGCAACGTGGCTCCCACGCTCACGCCCGTGCCCCGCCCCGCCGTGGATCCCCTGGCGCACCTCACCCCCAGCCTGCGGGCCCTGGTGTCCCATCCGGCGCGCGTGGACGAGCTCATGCGGCTGGGCGCCTCGTCGGTGGTGTGCGCGCGGGAGCTGTTGCACCCGTTGCTGGCGTTGGCGGAGCGACTGCGCGGTCGCCCGGAGTTCCAGCACACGCTGGGCTCCTTGATGGTGGCCGCCACGTCGATGAGCGAGCACGCGGAGCGCCTGGCGGAGGTGCTGGGCGCGGCCGGGGAGCTGGAGCCGGCGCGCGTGGACCTCGCGGAGTTGCTGGGCACGGTGGCGGTGCTCCTGGAGGGCGCCCTCCCCCGCGACATCCACGTGAGCGTGGAGGTGGAGGAAGGCGTGCCCCCGGCGTGGTGCAACATGGCGGCGCTGGAGCAGGCGCTGATGGCCCTGTGCGCCAACGCGCGCGACGCCATGCCGGTGGGCGGTGGCCTCGTCCTGGCGGCCCGACTGACCACGAGCGCGGACCACGTGGCGGTGGAGGTGCGGGACACCGGCTCGGGCATGACCCGCGACCAGGTGGACGAGGCCTTCGCCGCCACGTTCACCACGCGAAGGGAGCGCTCGGGCGGGTCGCAGCGGGCGGGCCTGGGGTTGGGGCTGCCGTTGGTGCGCGAGCTCATGGAGCGCATGGGTGGCGACGTGGAGCTGGAGAGCACGCTCAACGTGGGCACCTGCGTCCGACTCACCCTCCCGGCCTACGCCAACCAGTCCGCCGAAGCGGGGCTAAGCACCGGGCGTAGGCCGCGCGTGCTGGTGGTGGAGGATGACGGGGATCTCCGCCGGGTGACGGCGCGACTGCTGGACCAATCCGGGATGGTGGCGGTGTGCGTGAACGACGGCGCCGACGCCCTGCAGCTCCTCTCCGACGACGCCACCTTCTCCGCCGTGCTGTTGGACCTGCACATGCCGCGCGCGGGTGGCGAGGACGTGCTGGCGTTCCTGAGCGTGCAGCAGTCGGCGCCGCCGGTGGTGGTGTTCACCTCCGACGACGTGGGCGCGGTGGGTGCCCGCCTGCGCGCCATGGGTGCGTTCGCGGTGGTGGGAAAACCCTTCCGTGGCAATGAGCTGATCAGCTCGGTGCGCGACGCCATCCGCTCCCGCGGCGCCGCGGCCGCGTAGGCAGCACAGCGCGGCCTCGCACCACGCACCTCGCGTTCACGTCGTGGAAGCGCCTCAGACAGCGCGAGCGGCGGCCAACGCGGCGCGCGCCAACGAGACCACGGTGGGCTCACCGTCCAACAGCGCGCCTTCCAGCACCGTGACGGCAGCGGGCTGACCATCCAGCACACTGACCGCCGCGCGACGCACGCCCGCGTCCTCGTGCTTGACCAACCGCGCTGCGGCCTCGGCAACCTGGGGGTGATGCACGCGCGCCAGCGCGAGCACCGCGGCCTCGCAGACCCGCGGGTCGGCGGAGGACAGGAGGGGCCAGAGGAACTCGCGCGCCTCCCGCTGCGCCGGCCCCGCGCGCCCCACGGCGGTGATGAGCGCGGGCAGCTCGGCAGCATCCACGCCGGCCGCGCAGCTCAGCACCGCGCGCAGCGCCACCCGACCACCCACCAGCCCCAGCGCCTC
>JBFMGU010000270.1:0-14099 GCA_040752415.1 Myxococcota bacterium
GCCGGGGCGCGACGGGGGCGGACGGGGCGGCACCATTGGGCGCCACCAGCGGAACTGGCGCGCTCATCACCGGTGCGTTGGCCGCGTTGAGGTCCGCTTCCGTGGCAGGCTGCGCGCGTCCGCCCGGCGTGGGTGCCGCCGGCGCAATCCGCATGGTTCCCCGACGAGGTGCCTCCGCGATGGTGGCCGCGTTGTTGGTCTGCGCGGCGCGCGGATGCTCCAGGAAGGCCTTCCACGTCTCCGCGAGCTCCTGCGCGGTCTGGTAGCGCTGGTCGCGGTTCTTGTGGAGGGCCTTGAGGATGATGGCCTCCACCTCCGCGCTGATGTTGAGGTCCGGTCGCGCCTGACGAGGTGGAACCGGCGCCTCCATGATGTGCTTGGTCACAATCCCGACGGCGGTCTCCGCCTTGAACGGGATGTCCCCGGTGACCAGCTGGTACATGAGAACGCCGAGCGCGTAGATGTCGCTGCGCGGGTCCAGGCTCTCTCCGCGCGCCTGCTCCGGGCTCATGTACTCCGGTGTGCCGCACACCATGCCCTGCTGCGTGAGCGCGCGACCTTCCTCCCCAGACGGGTCCTGGATCTTGGCAATGCCGAAGTCCAGCACCTTCACGTAGTCCTTATGGTCGCGACGATCCTCGACCATGATGTTCTCGGGCTTGATGTCGCGGTGGATGATGTTCTGCTCGTGCGCTTCCGCCAGCGCGGAGCACACCTGCACCATGATGCGACCCAGCCGCTCCTCCGGCAGCGGGAAGTCCTCCTGCAACACCGTGAACAGGTCACGACCGTGGAGCAGCTCCATGGCCATGAACAGCGTGCCGTCCTCCGACTGGCCGAAGTCGATGATGGAGATGGAGTTGGGGTGGTTGAGGCGGGACGCGGCGCGGGCCTCCCGCTGGAAGCGCTGGACCAGCTGCTGGTCGTCATTGAAATGCGGGTGCAGGATCTTGAGCACCACCGGCTTGTCCAGGCTCATCTGGCGCGCCTTGTAGACGCGGCCCATGCCGCCGGTGCCGAGCAGGCTCTCCACCCGGAAGTTGCGCGCAATGACCTTGCCGATGAGCGGGTCCGCGTCCTCGACCTTGGTGTGGGTCACCGTGGAGCCGCAGTTGGGGCAGAAGCGCGCGCCGGCGGCGACCTCGGACTGGCAGTTGGTGCAGAGCGTTGCGGACATTGGAAGCGCGCACTCTATCCCCGTGCGGAACGCGCCCTCAACTGCTCCGGCGGGGCTTCCTCGTCGGGCGCTTGGGCGCGGCCTGGGCCTGCCGGGCGGGGAGGAACCCGTGGCGCCGCATCATGGCCCGCAGCGTGCTCCCGGGATCCGCCGCCATGCCCCGTCCCACCGTGCCGAGGAGGCGCGCCGCCCGGGCAGCGTTGCCGGAAGCGCGGGCCAGTGCCGCCTGCAGCGCCTTGCGCTCCAGCTCATCCACCGCCTCCCGCAGGTCCATCCGCCCCGCGTCCAGGAGCCGCTCCAACGCCGCGGTGTTGATGAGACCGCCGTCGTCCGTTGGGGGGGCGGCGCCCAGGATGCGTCGAGGGAGGTCCGCGAGCATCAGCTGACCGCCGCCCCGTTTGTAGACCAATGCCTCGAACACCACGTTGCGCAGCTCGCGGATGTTGCCGGGCCAGGGGTGGTCGGTGAGGGCGGCCAGGGCCTCTTGGGTGATCTCGGTGACGGGGGTGCGGCCGGGTTGCGGGCCGGTCTCCGCCTGGAAACGCGCCATGAAGTGACGGGCCAGCGCCGGGATGTCCTCGCGTCGGGCGCGCAACGGGGGGAGCTCCACGGTGACAATGGCAAGGCGCTCGTAGAAGTCCGCGCCGAAGCTTCCGGAGGCGATGAGCGTGCGCAGGTCCCGGTTGGTGGCGGCGAGCAGTCGGAAATCCACGCGGTGCGGTGTGCTCTCCCCCAGCCGCGTGACGACGTGATCCTCCAGCACGCGCAGCAGCTTGACCTGCGTGGACACGGGCGTGTCGTCGATCTCATCCAGGAAGACCGTGCCGCCTTCCGCCGCCATCAACCATCCGTCAAAGCCCTTCACCGCGCCGGAGAACGCGCCGCGCGCGTAACCAAAGAGCTCCGCCTCCATGAGCTCATTGGGAATGGCCGCGCAGTTGATGGGGACAAAGCGACGCTCCGTGCGGGGCGACCACGCATGCAACAGACGCGCGCACAGCTCCTTGCCGGTGCCGGTCTCGCCGGTGAGGAGGACGGGCATGGACGTGCGCGCCGCCCGCGCCAGCTGCGCCAGCACCTTCCGCGCCGCCGCGCTCTCCGCGATGAATCCCGGTGGCACGGGAGGCGGTGTCTCGGCGTCGACGAGCTCGCGCAGGCGCAGGGCGAGGCGGTGGGTGGCGTCGGGGGCGGGCAGGGAGATGACGTCGTAGGCGCCGCGCAGCACGGCCTCCCGTTGCACGGTCACCGGCAGTCTGCTCTCGCTCAGCCACAACCACGGAACCCCATCACCCACGACGGCAGGCACCTGCGCTCCCGACGTGCGCACCACCCGCAGCGTGGGGCGAGCGTGGCGTTGGTGCAGCGTGACTCCCAGCGCGAGCAGCGGCTCCGCCAGCCTTCCGCGCGGCAACGCGCCACGCCATTCCACGTCCGCCATGCCGTGAATCAAATCATGGCCACCGCGTGAATACAATCACGGCCGCGCTGGTCCCGACGAGACGAAACGCTGGGAAATCAGTCACTTGGCTCCTGGCAGGGCGCATGCACATTCGGTGCGCCATGACGCCGGGCAGTTCTTCCTCCCGGCAGGAGCGTTCCCATGTGGGTCCTGGGGACCGGGATGACCCGCGCGCACCCAGGCCTCAAGCAGCGCCACGTCCTCGGGCGACAACGCGGGAAGACCCATGGGCATGCCGGGAGGCTCCGACGGGCGGGCGGCGCGGTGGTCGCGCAGGTCGTCGTGGCCGGGGAGGATGCGGTCACGTTGGGCCTCCACGTGACGGATGTGCACGCGCTCCAGCAGCACCGGCTCCCCGCTCGCGCCCGGGCGGAAGATGGACTGACGACGTCCGGAGGCGGTGCGGGAGCCACGCGTCACGTCGCGGTACGAGGAGAAGGAGAGGCCCACCGCGGGATAGCCGAAGCCGCCGCTGTTGCCTGGGCCTCCGTCGCCACCGGAGAGGGCGGGGTCCATGTGGCAGTGGATGCAGACGCGCGAGAAGATGCGCTCGTCGACCGCTTTCCAGGTCACCGGCCCCGATGGCGGAGGCGCGTTGTCGACGGGAAACGCAGGGGCGGGGGTGCCGGGTTCGCCGTACAGGATGAAGCACGCAAGCGCGAGCGCGTCGGCTTCCGACAGGGCAACGGCAGGCATGAGCGTGTCCGGCTTCAGGGACTGCGGCGCGCGAATCCACGTCGTCAGGAGCTCGGGGCGCATGCGGTCACGCGTGTGACGCAGGTCTGGCGCGAGCGCACGGCCAGGGTTGCGCGAGAATGTGAATTGTTCCGGGCCGGCGGTGACGAAGACGCGGTTGCCGAAGAGATGACAAGCCACGCAGCCCTTCTCCTCGAAGAGCGCCGCGCCGCGGGTGACGAGCGCGTCCTCCCGTGGAGGTACCGGTCCCGGGATGGTGGGGGTGTTGCGCGTGAGGAAGGCCACCACGTCGTCGACGGTGCGGTCGTTCCAGCCGGGGCGGGGCATGGACTCCGAGAGGGTGGGGCGCAGGTCGTAGGGGTTCCGCAGGTAGGCGCGCAGCCAGTCTCGTCGGAAACGGCCCAGGCCGCGCAGGCTGGGCACGCCCACCGTGTAATGTCCCGTCGACACGCGTTGGACGTGACGGTCCCACAGCGGAAAGGACTCACGCGCCTCCGCGGCAGCGTCGTCGTTGGCGGCGGTCCGCACGATCCACTGGTGGCACCGCACGCACGCCGCATCCTGTGGAACCGCGCGCACGCCATCGACGTCATGACAGCGCGTGCACTGCGCCTTCTCCACCGCCGCGCGACCCCGCGTCACGTCGCCACGAGCCAACACCACGCCGGGAAGCAGCGCGAGCAGCAGCGGCAGGAGCGCCTTCATCGTCGTGGTCAGCCGTTCACGCGGACGGCGGCGCGACTGCGCTCCAGTTCACCCAACACCTTGCGCGCCTCCTGGTGCTTGGGCCGACGCGCGAGCACCTGGCGCACCGTCCGCTCCGCTGCGTCGGGAGACCCTTCCGCGAGCTCCAGTCGCGCCAACGTGACCATGCCCTGCGGCGAAAGGGATTCACTCGCGATGAGCGGCTGCAGCTCGGCGCGCGCTTCCGCCAGGCGGCCCAGCGCGAGCAACGCGGCCGCGCGGGTCTCCTTCACCGTCGGAGTGGTGTCGGCGTCCTGAAGGTAGGAGAGCGTGCCGTTGACGTCGCCCAGCTGCCACGCTGCGAGGCCGGCAATGCGGGAGGCGCGCTGGCGGTCGGCGGGCTTCAGGGGTGGGCTGAAATAGGACAGGGTGGGATCCTGCTTGGGCGTGTCCAACACCGCGCGCGCCATCTTGAGCGCCGCCACCGGCTTCCCCTGCGCCAGGAGCTTCTCCGCGCGGTCCACGCGCTGCGCCAGCGTCATCACGCCCATGGAACGACGCGGCATGGGGCAGGCCGCCACATCCACGACGGAAAGGGTGACGGCGCCCACCAACAGACCCGACCAGATCATCGTCCGGAAACCCATGGAACCCTCCGAGGGTGCCAGCCTGGCGACCCACACCGCTGCCAACGGCCCACGCGCCCGAAGGATCTGACAACGCTCGCGCCCATGTTGTTCCGCCGGGCGGCTTGACGGGAGCGCCACCGCGCGGTTTCCATGTCCGGCCCGCGCGTTGGGACGCAGGCGGAACCCAGGACGAAAACGTGGCCCGGATTGCGGTGGCGGATGACGACCAGCAGTTGCGCAGCGTCCTGGTGCGACTGCTGAAGCAGAAAGGCCACGACGTCACCCCGTTCCCCGACGGAGGCGCGGCGCTGCAGGGCGTGCGACCGGGTGGCTACGAGCTGCTCATCACCGACGTGGAAATGCCCAACATGGACGGGGTCAACCTGACGCGCGCGCTGCGCCAGACGTTCACCAAGTCCCAGCTGCCCATCATCATCCTGAGCGGGCTGGAGGCCGAGGACGACATCCTGCGCGGCTACGACGCCGGCGCCAACGACTACCTGGTGAAGCCCTACAAGGCGCCCATCCTGCACGCGAAGGTGGCGCTCCTGTTGCGCGAGCGCGAGGCGCAGGGCGGGGCGAACATCTCGCTGGCTCCGTCGGGCGCGCAGGGCCCGCGGCTGCCGTTCACGTTTGACAAGTACACCGTGGAGCAGGAGCTGGGGCGCGGCGGGATGAGCGTGGTGTACCGCGCGGTGCGTCGCAGTGACGGGAAGATGGTGGCGCTCAAGATGTTCGAGCCCGACGTCACCGCGGACCGCCAGGGCCTGGCGCGCTACTTCCGGGAGATTGCCGCGCTGAGCACCATCTCGTCGGAGCGCGTGGTGAGCGTGGTGGATTCCGGCTTCGAGCAGGGGCGCTACTTCCTGGCCATGGATTACCTGGAAGGACGTTCCGCCAAGGCCATCCTCCTCGATGAAGGCCCGTTCCCCGAGCGGCGCGTGGTGCAGGTGGGCCGCGACGTGGTGGACGCTTTGCAGGCGCTGCGTGGGCAGGGGCTGGTGCACCGCGACATCAAGCCGGCGAACATCATGATCCGTCGTGACGGGCGCAGCACGCTGGTGGACCTGGGGCTGGCCAAGAGCCAGAAGGATGACGACGTCACCGGCTCCGACGCGGTGCTGGGCACGCCGCAGTACCTGGCGCCCGAGCTGCTGCGCGGCATGATGGCCAGCGTGGCCAGCGACGTGTATTCGCTGGGCGTGACGCTCTATGAGCTGCTCAGCGGCCAGAAGCCGTACGCGGGACTGGCGGCCAGCGCGGTGGTGCAGAACAAGCTGGCGGGGAAGAAGCCCCCGACGCTGCGTGAGGTGCAGAGCGGGGTGAGCGCGCCGGTGGCGTCGTTGGTGGGCCAGATGATGGAGCTGGACCCGGACCGCCGCCTGCGCGATCTCGACGAGCTGCAGGAAGCGTTGGAAGAGATCAACCCGCGTTGATGGCGGCTTGCGCGGCGGCCAGGCGCGCCACCGGGACGCGCAGCGCGGTGCAGGACACGTAGTCGAGACCGGCGCGGTGGAAGAAGGCCACGCTCTCCGGCTCACCGCCGTGCTCACCGCAGATACCGACGAGCAGGCCGGCGCGCGCACCACGTCCCAGGTCCACCGCGGTGCGCACCAGGCCGCCCACGCCGCGCTCGTCGAGAACGACGAAGGGGTCGTGACGCAGCAGGCCCTGGTCCAGGTAGGCCTGGAGGAAGCTGTCCATGTCGTCGCGGCTGAGGCCCAGGGCCATGCGCGTCATGTCGTCGGTGCCGAGCGAGAAGAAGTCGGATTGCACCGCCAGCTCGTCGGCGGCGAGGGCCGCGCGCGGCAGCTCGATGAGCGGTCCGACGAGGAAGGGCACCTTCACGCCCTTCTCGCCGAACACCTTCTCGGCGGTGCGCACCACCAGCGCGCGCAGGCTGGCGTACTCCGCGCCATTCACCACCATGGGGAGCATGATCTCGGGTCGCGCGCTGATGCCCTCGGCGTGCACCTGGCAGGCTGCCTCCAGGAGGGCGCGCACCTGCATCTCGTAGATTTCCGGGTAGGTCACGGCGAGACGACAACCACGGTGTCCGAGGAGCGGGTTGCTGTGGCGGAGCGCGTCGGAGCGCACGCGGATCTCGTCGAGGCTGAGGCCGGTGACGGCGGAGAGCTCGCTGCGCTGACGGTCGCTGTCAGGGAGGAAGGACTCCAGCGGCAGGTCCAGCAGGCGGATGGTGATGGGCGCGCCCGCCATGGTGCGGAACAGTGCCAGGAAGTCGTCACGTTGCATGGGCAGCAGGCGCGCCATGGCCGCGCGTCGACCTTCCGACGACGTGGAAAGGCTGAGCTCCTGCATGCAGCGCAGTCGCGCGGCCTCGAAGAACATGTGCTCGGTGCGGCACAGGCCCACGCCCTCCGCGCCCAGCTTGCGGGCCAGCTCCGCGTCCTGGGGCGTGTCGGAATTGCTGCGCACCTTGAGTCTGCGAACCTGGTCCGCCCACGAGAGCAACGTGTCCAGCTCGGGCACGGCGCTGCTGACCTCCGTCTGCACCGGGCCCACCAGGACGTCGCCGGTGTTGCCGTCCAGCGTGATGACGTCGCCCTGGCGGACGTGGACGCCCCCGGTGGTGACGAACTCCGCCTTCACGTAGTCCACGCGGATGCCGCTGCAGCCCACCACGCAGCACTTGCCCATGGCGCGCGCCACCACGGCAGCGTGAGAGGTGGTGCCCCCGCGCGCGGTGAGGATGCCGGAAGCGGCGCGCATGCCGCCCACGTCGTCGGAGCTGGTCTCGGTGCGGACGAGGATGACGTCGAGCCCCTTGGCCTTCAGCGCCTCCGCCTCCTCGGCGTGGAAGACCACCTTGCCGCAGGCCACGCCGGGGCTGGCGGGGAGACCCTGGGCCAGCACTTCCTTGCGCGCGGTGCTGCTGAGCTGCGGGACGAGCAGCGTGTCCAGCCGCGACGCGTCCACCCGCAACAGCGCCTCCCGCTGCGTGATGAGCCCTTCACCCGCCATGTCCACGGCGGATTTCACCGCGGCGCGCGCCGTGCGTGACGACGAGCGCGTCTGCAGGAGCCAGAGCTTCCCCTCCTGCACCGTGAACTCCACCTCCTGCACGTCCTTGAAGTGCGCCTCCAGGCGCGTGCACATGGCATGGAGCTGCTCGTAGACGGCGGGCATCGCCTCCTTCAGCGGCTTGCGGCCACCCCGACTCTCCGAGAGCGGACACGGCGTGCGCGCTCCACCGACGATGTCTTCACCGTGCGCGTCCGGGAGGTACTCGCCGTAGAGCACACGCACGCCGGTGTTGGGATGACGTGTGATGGCCACGCCGCTGCAGCCCGGCGGGAGCGTGCCGAACACCATGGCCTGCACGGTGCACGCGGTGCCTTCCTCGTCGGAAATGTGGTTGGCGCGACGAAACGCGGTAGCCCTGGGACCGCGCCAGCCGAGGAACACCGCGGTGATGGCGTCGGTGAGTTGATGGTGCGGGTCCTGCGGGACGTCGGCACCGAGGGTGCCGCGGATGAGCGTGCGGAAGCGGTTCACCACCTCGGCGGCGTCGGCTTCGGAGAGCTCCTCGTCGTCGTCGAGGCCGCGCTGGGTGCGGAAGCGGTCCAGCTGGACGTGGAAGGGATCCTGGTCACCCGGGATGCGGGTGCGGATGCCCATGACCACGGTGGCGTAGCGCGCCAGGAAACGCCGGTGCACATCCCGTGCGAAGCGCGCGTTCCCCGACGCCTTGGCGAGCGCCGCGGCCACGTCGTCGGTCATTCCCACACCCAGCACGGTGTCCAGGATGCCGGGCATGGAGACGCGGGAGCCCGAGCGCACCGCGAGCAGCAGCGGGCGTTCCGGGTCCCCGAGCCGCTTGCCGGTGGCGGCTTCCAGCTCGCGCACTGCTTGTTGCACGTCGTCACGCACGTCCGCGGGCAGCGCGCCCTCGGCCAGGACCCGACGACAGACCTCGGTGGGGAGCGTGAAGCCGGGCGGGACCGGCAGGCCCTGGCGGGCCATTTCCGCGAGGTTTGCGCCTTTGTTTCCGAGGAGGGCGGAGGAGGGAACGTCCGCGTTGGTGGTGCCCAGCCCAAAGACGTTGATGCGCTTGTGCTCCACGCCAGACCCCAGCGGTTGTTCAGGGCCTGCGACGTCGCACGAGCAGGGCGGCGAGCGCAAGCACCATGACTCCCGTGGGCAGTCCGTGCTGGACCGCGGTGCTGCTGCAGCCGTTGGACGACCTTGTCGTCGTGGAAGCCTGGTCCTTGACCGGGAGCGTGCCCACCTCGCCGGTGCGCATGATGGGACGCTTCTTGGCGCGCTCACCCAACGTGGAGAGGGCCACGTGACCGGCCTGGTCGCGCGCCTCCACCTCGATGAACGCGTCAGCCGCGACGTCATCCAGGTCCACGCTGCGCTCCGTCTCGCCGTCGACGTCGATCCACGCGATGTCATTCACGCGGTAGCGGACGTGGATGTCCTCGGGCTCGGCCACGCGGTCCCAGACGATGATGCGCAGCGTGTCGTCGGTGCGGGAGACCTGGAGGCGGGGGGCTTCGGCGTCGCTGAGCACGGGGATGATGACCGGCGTCTCGTCGAGCGTGCCTGGCGCGTCCACCACGCGGCTGCGCACCTGGATGGTGTGGGCGCCCTGGAGGTTCAGCTCCACGTCGGAAACCACGAGCTCGGTGCCCTGGCGGTACGGGTGCCACAGGCCGTTGTCCACGCGGTAGCTGTGCTCCACCGGCGTGTTGCCGGGCGCCGCGCTGTCGACGCGCAGGATGGCCTTGATGCGCTTGCGCGCCGCGCCGTTGCTGACGCTCATCTCCGCCGGCGTGGGAATCTCCATGCGCTCCAGCGACGCCACCGTCTGCACCCGCAGCGTGCTGGCGTTGGCGGCTGCCGCGTCGAAGGCGAGGTCCGCGAACACGCCGAGGAACTCGTAGCGGGTGTGACCGAACGCGGTGGTGCCAAACCCGTTCTCCATGCCCTTGAAGCGCACGCGCTGCAGCTCGAAGCCACGCATGCTGGGCAGGTCAAAGGTCTGGTCCAGGTCCGGGGCGAACTGCGGGAGGAACGCGGCCAACAGCTCCGGCACCGCCTGCGCAATCTCCTCCTCGGTCTGGTTGAGGGCGTCCGCGTTGCGCGCGCGCACCTCACGCAGCCAGGTGTCGACGGGATTGGCGATGACGTGCACCTGGCCCTGCCCGTTGATCTCCAGGCCCAGCCCCACGGCGAGGTCGACGTTGAGGGTGACCAGCCGGACGTAGCGATCCTCGACGAGGACGTAGATGTTGATGTCCAGGTTGGGCACCGAGAGCGTCAGCAGCGGCTGGTCCAGGATGGTGCGCGTGGGGTCGTCGGGGTCGGGCGCGGTGGTGCCCAGGCCAATCTGCGCTTCCGGTGGCTCGCGCGGACGCAGCTCCATGATGGCGGGGCGCGGCGCGGGATTGGGCTCGTTGTAGAGCGCGGCCATGGCGTCGCCCTCGCCCAGCAGCAGTCCCACGATGCCGCTGTTGATGAGTCCCACGCGGTAGCTGCTGATCTCCTGGCAGAGCAGGCCGGCGCTGTAGGCCTCACCGAGCATCTCGCCGAGGAGCGCGTCGTGCGCGGCCATGCCCACCATGTACGTGCTGGCGGAGCCGCCGTTGGCGGGGGCCACGGTGGCGGGGAAATCAAAGCTGGAGACGTTGATGGGGCCGCCGTTGCGCGGGGGAACGCACGGGTTGTCGTCGGCGTTGGCGCCGCCCACCAGACCCACGTTGAGCCCGTTGTTGCTGAAGTGCGCCGCGTTGGCGCCACCCTCACGCGTGCCACCTGCAAAGACGCTGAACTGCACGTCACCGTTGCCGGCGAGGAAGCTGGGCAGGTTGGCAGCGAGGTCCACCTGTCCCTCGACGCCGAGGAGGCCGGGGATGGGCGCCTCGTTCCCGTCGGTGAAATGGCACTTGCCGTCGGTGTAGCAGAGGCTCTCCCACACGCCGGGCTTGGCGGGGCACTGGTAGCCGGACGCGTAGGGCGTGCAGGCCTGCGTGCGCACGGGGTCCAGCGCCTCATTGAGGGCGTCCTTGAGCGTGGTGCCCAGGTCCCCCGCGAAGCTGCCGACGATCCAGTCCTTCACGAACCCGATGTCGGCGATGTCGCAGGAGAAGCCGCCGTCGATGGTGATGTCATCCCCGCTGAAGGGCACGTCGACGCTGGTGACCTCGAAGGTGGCGCGGTCCGTGCGCGGCTCCCGCCCGACGGTGAGCTTGCCGGTGACGGTGCGGTTCTCGATGTGCGGGTACACCGTGCAATTGGTCTCGAAGTACCACCACGGGTCGTAGCGGATCTTGATGCCGTTGGGATCCGGGGGAGAGCTCAGGTCCACGACGACACGGATGTCCATGGTGCTGGCCGTGGCGGGGACGAGCTGGGTGGTCTTCAGCGTGGCGTAGACGATGCAGTTCCAGTAGTTGGCGCCAATCTCCTCGGTGCAGATGTCGGTGTCCTCCCCGTCGGAGGGCGGGATGCGGAAGCCCAGCTTGGGGTCCGCGTTGGGCGCGTTGTGACAGACCTTGGGGTTGTCCAGGTTGCACGCGGGATTGGCGGCGGGGCAGCTGTCGCAGGTCTCACCGTCGGGGCAGCGGCAGGTCTGGCCGGAGGCGCAGGGCATGCCGGTGGCGCCGTCGCAGGCGGTCTGCATGAACGCGCTGACGACGGTGGGAAGCTTCTGGCCAATGAAGCTGAAGCCCTCCGGCGTGATGCGCGCCTGCACGAGCTGGTCGGTCCGTTTGTCCTCGGGGAAGGGCCCGGTGAGGGGCTCAACGCAGGAGCAGGAAGTGGCACCGCAACGGGCCAGCAGGATGGCAGCAACGGCAGCCTGCCAGGCACGACGGTGGAGGGCACGAACCATGGGGCCTCCCAAGACGGGGACCCACGGATCTTTAGCCGCCCCCGGGCGCCAAGGCCATGGCTGGGCGACGGATGGAGGGGACGGGACAACCGAGTGGAGCGCGGGAGATCCGGGGGTACGCGCCGCGGTTCACGGGCGGCTGGGAGCCACCGCTTGACGACGGGCGAAGGGCAGACCCAGCCCGGCAATGATGCCCCACACCGTGCCAAACACCAGCGCGATGACCAGGGCGTGCCAGTCGGTCACCTCGACGAGGGCACCGCGGATCAGCGCGGCCACCGTGCCCGCCGTGGCGTAGGTGCACAGCGACGGGATGCGCAGCGTGGAGCGCTCCGCCAGCCGACGGCCCATCCGCACCGTGACGTGGCGCGCGAGCAACCCCGCCGCGAGCATGACCGTGAGCTTGATGACCCAATCCATGGGCCTCGAGTTACCCCAACGCCGCGGAGGTTGCCATCACGGAACGCGGGTCAGCGGCGTCCGCCGTGATAGCCCACCAGGAAGGCCAGCGCGCTCCAGAGCAGCGTCCCGACGTAGAGGCCCGCCTTGTCGCGCCAGGCGGTGTGGGAGAACACGTCGCTGAGCGTGGCCCAGAGGCTGCGGATGGCGTCGAGGTGGAAGTAGGCGGGCAGGGTGAGCCCGACGAGGATCAGCGCCCAGAGCGCCAGGACGAACGCCGCGCCACGCAGGAGGCGTCGCCACGAGGGAAGAAGCTTCATCCACCCAGCACGGTGAGTCGCGGACGGCCCGAGGCGCGGTTGGCACCGCCCTGACGGTAGCCATCCAGGTCCACCGTCACCTGTGTGAAACCCGCCTCGCGCACGCCGGCCACCGCCGCTTCACGCACCTTCTCGTCGAGCAGGCGCGGCAGCTCGTCGACGGCAACCTCGATGCGCGCGAGGTCACCGTGGTAGCGCACGCGCACCTGCACGAAACCGAGCTGTCGCAGCGCGAATTCCGCGCGGCCCACCTGGCCCAGCTTCTCCGCCGTGATGGCGGTGCCGTGTGGGAAGCGGCTGGAGAGGCACGCCAGCGCGGGTTTGTGCGCGGAGGGAAGCCCGTACAGCTCGGCCACGGCGCGCACCAACGGCTTGCTGAGCCCGGCGGTGATGAGCGGCGCCTGGATGCCACGTTCACGCGCGGCGGTGTGGCCGGGACGGTCGTCGCCGAGGTCGTCGAGATTGGCGCCGTAGGCAACGTGCTTCAGTCCACGACGGGCCTTGAACGCATCACACGCGTCGAACAGTGCGCTCTTGCAGAAGTAGCAGCGGTTGGTGGGATTGGCGGCGTAGCGCGGGTCCTCCACCTCGTGCGTGTCGACGAGAACGAGCTCCGCGCCGATGCGCCGCGCACCCTCGCGTGCATCGTCGTATTCCCACTGCGGGTAGCTGGGGGAGATGGCCAACAGCCCCACGGCGCGCGGCCCCAGGGCCCGGTGCGCGGCCGCGAGCAGCACCGCGCTGTCGACGCCACCGGAGTACGCCACCACCGCGGATTCCAACGCCGCGCACGCCTCCTCCAGGCGCTGTGCGGCCTCCCGGGCGTCCATTCCACGCAATGCCGTGCTGGTCATGGCTGCTCCACCTTCGTCGTCGGAAGTTCCACCTTGTGCGGGTGGAAGCTGCCCGCGTCATAACGGAACAGGTTGGCCTCCACCGGCTTGCCGTCGCGCGTCCCGACCACGAGGTAGTCCACGCCGGGGAAACGGGGTGCGCCGTCCCAGAGCGCCTGCGCCACGTCCTCGTCGCTGAAGTAGGCGCCCACGTCGATGTGCGAGTGGTAGATGACCCGCTCCACCTGCCCCTGCTCCTTTGCCTTCTCGAGGAGACGGAGGTGCTGCATGTCATTGAAGCGGTACGCGGTGCGGGAGGTGCGGGGGAACTGCACGGGGTCCAGCTGGTGGTAGCGGTCCTGCACGTTGTCCATGCGCTCGGTGGCCACCGCCACGTCGGGAGCGTCGGCTTGGGCGAGGAGGATGCCGCACACTTCCGAGGGATAACCCTCGATGACGTGCTGGAGCACACGTGCGAGCACCGGTTCAGGAATGCGGAAGACCTGCGACATGGGCAACCCTCGGGGAAGGCCCTCTTAGCGCAACGCCAGGGCGAGCGCAGCCCGTGATGACCCGCATGCAGCGGTAGCCGCGTGACGACGTGGGGACCCCCGCGCGTGCTAGAGGCAGCTGCCCACCATGCCAAAGGAGACGGTGCGCACGCCGCTGTTGATGGCGGACGCCACGTCGGAGTTCATGAGGCCCAGGCTGTTGAGCATCTTGCCCGCCACCGGTGCGACGAGCAACGTGGTGACCAGGAACATCCCCAGCCCCACGCCGAAGATTGCCGCGCCGATGACCATGGTGATGGAACCCGTGGTGACCAGCCCCGGCGCGCCGACCCACTGGACGAATCCCCAGATCCCGACGGCAAACCCCACCAGCATCACCACGGGTGACAGCACGATGGGGATTCCGACGACGCCCGCGGTCCCCAGCGTGCATCCCGCGGACAACGCCTTGCGGCCGGCACCGGGCTCATTCGACGTCGGGGTGACGTCCTCAGGCGGCGGGGACGGCGGGGGCACATAGGTCGGCGC
>JBFMGU010000271.1:0-14092 GCA_040752415.1 Myxococcota bacterium
GCCGGTGTTTCCGGTGGGCGGGGCGCGGCACAAGACCTCATTGGGCCCGTGCCGCCTACTGTGCGCGTTGGATCAAACCAGGCGGCACATCTACGCCTCCCCACACCGTGGGGGAGGCCCGCCGCCTCGACGAGAAATCGGTGAAACCGGAAGGCGGCGGGGTGGGGGGGCCGACCCTGCGCTCCCCCGAGCCACCACCATCGCTACAAATCCACCGTGGCGCTCCACGTCCCCACGTTCCCATGCACGTCGGTGACGGTGACATCCACCACGTAGCTCCCACTCGGCACCGTCTGCGGCACGTTCACTTCCCAGCGCGTGGCGTTCCCCTCCGTCGTCAGCGTGACCTCGTTCACCTCCGCCACCACGTTCGCATCCTGGATGAACCGCACCACCACGCCGTTGGTCTCGAGGTCGACGTCGATCTCCAACGGCCCGGGCTGGTCCACCGGCACCGAGGGATGACGCATCCGGAAGTTCCCGTTGACTGCGCCGGGGTCATCCACGCGTCGTGAGAACTGCAGCGTGGTGCCCGCGGGATACGCCACCGTCCCGCGCAGCGTGTTCCCATCCAGCGCCGCCGTCACGTCCATCTCCGTTCCCACCAGCGCGAACGTGCGACTGGTCACCGTGTACTCCTTGCGCCCGCCCTCCCCCGCCGTCTGCTGGAAGTGCCCCACCACGCGCAGCCGGTAGTTCCCCGTCTGGAAATCCTTCAGCTCCTCCCAGCGCGTCACCCATTGCCAATCCTCGTCGCGCTTGCGCACGCGCGTCATGAACCGGCTGGCGCGATTGTCATACGGCAAAGCACTGGGCAGCATCACCGACGAGAACGAGCCATCCGGGTTCTCGCGCTCCAGCGTCACCAGCGGTGTCTGCGGCGCTTCCGCGTTGGGGTCTCCCCCTACCCACGCAAACTCCACCACCTGCAGCCGCGCCACCGTCTCGGGCAGCTCGGTGATCACGGTACCGACGCGCGTCGGGTCGGAGAGGTCCGTGGGAAACGGCTCCTCCTCGATCAACGAGTACGCCAGCGGCGCCGCCTCCGTGTGCGGGAGCTGCGCGTTGCGGTCCACCAGGCGCGCATACGCCGCCACTGCTTTCTCGACGAGATAGTCCCCCGAGCGCTCCCCCCAGTGCACCAGCGACGACTCGTAATCCCCGCGCAGGTAGCTGAACGCATACTCCGGGTACTCTCCCGGCGCCTTCTCCAATGACACACCGGGGAACGGCGGCATGCGCCCTCCCAGCTTGTTGGGCAGCAGATAGAGCTGGTGGTCCTGCGAGTATCCCCACGTCCACGCCTTGAGCGGGTCCACGCCGTGACGGTCCTGCAGCTCACGCAGCACCTGCCAGGACAGCTCCATGGACAGCTCCCCCGGCATGGTGACGACGGTGACATCACCCAGCTTCAGCGCGGTGATCTGGGAGCGCATCAAGAGCGTGGGCGGCCGGTTGAACAGCAACGTGTGCACGCCAAAGCAGTTCCGCTCGTCGGGAGCGAGGTAGTCGGAGTAGTCCGAGGCACCTTCCCAGTTCCCGAAGCAGTTCACGCCGCCGTAGTAGAACTCTCCGCCAAAGGGCAGGTCCGCCTCGCCAAACCACTCCTTCGGCTGGTAGCCCAGGAGCTCGTAGGTGATGGGGAAGCGCGTGGTGCGGCTGTCCAGCGCAACGTCCGCGCTCGTCGTCATGGTGGTGAGCGGCTCCATCACCCGCTGCGCAAAGGCAATCCCCATGCGCTCAAAGCTCTGCGGCACGCCGTGTCCCACGCCGGAGGGCGCCATGGTCCCGCTGTTCTGGTTCACGTACATCCCGAACACCGTGCGCCCATACTGCTGCGACATCGCCGCCTCGATGCCCTGCTCCGCGCCCGCGAGCACGTCGCCGGTGACGTAGTCGGAGCCGTTGTCCGTGCCGTGCATGCCAAAGCTGAACAGCACCACGCGCGGTCCGGTGGCGTCGTCCACGCGGATGAGCAGGACGCGGTTGTCGTCAAACGGCGGGGTCGCACCGCGGCGGTCGTGGGCCACCGCGTCGTCGACGTCGAAGCTCTCCACGATCTGCACCCCGACCCGCGCGTCCCAGGTGTCGTGGATGGCGGCCAGCGCGGCGCGCGCGGCGGAGCGGATGAGTCGCTGGTAGATCTGCTGGCTGTAGTCGCCAATGCCGAAGAGGCCGAGCGGCAGCACCGTCTCCGCCGTGATGGGCCACAATCTTCCCGGCGCGCTGTGCGTGTGGGTGGCGTTGACGACGAGCTGGTCACGCCAGTCCCGACCGGTCTCCTCCTCGAGGATGCGCGCCACCGCTTCGTGGAAGGACATGTCGATGAAGATGAGCGGCAGCCGGATGATGAGCAGCGGGTGCTCGCCGTTGTCGAGGAGCAACGCGCGCGCCTCCAGCACATCCATCTGTCCCACGCTGGCGCTCAGCCCACCGCCGTAGCGCGTCTCCGACCCGTCGACACGCGTGCTGAATCCACCCAGCGGCACGCCGGTGGGGAAATCCAGCGGCTCCCGTCCCAGGCCAGCCTTCAACGCCCGTCGCGTCCCCTCGCCCGGCTTGGGCGCGCTGGACGGGGTGTGCGGCCGGCACATGCCGTAGTCGGTGCACACCCTGCCGGCGCCGCATTCCTCGTCCAGGTTGCACATCACCTGGCACTTCTCTTCCACGCACGCGGCGCGTCGACCGAATCCCGGCTGCAGCTCCTCCAGCCACTCCACGCACAACGGCCAGTCATTGCCATCAATGCACGGCAGCGCGGGTTGGCATGTTCCCGAAGCGCACACCTCGTCGGGGCCACAGCCGGCCTGCAGGGTGCATTGCGCGGTGGTGGTTCCGCCGTCGTTGGTTCCGCCCGTCGGGGAACACGCCATCACCGAAGGGAGGAGCGCCAGGAAGGGAAGCGCGAATCGCAGCGTTCTGACCATGTCGACGATGTAGCACACCTCCGCCCACCCTCGTCCGGATGACCGACGTTGTCCTGACCGAGTCGTCCGATGGGCTGATGGGTCGCGGTCATGGTGACGCCCTAGCAATGCGCTTCCTGGTTTTCGCGGAGTGCCGGTGCGTCGTCGTCTGCTTGCCGTCTTCACCTCGCTGTCGTGCCTCACCGCGTGCGGCGACGCCGCCTTCCTCCCCGCCTCCGACGAGGACCTCGCCGTCATCTGGGAGCACACCACCTGGCGCCCGCCGGTGAACGCGCAGATCGACGTCGAGCAGGCCCCGCCCAGCCGCCTGGCGCGCTACGCGCTCAGCACCAACGTGGGCGAGGTGAAGGTCATCGAAGGCGACGACACCAACGTCTCCACGGTGGGCAGCGGCTACGGCCTGCGCATGGACCAGGGGCGCCAGGACCTTGCGCGCATCAGCACCCAGGTCATCGACGAGGAAGGGGACCACTTCGACTTCATCGTCGTGTTTCCCACCTTCCAGGACGGGATGAACGCGGGCTTCGCCTACTTCACGTTGCTGCGCAATGACGTGCAGGGCATTGGCCTGGGCCAGCTCGACGCGAGCCACGCCTTCGGGAGCCAGGGGCGGCTCCAGGGCATGCTGAACATGAACCGGCCCGCGGCGTACACGGATCTGGACGGCCGCAGCATCGACAACGCGCAGAGCGTGATCCACCCCGTCATGGGGCAGGAGATGAGCCACCGCTGGCTGAGCCACGCGCGGGTGCGCAAAACCGGCTTCAACGGCGGTCAAGCCTCCGACGCCACGCTGGGCCGAGACCGCGCGCACTGGTCGGCGTTGATGCACACCGGTCCTTCGTCGGGTCCCATCTCGGTGAGCGTGCAGGACGGTGTGGCCTGGCGCGACAACGGCAACGGCACCTTCACCGCCCTGGAGGTCTTCAACGACACGCAGCGCGGAGTATCCCTGCGCTCGCGCTTCTCCACGCTGGACCTCTACCTCATGGGCTTCCTCTCCTCCGACGAGGTGGACCCGTTCTTCCTCATCACCAACGCCACCCACGGGAACCAGTCCGTGGGTGCCACCACGCAGCTCACGCAGGGCATCACCATCTCCGGCACGCGGGTGGGCTTCACGGTCGACGACGTGATTGCCGCGGAGGGATGGCGCGTTCCCTCGGTGGCGTCGTCACCCAAGCGGTTCAACGTGGCCATGGTGGTGCTGACCCAGCCGGGCCAGTCCGCCTCCGACGTCGCCGAGCTGGTGGCGCAGGTGAACGGTTTCCGTACGCAGTGGGAGCAGCGCTTCAGCGAGTGGACCGGCGGCGTGGCCAGCGTGTGCACCCGCCTCAACGGGTGCGATGACGGCGGCGGCGGAACCGGGGGTTCCACGTCGTCATCTTCGTCGTCGGGTGGGAGCACGGGGAACACCAGCGGCGGCACGGGCGGCGCCAGCGTTCCCCCGGGCACCACGCAGCCCCCCGAACCGGACCGCGACAACGGCTGCTCGTGCGGGCCCAACTCCGCGCCCGGCGCGGACACGATGCTGGTGGTGTCAATCCTGTGGCTGGTGCGCCGTCGCTCGTCGTCACGGAAGCTTCAACGCCGCGGGATCGCCCTCCACCAGCAGTGAGCCGCGACCACATCCGGGGTGCGTCTCGTCGAGAACGCGGAACATGATCACGCGGAGCTCATCTCCGTCGGAGAAGCGCGACGCCATGGCGTCGGGAACAAGCACCTCTTCCTCCGCCGCGGCCTGCTGCGTGCAGTGGTAGAGGATGTGCGAAAGCCCCTCGCCATGAACCGCCACCAGCGAATACCGACGAGGCATCCCGGGTCCCGTCTCCACCACGACCACCGCCTGCCCCGTGGGACCCACCGTCACCGTCGCGCGCGGCAACGCCCCCAGCGACGCGCCGATCACCGGTCCGTGACGCTGCAGCCTCCGGGATGAGAACCGCGCCAGCTGCGTGAGGAAGAACCGATCCAACACGCCCACGCGCTGCAGCAACCCCTCTTCAACCTCGAGAGCCTCCTCCAGCCTGCCCAGTCGGAAGAGCACCGTGGCGTGCGTGTCCTTGATGCCGTCGGTCTCCACGTCGAGGATGCGCGCCTGGCGCACCCAGGTCTCCGCGCGCTCCAGGAACTCCTGGTCCGCGCCGGGGTCCGTGGCCGCAACCCACGCCGCACTGTTGAGCACGTAGGCGTTGTGCGGGAACTTCTCCGCCGCGTCGTCGGCAACACGGCGCAGGTCCTGCTGGTGCGCGCGCGGATGCTGGAACGCCAGCAGTCCCGCCGCCGCCGTCAGCCCCACCAGGATGGAAGCGGTGGCATGCGCCAGGCCCATCTCCGCCCGGGAGAACAGCGCCGCGCTGCCCACCCCGGCGAGGAAACCGGCGCCGTGCGCGAAGTGGTCCACCCGGAGCCCGTCTGGCCCCTGCAGGAACAGGTCGACCACGCTGACGACGGCAAACAGCACCAGCCAGCGCCGCGCCAGCACGCCGTGACGGACGGGGATATCCGGATGGTCGCGGAACACCAGGTAGGCCAGCGCGCCCACCAACCCGTAGACGCATCCCGAGCTGCCCAGCGTGTACACCGCGCTGTTCAACGTCGAGCCCAGCGACGCCACGATGTTGGTGAGCGCGAAGATGGCAATCAGCTCCCCGCGGTCCCGCATCTTCTCCAGGCTGCGCCCGACGAGGATCATCAACACGATGTTCGCGAAGAGATGCGCCTGGTTGACGTGGAGGAATCCCGCCACCGGGAGCCGCCACCACTCGCCGGCGAGCACCAGCGTGCGCGCGTTGGCGCCAATGGTGACGTGCGCGAACGCTTCTCCCTCGGGCGCGGGGACGGCGTAGAAGACGAGGACGTTGATGACCGCCAGCCACAGCGTCATCACCGGCCAGCGCAACTCCGCATCCAGCGCATGACGCGCGGTGTGCTCGAACCTCCGCACCTTCTCCGCGCCGCCGGGCAGCATGCGCAGACGTCGCCACACCGCGGCACGTAGTCGCGCACACCCGTCGTGACCCAGGACCTCGCGCGGATACACGTAGATGCGTCGCGGCCCCACGATCACCAGGCGCCCCCGACGTGGCTCGTCGAGAGCGCGCAGCGCCTGCAGCGGAATCACGTCCACCTTCCGGCTGTCCGCGGAGCGCGGCAAGGTGATCGTGGTGGCGTCGACAACGATGTCGCGCTGCGGTTTCCGACGTCGTCCCAGCACCACCAGCCACGGAATCAGCACCGTGACGAGCTCAAAGGCGGCAATCACCCCCAGCTCCACCTGCATGGAACCGGGATCCAGCGGCCACACCACGGTCAGCCAGAGCACAAGCCACAGCGTGCCGAGCAGCCATGGAATATGCATGCTCCCCGTGCGCCAGATGCTCGCCCTGCGCAGTAGGAACGTTTCGGGCGGGTCGACTTCCGTCATCTCCGATGCCGCCGACATGAACGGAGAATACCAGCTATCGCGCCCACCTGCTTCAGGCTTGCTGCTAATGTCCCATCCCACATGCTCGCTGTCGCCCTGACCACGCTGTTGTGTGCCGCGTCACCGAAGCTCCTCGTCCTTCCCATCGAGCCGCGCGGCGGCGTCGACCGTGTGCTCGCCGAGAACCTGACGGCTTCGCTCGTCGACCAGCTCCGGCAGCTCGGTCGCTTCCAGGTCACCGCGTTGCGCGACGTGGAGCAGGCGCTCGGAGTGGAGCAACGTCGTCAGCTCGCACAGTGTGACGGTCCCAGTTGCATTGCGGAGGTGGCAGGAGCCCTCAACGTTGATGAGCTGGTGCATGGGACGCTGGGCCGCATCGGTGAGGAGTATGTCCTCAGCATGACGCGCGTCCGTGCCCGTGACGCCGTGGCTCTCGGCGCTGCGTCCCGTCGTCTCCCCGTGCACCGGGAAGCCGCGCTCCTCGACGCGTTGCCCGGAATGGTCACCGAGCTTGCGCCGTTGAAGACCACGGCCTCGCCGTCGGTGGCACTGACTCCGGCCTCCGTCCGCTCCGCGCCGTTCATCCGCATCGCCGTGCTGCCCTTCGACAACACCTCGAAGAGCGGCGAGCTCGAGCCGCTGCGCAAGGGCCTGGCGGATATGCTCATCACCGACCTCAAGCAGAGCGCGCGCGTGCAGCTCGTCGAGCGGGAGCGCCTCCAGGAGGTCATGCACGAGCTCAAGCTGCAGCAGTCCGACGTGGTGGATGTCCGCACCGCGCAGCGCCTGGGTCGCATCCTGGGCGTGGAATACCTGGTGATGGGGTCCTTCCTCGAGGTGCTCGGCCAGTTCCGCCTGGATGCGCGCCTGGTGCGCGTGGAGACCGCGGAGATCGTGGCGGCCGAAGGCGTGGCGGGAAGGAAGGAGGACTTCATGACGCTGGAGCGCCAGCTCGTCGTGCGCATGCTCGGTCGGCTGGAGGTTCCCGTCACGCCGCAGGAAGAGCAGCTGCTGGCCCAGGGACACTCCGGCACGCTCGCCGACGCGGTGACCTACGGCCAGGCGCTGGACGCGAAGGACCGGGGTGACGTCGTCACCGCGCGGGCGAAGGCGACGTCCATTGCGGGGCGCGTGGCTCCGGCGGAAGCGTTCCTGCGCAAGGTGGAGCCGCGATGATGCGCGCGGTGCTGGTGGCGTTGCTGGCCACGTTCCTGTGTTCCGCCACGTCGGGACCACCGGTGCTCGCGGTGCTGTACTTCGACAACAACACCGGCAACCCGGAGCTGGACCCGCTGCGCAAGGGTCTCGCGGACATGATGATCACGGACCTCTCCTCCGCCGTCACCGTGGTGGAACGGGAGAAGCTCCAGGCGCTCCTCGACGAGCTCAAGCTGCAACGCACGGAGTTCTTCGCCCCGGAGACCGCGCAACAGCTCGGCAAGGGCGTGGGCGCCACACACGTGGTGACCGGTGCGTTCCTGGCCGCGGACCCGCAGCTGCGCGTGGACATCCGTCTCGTCGAGGTTGGCACGGGGAAGGTGGTGCTCGCCGACAAGGTGGTGGGCGAGCGCGGCAAGCTGTTCGACCTGCAGCAGGTGCTGGTGCAGCGGTTTCTCGTCGGGATGGACCTGAAGATGAAGGGCGCCGTGCCGCGCACGCGAGCGGACTACGCCACCGCGGTGGAATACGGTCGGTCCCTCGACCTCGTCGACCAGGGACGCCTGGATGATGCCGCCAAGGCCATGCAGGCCGTGGTGAAACGTGCTCCTGCCTTCGGCCTGGCGCGACAACGTCATGAAGAGATCCTCCGTCGCCTCGCCGAGGCCCAGGCCAAGCGCACCGCGCTCCTCGCCCATGCCGCGGAGACCCTGGCGTCGCACGCGCAACAGTTCATCACCACGCACCGCTTCGAGGAGCTCCGCCCCGACGAGGCGCGCACGTTCCTGGCCTACCGGTACTACCTGGGCGTGGACCTGCTGCGTCGCCTGGTGCCGCACCTGACGACGGGATGGCCCACCTGTATCCGCCCCGGCCACGAGACGGATGCGCACCGATTGACGGATGAGTTCCTCACCAACGCCCGCACGCTGACGCGCGAGCTGCGCAGGTACGAGGAGAAACACACGCAGACGCATCCCAACGGCCAGCGCTTCCTGGACACCTCCTTCCGCCTTCCCCACGACGACGACGAGCGCGTCCGCCAGGCGGGCTACAACAGCGTCCCCGACGTGCTGGGTCTGCAACTCCTCGCGCCGCAGTTCTCGCTGCTGGGTACCGCACACCTCGGTGACGCATTCCGGCTCGCGCTGGCGCCCACTCCCGCATCCCGCAGCGAACAGGAGCGCGAGCGTGCGCTGCAGGAGCTCAAGGACCTGGTCAGCGTCGAAGACCAAAGGACGACGAGCGCGGCCCACAGCGCCGTTCGCGTGCGTGAGGTGCTGGCGGATGCGTACCTGCGGCTGGACCGTCCCGACGACGCCGTGGCCGTGTGGCAGGAGACCCTGGACCGTCATCCCGGCGCCGCCGCGTTCTCCCGTCTTCAGGAGCGCATCCGTCAGGAGAGCGGGCTCGCGCACCATCCGCAGCGCGGGGACCTGCTTGCGTACCCGTCGTCACTGGCCGCGTGTGACGACATGGGTCTGCGCAAGGGCTTTGACCAGGTGATTCCGCACCGCATGTATTCCCTGGGCGTGGGCGCCCTGCCAGCGACGGTGGATGAGATCACCAGCAGGTGCACCACCAACCGCAGCCTCACCCAATACGTTTTCGCCCATGGCGCGCTGGTTGCCGCGGCGCACGGGGAATGCGCGTGGTTCGAGCAGTACATGGCGCGTTTCCTGGAAGCGGGGGGCTCGCGGTCGGACGTGGATGGGTACCGTCGCAACTACGCCAAGGCGTGCCACCAGTGATGCCCGCCCGCATCACCCCTGCCTTCACCGCCACATCACCCACGCACGAAAACCCCTGAAAATCACGGGAGCTGCGCCTTGGCCCGCGCGTTGCTCTTGACGTGCGCATCTTCCAACGGAGGAACCATCATGCGGACGAAGCGACGTGGAATGAAGCTGTTGGGCCTGGCGGCAACCCTTGCGGTGAGCGCGTGCACCGCCGCGCCGATGGAGGGCTTGGGCGGTGGCGCGGGAGCAACCGCCGGTGGCGCGCAGGACATCGCGCTGGCGCGGCAGGTCATCGAGTCGGGCGGGATTCCCACCGCGGACCAGTACACGGTGGAAGGCCTCTACGCCGAGCACGACATGCCGCTGCCCGCCCCCGCGTGTTCGCGCACGCTGTGCATCAATGGTCGCGGCGGAGCCAACACGTTCGTGGATGACGACGCCACCGACGCCATCGTGCAGATCGGTTTCTCGTCGGGAATCAACGCCGCCACCTTCCAGCGCAAGCCGCTCAACCTCTCGCTGGTGGTCGACATCTCGGGCTCCATGGCCGGGGACAAGATCGAGCGGACGCGGGATGCGCTGCACCGCATCGTGGACCGCATGAACGAGGGTGACCGCCTGGCGCTCACCATCTTCGACGACAACTCCCAGGTCCTGCGCGGCCCCGACCCCGTGACCGACCACGATTCCATCCACACCCTCATCGATGACCACGTGCACGACCGGGGCTCCACCAACATGGCCGCCGGCCTCTCCGACGGATATGCGCAGGCCGCCCTCCACCGCGGTCAGCCCGGCATCCTGGACCGCGTCATCCTCATCACCGACGCCGTCCCCAACACCGGCATGATGAGCGACGAGGAGTTCATCAACCAGGCCACGCAGAACGCGGAGGCGGGCGTGGGGCTCACGGTGTTCGGCGTTGGCACCGACTTCAACAACGAGCTGGTCTACAAGATCACGCACCTGCGCGGCGGCAACTACTACTTCATCGCGGATGCGCCCCGTCTGACCCAGGTTGTCGACGAGGAATTTGACTTCATGGTCACGCCGGTGGCCTACGACCTGCGCCTGGAGATCACTCCCGCCGAGGGCCTGCAGATGAAGCGTGTCTACGGCCTGCCCGAGGACGCGGTGACCAACGGCGGCATGACACTGGAGGTGGCCACGGTGTTCCTCTCCAAGCGCAAGGGCGGCATGGCGCTGCGCCTGGACGTCGTGGGCGGGCTCGATGACGAGGCGGCGATGCTGGTGTCCAGCCTGGCCTACACCGACGCGGCCACCGGCGAGGCGCAGGAGTCCGCGCTGCAGGTGATGGGCGACGCGCGGCGTCTCGGGTCCAACCCCGAGGCCGCGCCCGAGGATCCGGCGGGCATCGAGCGCATTGCTTCGCTGACCAACATGTTCCTGGCCATGCGGGAAGCTTCCGAGTTCGCCGCCACGCCCACCGACGAGAACCGTCAGGACGCAAGTGACGCGATTACCAAGGCGATCTCCCAGCTCCAGCGCGTGTCGACGTCGGTGAATGACCCCACGCTGTCCACCGAGGCCCAGCTCCTCGAGAAGCTGAAGCAGAACGTGGCTGCCGCGCGCGGGCAGTGATTCAGCCCGGCGGCACCTCGCACTCGCAGGTGCTCGGCTGACAGAGGAGTGCGCCGTCGCATCCGCCGCAATCCGGTTTGCACACGCAGGCGCACAAGGCGGCGTCGGGCTCACGGGTGGCACCACAGCTCAACTGGTCCACGTCGCACACGCAGTCACACGCGCTCGCGTCCCAGCGGAATCCCTCGCGGCACGTCAGCACCTGGTCACACACGCACGCGCACGCCTCCAGGTCGCAGCGCGCAATGCCGCCGCAGGAAGCACACGCCTCACACGGGGAGCGCGGCGGGTCCGCGTCGGGGGTCTGGTCAATCCAGTAACGGTAGGAGACGGCCACGCGCTTGCCTTCCGTGGCAGGACGACAGTTCCCGAAGAACGCGATGGTGCGCGCACGCACGTCGTAGTCAAAGCCGTGCACGCGGCTGCGCGGCACGTCATCCCAGGTGCAGTCCCCGACGGTGGAGTTGTGGTCCATGGCCACCTTGATGGTGGAGCTGATGGCGGCGCGGGACAGCTGGTAGGGGCTGACGTTGCCCACCGCGTCGTCGAGGATGGCGTCCACGGTGGGGCCAATGGAGGCGAGGTCGCGCATGCTGCCCAGCACGCCGCCAAACCGGTTCACCAGGTTGGTGACCACGTGCGGGTCGCGCTGCGCCTCGCCACACTCGCCGGTGTTGCAGTGGATGGCGCCCATGGTGATCGACGCCACTGGCAGGGCGCGGAAGAACGCCTCGTACTCGTCGATGCCGCCGGGCAGGTCCTCGTTCGCGTAGTACTGGTCGTCGGCGTCACCCATGAGGATGAGCACCAGGTTCACGTTCTGGCGCAGGTGCATCTCGTCGGCACTGGGCTGCGGCGGCATGAAGGACGCCAGCCCGCCCTCCGCGGGAGACAACATGAGCTGCGCGCCGCGGATGATCTCCTCGCGCGGCTGATTGCAGTGTCCGCCCGCGCCCACCCACGCCGGGTCCCCCACGGTGAACCAGGAGGCAAACCGGTCCACGTCCTGCGTGAACCAGCGACACTGGTGCTCCAGCGTGTCGCCGCAGGTGGTGTTGGTGCAGGGCGGGGAGTCGTTGACGCCGCGCGGGCTGTAGAAGCCGCTGTCGACGACGGCGACGCGCCAGTCCACCGTGGCATTGGAGAGCCGCGCGGACATGGCTGCCGCGGAAGCCGCCACCGCGTTCTGCTCGTCGTTCATGGAGACGGAGTTGTCCACCGCCCACAGGATGTCCACCGGCGCGTAGTTCGACGTCGTGAAGCGGTCGCATTGCACACTGATGGAGTCCCCGGCCTGGGCCAGCGCGCTCCCGTCGGCCACGTCGCGCACGGTGAAGCGGGCGGGCTCCTCGTCGCGCTCTCGGGGGATGAAAGCCATCAGCACCACCGCGGTGTTGTCGGAGCGGCGCACGTACTCCGCCTCCACGTGGAAGCCCTCCGTGGCAACGACGTCCCCCGCCACGTCCAGCAGGTCCTGCGCGTCGCTGAAATACGACTCCACCACGGCGTTGGCGCGCGCTTTCACGCCCACGTTGCCCGCCATGTCATAGGACGCGCGCACTGCGGGGTACCCGTCCCACGTGGTGAACTGGAAGGTGATGGGCGTGGTGATGTTGCCAATGCCATCCAGCTTCTGCTGGCCGGCGGCCTCCTCGGCGTCGGCGCTGCCGCCCGCGGGCTGCTTGGTGAGGACCAGGTAGGCCACGCCGTTCTGCGCGTGGAAACCCATGAGGCCCACCACCTCGGTGGTTCCCTCGGCGGAGATGGGCCGTCGCACCTCGGTCTTCACCAGGAACGCGTCGGCGCCGCGCACCGCGCTGGCCACCTGCTGGTCCGGCTGCGCGTGCCGGTGACGGTCCACCGCGACCAGCGACTCCAACGCGCACGCGGCCTGCGTGGCCGGGTCGCCACCCACGTCGGCGCCGTTGCGGGGGTCGAGCTCACCGTCGTCGACGCGACCGTTCTGGTTGGTGTCTTCCGCGCCGTCGGGCACTCCGTCACCGTCGCTGTCGACGTCGGTGGGGTCGGTGGTGGTGGCGGGATCCTGGTCGGCCACGGGCGGACAGAGGGGGTCGGCGCTGGCGGTGGCGCCGGTCTCCACGCCGTCCAGCAGGCCGTCTCCGTCGGTATCCGCGTTGGCGGGCTCGGTGCCGCGGGTGCGCTCGTCACCGTCGGAGAGTCCGTCGCAGTCGCTGTCCACGCGGTCGGGTCGACTCTCACCGGGGTCCACCGCGCCGTCGGCGTCCAGGTCCTCACCCGCCACGCACGCGCCGGCCACGGTGCTGGGTCCGTCGCACAGTCCGTCGCCGTCGGCGTCCGCGTCGGTGGGCGCGGCGTCCAGCGCGTCGGGAACGCCGTCCCCGTCCGCGTCCTCCTCGACGGGAATGGGCGTGGGGTCCGGGCCGGTGCACGCGCCCGGGACGTCGACGGTGCCGTCGCACAGGCCATCTCCGTCGGAGTCGGGGTTGCGCGGGTCGGTCTCCACGGTGCGTTCGCGTACGCCGTTGTGGTTCGCGTCCTCGTCGCCGTCGGGGATGCCGTCGCCGTCGTGGTCGGGGTCGGTGGGGTCGGTGGTGCTGGCGGGGTCGCCGTCGGGTTGCATGAGCCCGGCGCAGCGCACGTCGACGCTGGAGCTGCGGCCCGCCTCCAGTCCGTCGGGGAGGCCGTCGCCATCGGTGTCGGGGTTGCCGGGGTCGGTGCGCGCGCCGCCGGCCCACACGGTGCCGTACTCCTGCGCGTCGGACAGGCCGTCGCAGTCGCTGTCGCGACGGTCGTTGTCGGCGCGCGTGGGGTCGGGCTGATCGACCACCGTGGAGGCGTCCGGGGTGCCCACGGTACCGGCGTCCACGACGTCACCACCGCCGGCATCCGACGAGGACGGCGTGGGACACCCCGCGAGCCACACGGCAAGCCACAGGGCACAGGAAGAACGCGCGGAGCGCATGGAGCCACCTCTTCCGCCGAATCTCCGGCGACGGGGGGGAACCATGCCACGCCGCGCTTCGCCCCGCGAGATGCCGCCTACCAGCTCCCGCTGGCACCCGTCCCGACGAGGAACCGCCCCCGCCGCCGCGGTGCCCGCCACGACGACGCCGGCGGCGCCCGAAGCCAAAGCGGTATTTCAGACCGCACTCCCCGAGGTGCGGGCGCCGCTTTGCCGGTCTTCCGTGGTTGCCCGCACCAGGATACTGCGTCGGGAATCACCGCGTGCCGGCCTCTCAGCCCAGCGCGACCCACGG
>JBFMGU010000272.1:0-14061 GCA_040752415.1 Myxococcota bacterium
GCCCGCCGCCCCTCCGGCAGCCAGCGCGCCACCCGCCGCCGCTGCCACTGCCGCTGCCACTGCCGCTGCCGCTGCCAACAAGGACGACGGCCCCGGTCACGAGCGCTACCGCGAGGGCATGCGTCACGCCGCGGCAGGTCGCCTGGATGAGGCGGAGGCAAGCCTGCGTGAGGCCGTGCGGATGGACGCCACCAAGCCCTCCTACCTGACGGCGCTCGCGCGCGTGTTGCTCGCCAATCCGCGTTATGAGCGCGCGGGGACGCTGCCGGTGGTCCGCTCGTTGTTGGACCGCGCCCAGGCTCTGGCGCCGGGCGACGCCGAGGTCAGCGCGCTGCTGCAACGCATCCAGCAGGAGCTGGGCTGATCGGCCTCCATCGCCGATGACTTGCTGGTTGTCGGGGGATTCCCAAAGCAAGTCCGGAGTCAAAAGGTGGTCCCGCGACGACGGGCGAGCGACTTCTGACTTCTGACTTCCTTCTGGGATCAAGAGCCCATCATGTCCATCGACGTCACCCCCGTGACGCGCCGCTCAGCCCTGCAGCGGGTTGAACGGCGGCGTGTTGCGACGCGTGCGCGCGCGGACACGACGGAGATTGTCCACGTAGGTCTGGTTGGTGGGCGCCAGCTCCACGGCACGCTCCAGGTGCCGCTCCGCCTCCTCCAGCGAGCCCTTGTTGAGCACCAGCGCCAACGCCAGCTTGTGGTGGATGGCCGCCGAAGGCTCGAACTCCGTGAGCGCCGCCTCGTACAGCTCCACCGCCCGACCCAGGTTGTTGGCCTTCTGCGCCGACGCCGCCATGTCATGCAGCGTCTTGGCGCGAACCTTGGCGTACGCGGGGTCCTCCAGCTCCTTGAGCAGGATGGCCACCTCCACGTTGTCCGGGTCGATCATCCAGGCGAAGCGCGCGTGCTCCCGGGCCCGGGGGTACTCCCCGCGGGAAACGGCGCCCTTGGCCATCTCGATCTGCGCCTGCGCGTCGTCGTCGGCGGGCTCCGGCTCCGCGATCATGGGAGGTGGCGCCTGCAGCGTGCCCACCGCCAGCGGCGGCAGACCCGCGTGGACGTCCAGCTCGGCGGCACGCAGCGTCCCGTCGGGGGCGCGCAGGGCGGCGTTCTTGTCCGGGTCGGTGCGGAAGCGGATGACGCCGCGGTCGCGGAGCGCCTGCAGCGCCATGGCGGCCTCGTGCAGGGAGAGCCCGCTGGCCGCCACCAGGTCATCCACGTAGGTGGCCCCGTCCACCAGTGAAAGCAGGTAGCCCTCAAAGGGCGCCAGGCTCAGACCGGCCACGTTGACGCCGGGGATGCGCTCCGGGACGCCGTGGAATCCCAGCGCGCCGGCGCCCGTGACGCCCGTGAGGGTCAGCGCCTGGTGCACCGGTGGGGCCGCCTCCACGTGGTGGTCCTCCACGTCCATTTCAATGTCCAGAGAGTCATCCGCCACCAACGGCGCAGCGATGCGGGGATTGGAGAACTCCCCCTCGCCCGTGCCCAGGACGAAGCCGCACGCCGAACACACGCCGTCGGCGGTGTCTATCCAAGCCTTGCGGCACCTGGCGCAGCGGAGCTTCATGGACGCTTCCCGCCTCCTTCAGGGCGAGCCGGTCTGGCGCGGCAGACTCAACCGCGCGGGTGCCACTCGTCAACCCGCATGGCGCCGGGACCCACGCCGGCGGTGGCGGTTGCGCCTCTCACATGAAACGCTGCGCGGCGCCATGCAACGCCACCTGCCTGCCCTGCTCCTGCCGTTGCTCCTGGCCGCCTGCGGCCCGGGGCTGATGTCCCAGAACCAGGCGTCCACACCACGCCCGCCCCCGTGCGACGACGAGGTGGACTACCACTGCGACGTGCGCCCGCTCATCGAGCGCCACTGCATCTCGTGCCACGCCGAGGGCGGCATTGCTCCCTTCCCGCTCACGACGTACGCGCAGGCCGCGGAGATGGCCCCCGCCCTCGCTGCCGCTGTGGCCGACCGCACCATGCCGCCATGGCCGCCCGCGGAGTCGGAGGCATGTCCCCCGCTGGTGGGTTCCCGCGCGCTGTCCGTCGACGAGATTGAGACGTTCCAGGCCTGGGCCGCGGCGGACACGCCGGAGGGGGATGAAGCGCAGGCGCGCGCCGACGGACGCCTCAACGTGGCCCTGCAGGAGGACACCGACCTGGGCGAGCCGGAGATCACCTTCACGGTGGGTGCGGGCTACACGCCCAACCAGAGCCTGCAGGATGACTACCGCTGCTTCATCGTCGACCTGGCGCTGACGCGCGCGGAGTGGATGCACGCGTACGAGGTGGTCCCGGGCAACCGCGCCATCGTGCACCACGTGCTGCTCTACCAGGTGATGGAGCGCGACGTGGCCGAGCTGCAACGCTGGGACGACGAGGATCCCGGTGAGGGCTTTGAGTGCTTTGGCGCGCCCTCGCCCGGCATCCCCATGACGCTGGGGGGCTGGGTGCCCGGCCAACGCCCGCTGCGCTACCGCCAGGGCGACGGAGCGTGGATGCCCGCGCGCGGTCGCGTGGTGGTGCAGATGCACTACAACCTCATCAGCGGTCCCGGCGTCGACGAGACCACGGTGAAGCTGCACCTCGTGGAAGGTCAGCCGTTCCGGGAGATCGCCACGTTCCCGTTCCCCGGATCCGACTTCAACATCCCGCCCGGAGAGGCTGGCTACACGTGGGTGGAGCAAAGCGGCCCGCTGCCGGACCTGCTCTTCTCCGACGACCTGCAGATCCAACTGGAAGGCGTGGCGCCGCACATGCACACCCTCGGGGAGTCCATCCTTGTGACGCTGGATGAGCCGGGAGAGACGCCGCAGTGTCTCGTCGACATCCCGCGCTGGGACTTCCACTGGCAGGGCTTCTACCTGTTCAACACCGAGGAGCCCCTGCCGCTCACGCGCGGCAGCGGCTTCACCCTCAGCTGCACGTGGGACAACACGGAGCGCAAGCAGCTCGTCGTCAACGGCGTGCGGCAGGAGCCACGCTGGGTCACCTGGGGAGAAGGCACGCGGGATGAGATGTGCCTGGTGTACCTGATTGCCTCCGGCACGCCGGGGTGGACCCAGGTGCTGCTCACCGCGCTGGAGCAGTTCTGGGATTGACCGACCGCCTCCCCGACGTCAACATCCGCGCCCTTGCCGTGGAGACCACCATGACGTCCGCCCGAATTGCCTGCGCATTCTTCAGCCTTGCGCTGCTGGCCTGTCAGAAGCAGCCCGCCAGCCTCGTCATCGAGCCCAACAAGTTCCTGCCGCTGGAGCGCAAGGGGAAGACCGTGCAGCTCAAGGCGCAGACCAAGGATGACCGCAACATCTTCATCGCCACCGTGCAGCCGGAGTGGAGCAGCAGTGATCCTTCCGTCGCCACCGTGGGTCCCGACGGGCTGGTCACCGCCCAGGGCACCGGCAAGACCGTCATCACCGGGAAGACGCAGGGCGTGGAGGGCTCGGTGGAGGTGGACGTGCGCATCGTGGGTGCCGTGGAGGTGGAGCCCAAGGAGCCGCAGAAGCTGAAGCTGGGCAAGACCATGAAGTTCAAGGCGGTGGTGAAGGATGACCGCGGCAACGTCATGCCCAACGAGAAGATCCTCTGGCGCGCCGCGGGCTACGCCATTGACGTGGACCAGGACGGCCTGGTGACCGCGCAGGCGCTGGGTGAGAGCACGCTGGTGGCCCAAGCCAAGGACAAAGAGACCCGCGTTCCGTTCGTGGTGGTGGATTGACGTCGTGACGTGGCTGCTGGACGGACTGGCGGAGCTGGGCGCGGAGACCCGCGCGTTCCTCACCACCGCCGGACGCGTCCTGCGCTTCCTCCTGCTGGTGCTCCGTCACGGCGTCTGGCCCGTGCCGCCGCTGCGCACGCTCACCACGCAGGCATTCGCCCTGGTCCAGCAGTGTCTGGTGCCGGTGACGCTGGTGGTGGTGCCCATGGGCGCGCTCATCAGCCTCCAGGGCGCCTCGATGATCCAGAACTTCGGCGTGGAGCGCCTGCTGGCGCCGCTGGTGGCCCTCACCGTCGTGCGGGAGCTGGCCCCGGGCTTTGCCGCGCTGATGGTGGCCATGCAGGCCGGTACCAGCGTGGCGGCGGAGATTGCCGTCATGCGTGTGCGCGAGGAGCTGGACGCCTACGAGATCATGAGCGTGGACCCGCTGCGTCACGTGGTGGCACCGCGACTCATCTCCGGCGCGCTCATCACACCGATGATCACCGTCATCAGCATGGGGCTTTCCGTCGCGGGCGCGTGGGCGGTGGCGGTGGGCGCACGTGGGTTTGCCAGCCGCGCTTTCCTCGACGGGTGCCTCTCCGCCATCACCCGCTATGACCTGGCCGCCTCCCTGCTGAAGAGCGCGGTGTTCGGCGTGTTGCTCTCCGCCATGAGCTGCTTCGAGGGCTACACGGCGGAGAAAAGCGCCGCGGGCGTGGGTCGGGCCGCCAACCGCAGCGTGGTGGGCGCCATCCTGGCCATCCTGCTGGCCAACTACGTGCTCAACTCCGTGCTGTTCGCGGGCGTGGTGCTGCGCACATGACGTCGTTCCTGGCGGCGGTGGGCCGGTACACCCGCTTCACGTTGGCCGCCGTCTGGGCCCTTCCGCGACTCGACCGCGCGGAGATGATGCACCAGGCGTACCTGATGGGGGTGGGCTCCATCCTGGTCATCCTCGCGGTGTGCGCGTTTGCGGGGGCCATGCTGGCGGTGCAGGGATTTGCGTCGCTGAAGGCGTTTGGCACGCCGGAGCTGCTGGGCATGTTCATCTCGCTGGCGGGGGTGCGGGAGGTGTTTCCGCTCGTCGGGGCGGGGTGCGCGGGGGCCAAGCTGGGAAGCGCGGTGGCGGCGGAGGTTGCCACGCTGCGCATTGGCCAGCAGATCGACGCGTTGGAGGTGATGTCCGTGGATCCCATGCGCTACCTGGTGGCGCCGCGCATGGTGGCGTGTTTGGTGGTGACGCCGCTTCTCGTCGGGGCGGGCCTGCTGGCGGGACTGGGCGCGGCCTACCTCACCGCGACGCTGCAGCTGGGTGTGGACCCCGGCAGCTTCATCACGCGCGCGCTGGAGAACATCTCCGTCACGGACCTGCTGGCCGCGCTGGTGAAGGGCCTGGCCTTTGGCGCGCTCACCGGCAGCATGGCGTGCTGGCAGGGCTTCGACGCCGCGGGGGGGCCGGCTTCCGTCGGGACGGCGGCGAACATGGCCGTGGTGCGCAGCATGATGGTGGGCGCGGTGGTGAACCTGTTCATCAGCCAGGCGTTCTACGGGGGGCTGCTGTGAACGAGCCCATTGTCGAGCTGGTGGAGGTGTCCAAGCGCTTTGGCTCGCTCACCGTGCTGGACAAGGTCAGCATGAAACTGCCGCGCGGTGAGACCACGGTGATCGTGGGTCCGTCCGGGACGGGGAAGAGCACGCTCATCAAGCTGCTGGTGGGCCTGCTCCGCCCCGACGAGGGCCACGTGCTGGTGGGCGGCATGGACGTCACCACCATGGGCCGCACCGAGCTGATGCGCATCCGCCAGCGCTTCGGGATGCTCTTCCAGGACGGCGCGCTGTTCCATTCCATGACGGTGGCGCAGAACGTGGCGTTCCCGTTGCGCCATCACACGTCGCTGACGCGGGAGGAGCAGTACGTGCGCGCGGAGGCGGCGCTGGCGGAGGTGGGCCTGCCGGGACTGGGCGAGCGCAGGCCGGACCAGCTCAGCGGTGGACAGCGCAAGCGCGTGGGGTTGGCGCGCGCGTTGGTGCTGCAACCGGAGATCGTGCTTTTCGACGAGCCCACCAGCGGCCTGGACCCCGTCACCAGCGCGGCCATCGACGAGCTCATCGTCAACACGCGGCAGCGGCTGGGGCTGACCTTCATCGTGATCACGCATGACGTGCAGAGCTGCGCGCGCATCGCCGACAACATCGGCATGTTGTGGGAGGGACAGCTGCGCGCGTTTGGCCCGCGTGACGACGTGCTGAAGTCGCAGGACCCGGTGGTGCGGCAGTTCTTCGACCGCCAGAGCGCCGGCCCCATCAAGGTGGTGTGAAGGTCGCGTCCGACGGATATCATGCGCGCATGGATCCCGAGCTGCGGCACCAGTTGACCACGTTCTTCGCGGCGCGCCCGTGGGTGCGGCTGGCACTGGTGTTCGGTTCCCAGGCGCGTGGTACGGCGCGGGGCGACTCCGACGTGGACGTGGCCGTGCGCGGTCGGGACCTGGACACGGTGGCCTTGGCGCTGGAGCTGGGCGCGTTGCTGGGCAGACAAGCGGACGTCGTCGACCTGGACCAGGCCGGCTACCCGCTGCTGAAGGCCATCACTCGCGAGGGCGTGCTGGTCTACCAGTCCCGCCCCGGTGAAGAGGCGCGGTGGAGGAGCCAGGCGTGGACCACGCTGGAGACGGAACGCCCGTGGTTTGAACGGATGCGGGACGCGTACCTCTCGCGCCTTGCGGAAAGTGGCCGCTCCCGTGGTTGACGCCGACGTCATCACGCTCAAGTTGGGGGAATTGGCCCGACGCATCGCGCGCGTGGACGAGCACTACCTCCCTGCCGCGCCCGCGTTCCCCGCGAACCAGGACAGCCAGGAGATCATTGCCTTCAACCTGATGCTGTCAGTCCAGGTCTGTGCAGACATCGCCAGCCACATCATCTCCGACGAGGGTTGGCCCCCGGCGGCAACGTTGGCCGAGGGATTCAAGCGGCTGGCGGAACATGGCGTCATCACGGAAGCGCTCGCGCAGACGCTCAGCCAGGCGGTGGGATTGAGGAACGTGGTGGCCCACGGTTACGCGCGGATCAACCTGCAGCATCTCCACGCGGCCGCAGCACGAGGTGTGGAGGACCTGCGGGAGTACACGCGACAGGTGGCCCAGTGGGTTTCAGCCCGGACGAGCGGTTCCTGAACGGAGCGGGAAACTACCGGAACTGCTCCGCGTCCAGGCCGAACTCCTCCATGAGACGCTGGAAGTCCGCGCGCGCCTTCCCCATGGCCCGCGCCGCCTGGATGACGTTGCCCTTGGCGCGCTTCAGCGCCGCTACCACCTCGCGCTCGTCGACGCCGTCACGGCTGATGCGTGGCTGTCGCACGGAGGTTGCCGCCGCCTTCTTCTTCACCACGCGGCTCGGCTCCGGGAACGGCACGCGGCTGGTGGGCTCCACCGCGGCCATCTCCTCGCTCTGCCCGGGGTCGGTGTTCTCGACGGGAGGCATCTCGTACGCCGCCACGGTGTTCACCTCGCCGGTGATGTGCACCGCGTTGTTTGCGGAGGACACGCCGCTGCGACCCGCAATCACGCCGGGAAGATGCCGCAGGTCAATGTGCTCGTCGTCACCGGCCAGGATGGCGCCGCCTTCCAGCACCTTGGACAGCTCGCGGATGTTGCGCGGCCAGCGGTAGTTGAGCAGCGCCCGGCACGCGTCCCGACTCACCGCCCGCGCACCACCCGCCCGCGCCAGCAGCGCGTCAATGAGCAGGCCCAGGTCCTCCCGACGATCCCGCAGCGGCGGCAGCGTCACCACCAGGGCACTGAGCTGGTCCAGCAGGGAGCGGGCGAAACGGCCCTTGCGCGCCGCCGCCTCCAGGTCCGTCTCCGCGCTGGCCACCACCCGCAGGTCCACCGGCACCGCGCGACCACCGTTGAGCGGCGCCACGCGTGAGGTCTCCAGCACGCCGGAGATGGCCGCCTGCAGCTCCATGGGCATGTGTTCCACGCGGTGCAGGAAGAGCGTGCCGCCCGTGGAGATGCCCAGCGCACCGGCGCGCACGTCCTGGGCGCCAAAGAGCTCGTTGGGCATGCGCTCCTTGGCCAGCGCGCCGCAATCCACCGTGACGAGGCGACCCGGCCGGCCGCTCACCTCGTGCACCACCTTGGCGGCGAAGCTCTTGCCCACGCCGGGCTCGCCCAGCAGCAGGATGTGGTCGGTGCCCTCCGCGGCCTTGCGCAGCGCGGTGAGCTGCTCCGCCAGCGAGGGGCTCCAGCTGGCCATCCGTCCCAGCTCGGCCGGCTCCACGGGCGGCGCGGGCTCCATGGGCAGCGTGAGGTAGAGCCAGAACGTGCGACCGGTCTCGATGAGGTCCCCGTTCTCCAGGCGCACCCGGTCCACCTGCTTGCCGTTGACCATGACGCCGTTGGTGCTGCCCTCGTCCTGGAGGAAGCGGCCCCCGCCCACGTCGCGCTGGATGGAGGCGTGGCGGCTGCTCATCCACGGGTCGTCCACGCGGATGACGTCCTCGGTGGCGCGGGCGTCGTAGCCGCCTTCCGCGCCGCGGCCCAGGATCAGGGCTTTGAGGCGGGAGAGGTCAAAGGGGCCGTCGCCCACCTCGAAGCGGTCCCCCGCCCGACACACCTGATACAGGACGGGCCTCTTGGCGGCCTCCTCAGGACGGGCGCGTGCCATGGCACCTGTCATAAACGCACGCGGGGGGACCTGTCTGCAAGAAGTTCTCCTCCGCCCGCGGTACCTGGGTGTATGGGGAGACCGTCATGACGCTGGCCGCAGTCACCGTGGACCTGGACGGCGTGCGCCACTACCACGCCATCCACGGGCTCCCCGCTCCGTCGGGGCCGGACCCCCTGCTCACGCGCGCGCTGCCGCGCTTCCTGGAGGCCTGCGCCGCCCACGGGATCCGCGCCACGCTCTTCACCGTGGGCCAGGACCTCTCGGATCCCGACGTGGCGCGCCTCATCCGCCAGGCCGCCCACGACGGCCACGAGATCGCCAGCCACTCCTTCAGCCACGACTACCGCCTCACCCACTTCACCGCGCAGGCCATGCGCGCGGACCTGGTGGCCGCCGTGGAGGCCATCGAGAAGGTCACCGGCACGCGCCCCCTGGGCTTCCGCGCGCCCGGCTACAATCTCAATGAGTCGCTGCTGGACGCCGTGGCGTCGACCGGCCACCGCTACGACAGCAGCATCTTCCCCAGCTGGCCCTACTTCCTGGCCCGCGCCGCGGCCATCGTGGCGTACGGCGTGCGCGGCTCACCCAGCCGGTCCCTCGTGGGAGACCCGCGACAGTTCACCGGCCCGCGTCGTCCCTACGTCCCCGCCGCGCAGGAGCTGGCCCGTCCCGCCCGCCCCGGGGAGTCCGCGCGTGGCCTGTGGGAGCTGCCCATTGCGGTGTCCGGGCCGCTGGGCCTGCCGCTGATTGGCACGTTCATTCCCATGTACCCGGCGCTGATCCGTCGCGTGTTGACGTCGTGGCGCACGCGCGTGGGCGGTCCGTTCAACCTGGAGCTGCACGCGCTGGACTTCGCGGAGGCCTCGGACGGCCTGGCGCCGGAGCTGGTCTCCCGACAGCGGGATCTGGCCACGCCACTGTCCACGCGCATCTCCGCCATCCGCTCCGTGATGGGCGCGTTGGCGGACCAGATGGAGGTGCTTCCGCTGCGGGCGTGGCTGCCGGCGCTCGGTACACCTTTGACGCGGCCGGGTGGTCGGGGATAGACAGCCGCCCCTCTCCAACGTGGGGCCTCGAGGAGTTCACGTCGTGACGGATGTCCGCTCCCAATCAGCCAGCGCCTCGGCCGCCGTCGCCTCCCCTTCCGCGGCGGAGGCCAAGCGTCGCAAGGAGCGCGAGGAGGACTGGGCCCTGGTCCAGCGCGCCCAGAAGGGCGAGTACGAAGCGTTCGAGGAGCTGGTCTCCCGCCACGGCGCCAAGAGCTACGCGCTGGCCCTGGGCATGCTCCGCAACCCGCAGGACGCCGAGGAGGTGGTGCAGGACAGCTTCCTCAACGCGTTCCAGAAGCTCAGCAGCTTCCGCGGGGATAGCGCCTTCACCTCCTGGCTGTACCGCATCACCGCCAACAATGCGCTGATGCGCCTGCGCAAGCAGAAGCGGGAGAGCCTCAACGTCATCGAGGACATGCTGCCCACCTTCCGCGAGGACGGCGTGCACGCGCACATCCCCGGCGGCTGGGCCCGCAGCGCGGATGACCTGGTGGCGGACAAGCAGCTCTCCAAGCGCCTGGAAGAAGGCCTGGCCATGCTGCCGGCGCAGTACCGCGTGGTGCTGCTGATGCGGGAGGTGGACGGCCTCTCCAACGAGGAGATTGCCGAGGTGATGGGTCTCTCCATCCCCGCGGTCAAGTCCAGGCTCCACCGCGCCCGCCTGGCGCTGCGTGAGCACCTGGACAAGGAACACCAGAAGTGAGGCGCCCGCGCCCGAGTTGAAACCTCGCGCGTGGGCAAGCATCTTTTGTGGGCAATGTGAGCCGATAAGGGCAAACCAGGGTGGGTCCGAGGAAGGCCCGCAGCCTGGGCTGGACGGGGGCGGTAGGACGCATGAAGACGACGTGTCAGGAAGCGGCGGCGGTTCTCAGCGATTACGTGGACGGCAACCTCCCGCCGGAGGAGGCGGCGCTGATGAAGTCGCACCTGGATGACTGCCCGCCGTGCGCGTCGTTCCTCAAGAGCTTCAAGGTGGCCACGGATGCCACGCGCCTCATGCTGCTCAAGCAGATCCCGGGGGACTTCCAGAACCGGCTCAAGTCCTTCCTCAAGGCCCGCTGCGGCGGCGGCCACTGATCCCGTCCCACGTCTTCCACCCACGCGCGGTTTTCCCCGGGGCGGTTTGTTGAAACCCGCGCGCGCGGCATTACGCTCTGACCATGAACCGCGGGCGCACGCAGCGTCTGCGCGTTTTCCTCGGAGGCATCCATGCGCTCGTCCCTGTTGATGTCCTGCGTGATGCCCGGGCTGTTGGCGGGTTGCCTCACCGGCTCGGACGAGGGCCTCAACAACGGGGAGCGCGGTGAGATCTCCATGGCCATGCCCGGCCTGCCGGTGGAGCACCAGCCCTTCGAGATCACCATCTTCGTCCAGCGGCAGAGCGCCATCTGCGGCCGCGGCCAGGTGTGCGTGGAGGATGAACCCATTGTGGGCATGGCCGCCGGCTGCGAGGACGAGAGCATCTGCGTGGTGGCGCAGCAGGACCCGGTGGAGGAGGACCGACGCTGTCGCGTCTCCGTCGACGCGCACCAAGCCGGCGAGACGCGCCTGCTGGTGGAGGTGGAGACAGCCAGCGGGGTGATCCGTCGTGATGTGTTCCCCATCCGCGTGACCAGCCCCACCAGCATGGAGGTGACCTGCGCGGCGTGTGACCAGGGCCTGGCGCCGGGGCAGGAGGCGGAGGCGCAATGTCGGCTCTACAACCGCGCGCTCAGCCCGGACCCGCTGCAGGGCGCCTGCGACGCGGTGCCCATGGGCCTGAGCGTGGAGGTGGAAGGCAACCTGGGAATGATCGCGCCCGCCGACGCGCAGGCCCAGGGTCCGCGTTTCTCCGACGAGGCACCGGCGGGCGCGCGCGCGTTTGGCAACGTGTTCACGGTCCGCAAGAAGCTCCCGCAGGCCGCGGAGGTGCGTTTCTCCGCCGGTGAGGTGGAGCACCGCATCACGGCGCACTGAGGTGCGGATGGCGCTCTTTGGCATCAGCGACCTGCATCTCTCCCACCGTTCCAACAAGCCCATGGACGTGTTTGGCCCCAACTGGGTGGGCCACACGGAGAAGATGGCGCGCGCCTGGGACGCCCTGGTCCGTCCCGACGACGTGGTGCTGGTCCCCGGCGACATCAGCTGGGCGCTGAAGCTGGAGGAGGCCGACCTGGACCTCCAGTGGCTGGGCGCGCGTCCGGGGACGAAGATCCTGTGTCGCGGGAACCATGATTACTGGTGGCAGGCCATTGGTCGCGTGCGCGCGGCGCTGCCGCCGTCCTGCAAGGCGCTGCAGAACGACGCCGTGGACCTGGGCGCGTACGTGGTCTGCGGCACGCGGTTGTGGGCCGCGCCCGGGCAGCTGGACTTCACCGAGGACGACCGGCGCATCTACGAGCGCGAGATTGGTCGTCTGAAGATGAGCCTGGAGGCGGGGAAGAAGCTGGCGGCGGGACGGCCGCTGGTGGTCTCGGTGCACTACCCGCCCTTCGCCGCCAACGGCAGCCACACGGACTTCAGCCGCCTCATCTGCGAGTCCGGCGCGCGGCTCTGCGTCTACGGCCACCTGCACGGAGCGCGCGCGCATCGCTCCGCCGTGGAGGGCGTGCGGGAGGGCGTGGAGTTCCATCTCATTGCTTGTGACAAGCTGGACTTTGTGCCTAAAGCGCTGTGGCCATGATGACCACACCTCGGCAGATTCTCCCGCTCACCCTGTTGTGCACGCTGTGGCTGACCGCCGCCCCGGCGTGGGGCCAGGAGCAGCCCACCGCGCTCCCGTCGGGGGAAGCCCCGGCCGCCCAGCCTGCCGAGCCGCCCCCGCCCGTGGCGCAACCCACGCCTCCGCCCCAGGCGCAGCCCGCTCCCGCGCCCACGCCCGGTCCCGCGCCGACGGAGTTGCCACCCGCCTCGCCGAGCGCGGGGGTTGGCGCGCTGGAGATTCACAGCGACGTGCCCGGCGCGGACGTGCTGGTGGACGGTCAGCCCGCCGGGAAGACGCCAGTCCGCGTGGACAACCTCACCGCCGGGCCGCACCGCGTGCAGGTCACGCGCGAGGGTGGGGCGCCGCTGATTCGTGAGGTCACCGTGCAGGACGGGCTCACGGTGCGGATGGACGTGAACGTGGGCTCGGGTCCCAACCGGCAGCCCACCGGCACGCTGGGCAACGCCGCGCAGCCGCCCCCGCCTCCGCCGGCCAAGAAGAGCAGCGTGCTGCCGGGTGGTGAGTTCTTCTCCACGTTCGTGAGTCAGCCCTGGGCGTGGATTGCCGGTGCGTTTGCGCTGGGCGCCGCGCTGGTGGCCGCCATCCTGTGGAGCTCCACGCCGGACAACCTGCCGCTGGGCATCAAGATCCCCGGCAACGTGACGGTGTCCGCCGAGCAGTGGCGCATCCTGCAGTTCACCACGGTGGGCATTGCCATCGTGGCCATCGTCGTCACCATTGGGTTGTTCATCTGGCCCAGCCTGCCCTTCGCCAAGTTCCTCTCGCTCCCCGACCTGAGCAAGATGATGAACAAGAAGGACGAGAAACCGGCGCAGCCGGAGCAGCAGCAGTCGCCCGGGACGACGTCACCAGCCCCCAGCGCGGGCTGAGCTTACCGCGGTTCCCACTCGGGTTGACCGCGGAGAGGATGGCCCTTGGCCGCGGAATGGCAGACAGGAATGGCTGCGCCACGGAATTGAGCCATTGATTTCATGATCCCTGGGGGCATTGGTTTTCGAAGCGAGGCCAATGGACCGTGGCGCAGCCATTCCTGTCTGCGATTCCGCGGCCCAAGGGCCATCACTTCGCAGGTGTCAGGCTCACTCGCCGCTACGGGGCAAACCTCACCGGGAACCGTTGTCACGGCATTTCCAGGAATCAGCCGCCGTCGGCGGGACGCGTGTGCGGTCCGTAGGGCGGGCAGCCGCGCTCCGGCATGTCCGTGCCCGCACGACCCGGGATGGGCTCCAGGTCCGCTTCTCCCTGGTTGGGGAAGAGCTGGATGTGCTCACTGCGCGACTCGCCCTTCTCCAGCACCATGGTCTCGGTGCAGCCGCGCGCCACGATCAGCTCGCCCTGGCAGCTGTCCGGGTCCTCGCACGCGGTGACGTCGATGAAGAAGCGCGTGTCCGGCGGCACTTCCGTCTGCAGCTTGAATTGCGACTGCTCACTGAGCTTGATGGGACCGTAGACGTACGGGGTGTCGCCGTTGGTCTTGCGCACCACGATCATCAACGTCTCCAGCGGCGGCACCGTGGGCTCCTTGTCCAGGTCCAAGGAGACACTGGCCGCGGGCTGACACCCGGCGCCCAGCAGCACACCCAGCAGAAGCGCACGTTGCTGCATCATCACGCCCCATCAATTGCGCAGGTTGCGCGCATCCACAGAGATGTCCGTCCCGTTGGGATTGGGCGGGTTCATGAAGAAGTACACCGCCGTCCCCACGCCGCCCGCCGTGGCCCCGCCCACCGCCGCCACGACGATGATCACCACCGGCACCACCAACGCCACCGCCACCAGCGGCACCGCGCGCCCCACCGCGTTGCCACCGCCGCCACCCTCGGTGGGCTCGTCGGGGGAAGGGCCTGGTCGGGCCTCCGCGCTGTTCCCGCCCGGTGATGACGACGTTGAAGCCACTGGCGCCGGGTCCGCCCCGCCCTTCCCGCCCGGGAACA